>NZ_CP157355.1:977363-1303151 GCF_040047665.1 Chitinibacter sp. FCG-7
GACTTTCCATCAGGCGTAGATTGGCATGAAATTTCTGTTTGACCTCTTTCCCATCCTGCTGTTTTTTGGCGCCTACAGTTATACCCAGGATATTTTTATTGCCACCGCCACCGCGATTGTGGCGACCTTCGGCCAAGTCATTTACAGCTGGGTACGCCATCGCAAAATTGACACCATGCTGTGGATCAGTCTGGCGCTGATTACCGTCCTGGGTGGCGCAACGCTGATTTTCCACAATAAAACCTTCATCCTGTGGAAGCCCACAGTCTTGTACTGGTTTTTTGCACTGGCCCTGCTGGGCACGTGGCAGTTCAAACAAATAAATCTGATCGAAAAACTGATGAATGGCCAGATTGCGCTGGAGCGGCCAATCTGGACCAAGCTATTGCTGGCCTGGAGCGTGTTTTTTGCCGCGATGGGCTTTGTGAATCTGTTTGTCGCCTACCAGTTTGACGAAGCGATCTGGGTCAAATTCAAATTATTCGGTTTTACTGCACTCATGCTGGTTTTTGTGGTTGTGCAAAGTCTGTATCTGTCCCGCCATATCCAGCCTGAAGCCGACACCCCGACCGACCCCAAATAACAGCGCAAGGAAATACCATGCCTTTATACGCCATCATCGGCACCGATAAAGCCGACTCACTGACTGACCGTCTGGCTGTGCGCCCAGCACATCTGGCGCGAATGGAAATTCTGAAAAACGAAGGCCGTCTGATTCTGGCCGGCCCATTTCCGGCCATCGACAATGTCGATCCGGGCCCGGCAGGTTTTACCGGCAGCCTGATTGTGGCCGAATTTGATGATCTGGCTGCCGCCGAGCACTGGGCGAGTGAAGATCCTTACACCACACATGGCATTTTTACCCAAGTCATGGTAAAACCTTTCCGTCATGTTTTGCCCTAAGAGTCTGGTATGATGAGCATCGCCGACGAAATCCGCACCCGTTTGGCCGCCCTAGCGCCTGAAAACATTGAGCTTTTCGACGATAGCGCCACCCACGCGGGGCATGCTGGCGCAGCCAGTGGCGGTGGGCATTTTGAATTAACGATTGTATCGAACGCGTTTATTGGCAAAAAGACGCTGGAGCGGCACCGTATGGTCTACCAGCCCTTATCTGATCTGATTCCGCATCGTATACATGCACTGAGTATCCGTGCTTTAACGCCGGATGAATTTTGATGTTGGCTATTTTGAACGAAGGAAATCGCATGTTTAAAGCAAACCGTCTGGCTCTGGCCATTGCTGCTGCTAGCTTGTCAGCTAGTGTTTTTGCTGCTCCGGCAGGTACTGTGGCCACCGTCAATGGCGTTGCCATTCCACAAGCAAAATCAGATGCTTTTGCCAGCGAGCTGGCACAACGCGGCCAAAAAGATTCACCCGAGCTGCGCGCAAAAATCAAAGACGAATTGATCAAGAACGAAGTGGTTTATCAAGAAGCACTGAAAAAAGGCATGGATAAAAATCCGGAAGCGCTGGCGCAACTGGAAATGCTCAAACAGCGCATCATCATTGGCGCTTTCGTGAATCAATACGTCAAAGCCAACCCGCTGACCGATTCGGATCTGCGCAAAGAATATGACAAAATCAAAGTCACTTTTGGCGGCAAGGAATTCAAAGCACGCCATATCTTGGTAGCGACCGAAGCGGAAGCCAAAGCCATTCTGGCCGACCTGAAAAAAGGCAAGAAATTTGACGAGCTGGCCAAAGCCAAATCAATGGACAAAGGCTCTGGAGCCAACGGTGGCGATCTGGGCTGGGCTGATCCGAAAAACTTCGTACCAGAGTTTGGCGGTGCGCTGGAAAAACTGCCTAAAGGCAAGATTTCAGACCCAGTGAAATCACAGTTTGGCTTCCACATTATCAAGCTGGACGACGTACGCGAAGCCAAAGGCCCGTCTTTTGAAGAAGTAAAACCACAACTGGAACAGCAGTTGCAAGGCCAGCGCATCCAGAAGATGGTTGAAGAACTGGTAGCCAAGGCGCAAATCGTTCAGTAATAAGGCCGATCTGGGTACTTATTCGGATCAAACATCAAACCGCAATCTGAATCAGGTTGCGGTTTTTTTTATTCTACATCGCTATTGGCAAAGCAATTTTTACCCGCCCGCTTCGCCCTATACATCGCCTCATCGGCTCGCCGCATCAGCGTTGCGCCATCACGGCCATCCTGCGGAAAATAAGCCAGCCCGATGCTGACCGAGATTCTGACCTGATGGCCAGCCAGAAAATACGGTTGGGCAATTGCCTGCAGAATTTTCTCGGCCGTTTGCTCTGCCTCCTGCCCCGGCCCTAGGCCATTGAGTAGCATGACAAATTCGTCGCCGCCCAAGCGGCTGATGGTATCGCTGCTACGCACAGCCCGCTCTAGGCGGCGTGCCACCTCGATCAGCAATAAATCACCCACCTCATGCCCCAGCTCGTCGTTCACTTCTTTGAAATAATCCAGATCAAGAAAAACGACGGCAAACGGATGATCGTTGCGCCCGCCTTGCTGGCAGGCATGCTCGATCCGGTCGCTCAGCAACAGACGATTGGGCAACTGGGTTAATGTATCGTGATACGCCAAATGCTCGGCGCGAACCTGATCGCTAATATCCAGCTGCACAAACAGCAGGCGGATCGGTGTATCGTCGCCATCTTTTTCCAGCGCAGCGGTCATCATGACATCAATTTTGCGCCCCTGCTTGCTCTGCAATTGCTGGCGGATATTGCGGCACTCACCGTCGAGCATCAGTTTTGGCAGCATCTCCTGCTGGATCAGCCTGTCGCGTTCGGTGCTGAGAAACGAGCTGGCCAACTGCCCGATGACTTCTTCATATTCATAACCCATCGTCCGCAGCCAGACTTCATTGACCGTCACGATATGACCATTGGCATCGCAGGAATACAGCATGGCTGGCGTGTGCTGGTAGAGGGAACGATAACGCCGTTCGCTTTGCACCAAGGCCGCCGATGCAGAGCGGTTCATATCCATCAGCACCGCCAACATTAAAGGCGGAATCAGCGTGGCCAGTATCGGTAAATAAAACAGGGTATAGCCCCAGTTGTAGATTGTGGGTGGCGCAACCAGAGAACCCAAACCGATTTGCACGCAAATATTGACCGAGACCAGCAAGTTGGCAAGCACAACCCCTGCCACGCCACAACGATAGGCAATATAAAACAGGGGCAAGGACATATAAATAAAAGGAAATGGCAGCGTCAGCGGCACCAGACTAGCAATTGCCAGAGCAAAGAGCAGCAAGGCGGGCAGATTGGTTTTCGCTAGCTGCCAGCGCAATCCATGCCAGCCGTGCAGATAGAGCCAGTAGGCCGCTGGCAACATGCTGGTGCCACCGATAATACCCCCTTCAATCCAGTGCATGGCCACGCTGATTAAGGGCAATGTTCCCTGCAAACCAAATACTGTCGCCGAAACCAGCGTGCCAAATGCCACCGGCACCATCACCCCCAGCCAGATCAGCAGGAACATGCCTCGCAAATTGTAAAAATAGCCCGCCTCTTGCTGGCGGATGCGCAACAAATACGCCCCCAGTAGCATCTCGGCCATATTGCCCGGGGCATACAGCAGTGTATTGCTCAAGGGTGAACCTCCAGCCCAGTTAGCCAGCATAATCGCCATCAGCAAGGCTGCCAGTAATAACGGCCAGCGCTTGGGCGGATAGCGGCTCAAACCAGCTGTGCCCACCGCGTTGGCAAACCAGATCACGGCAATGCCTCCACCCAGACCAAACAGCCTGATGGACATGTAGGCCAGCACAAAATAAGCCAGACCAAGAATCAGTCCGGCATGCAGGAAGCTTGACACCCGTTTAGCGTCGAGCATGCCGGCTCCTGAAGTAATAGCGCATGGCAATCAGCACACCGACGCCGAGCAAAATCAAGGCAAACCATTGCACTTGGCGATATATCGGGCTGGCTTGCTCGATCTCGTCCGCACTGAGCCAGCGCTGCAGTATCTCCTCCCTTTTCGCCAATGGCAGTTGCTGCAAAGCCTGATTCAGTCGCAGCCCGATCTCTGGCTGGCTTAGTGGAAAAGCAAAACTGAGCTGATAATCAAAACCGATATGCTGCTCGACTCGCCAATTGCGTTGTTGGCGCTGCTTCGCGATAAAAATCACACTGGCAATATCGGCCACCACACCATCGATTTCGCCGCGTGCCAGCATTTGCATCGCCGTTGGATCATCACTGACCGCCAGCCAGTTGATGCGGGGGTATTGCTCGCGTACAAAGGCCTCAACAGCATAGCCGCGCCCGACGGCGATGCTGGCTCCGCTCAATTGCACCAAGGTCTGGCTGGGGCGATCCTGCCTGCGCACCAGTACGGCAGGGACAGCAACATAAGGGCGGGTAAAACCCAGATATTGGGCGCGTTCGGACGTGGCGCGCAGTGATGAAACCAGATCGACCCCACCCGACTTGGCTTGCGCCAGAATCTCGGCCAGCGGCCGGGGCGGAAGGTTGATGAGTTCCAAATTGGCCAGCGGCCGCAAAGCTTGCAGCATATCGTACGATAAACCCTGCAGCTGGCCGCGCTCGTCTTGAAAAATAAAGGGGCCGTAATCTTTTTCAGGAGCAAAACGAAGGCGCAGCGGCGTGTCTTGGGCCGCTGTGGCTTGGGAAATACTAAAAAGGCAGGCTAGTGCGCCATGCGCAAGCCACTGCCAAAGTCGGAGAAATGGAACGGGCATTTCTCAACTATAGGCAGCAGTTTTTGCTTTTCAAACCAGCTATTTAGCTATTTTTGACAAACAAAGACAGCTTACAGCGGAGCCGGACTATTCACTCGCCTGCGCCAGCTTTGCGGCCAGTAAAGCCTGCTGTTTTGCTTTGGCTTCAGCGCGCCGATCGAGCGCGAGCTTACCGGCAATCAGAAAGCCCAGCCCGATAAATGCGCCGGGCGGCAAAATGGCGAGCAGAAACTGGTAATTGTATTCAGCCGGAATGACATGGATGATCCATGACTTGGCGGCAGGGCCGAAAACCAGATCAATGCCCGAGAGTAAAGTGCCTTTGCCAATCAGCTCGCGCATTGCGCCCAGTACCAGCAGCACACCGGTCAGGCCCAGCCCCATGAAAAAACCATCCAGCGCCGATTGCAGCGGGCCATTTTTGGACGCAAACGCCTCGGCGCGGGCGAGCACAATACAATTGGTGGTAATCAGCGGGATAAAAATACCCAGCACAATATACAGATCGTGCACGTAGGAATTGAACAACAAATCAACCATCGTCACTAGCGCGGCAATGATCAGAATAAAAATTGGCGCACGCAGCTCATTCGGAATGAATTCCCTAATCGCCGCTACCGCAGCGCCAGAAATCAGCATCACCAGACTGGTCGCCAGTCCAAGCGAGACGCCGTTGACAATATTGTTCGACATCACCAGCACCGGGCACAAACCCAGTATCTGCACCAGCCCGGCATTCTGTTTCCAGATGCTGTTGTGAATAATCGTGCGGGTTTCTTCTTGGCTAATGATCGCCATCTTAGGCTCCAAACAGCACTGAATGCTGACTTTCAACATAGAGCAGCGTATTTTTCACTGCCTTGACCACGGCGCGCGCACTAATGGTTGCGCCTGCCATCGAATCAAAATCGCCGCCGTCTTTTTTCACTGCCCAGCGCTCTGGCTGGGGATGTGTGAGCGATTGGCCATCAAAAGCCAGAATCCAGGCCGATTTAGCCACGTCGATATAGTCGCCCAGCCCCGGCGTTTCCTTGTGCGCCACAACGCGAACACCCAGCAGCGAGCCATCTTTGGCCACGCCAACCAGCAGCTTGATCTTGCCCGAGTAGCCATCAGGGGCAATCGTCTCGATAACCACAGCATCAGTCTGGGTGCCTTTTTTGGCCGGGTAAATTTGCGCGCCCTGCTCGGCGTTCAGCCGCTGCTTCGTGGCCGCATCCTGCGCAATGGCATCGGCCAGGATGTCATTGTCAAAGCTGCCCTTGGGCAACACTTGCGCAATCAGCGCCACTTTGGCGACCTTTTCGTTATTGGCAACAATATCCTTGGTCAGCGCATACGTGCCCGCCATCAGCGCGGTGAAAACCACCGCAAACACCAGCAAAGTCAGCGCGCCACGAACGCCATTCTGCATCATGGTTTTCATGGTTTACGTCCCTTTTTTGGCGGGTGCAGCCGTTTTACGGCCAAAGACCGCTGGTTGCGTGTACTGATCGATAAACGGCGCGGCAATATTCATGATGATCACGGCGAAGGCCACGCCATCGGGGTAGCCGCCATAAGTCCTAATCAGCCAGGTGAGCAAGCCGATCAGCGCCGCATAGATCAAACGCCCGCGTGGCGTAGTGGGTGCAGTCACCGGGTCGGTCGCAATAAAAAAAGCCCCGAGTATCGCCGCGCCACTAAACAGGTGGAAAACCGGGCTGATGTAATGCGCCGGGTCCAGCAAATAAAACACGCTTGAGAACGCCGCCAATGCAGCCAGAAAAGCCACTGGCAGCTGCCACTGGATCACCCGCTGTTGCAGCAAAAATAGCCCGCCGAGCAAATAGGCGGCGGCAATCCAGCCCATTTCACTGGGGAAAACGCCAGCCTGGAAAATCGCACCACCCAAAATATCGCTCATCGCATGCGATTGCATCAGTGCGGTTTTTACTGCATCCAACGGCGTGGCCGAGGCTAGGGTATCGAACGCCAACCCTTGTGGCAGTTGACCTGTGAGGATATACCCAAACTGCTGCCAGGTATTCAAATCAACATTCGGCAATGACAGCGGTGCATTCCAGCGCCCCATTTGTGCCGGGAACGACACAATCATCACGGCAAAACCGATCATCGCCGGATTAAACGGATTTTGCCCCAACCCGCCATATAAATGCTTGGCCAAGCCAATCGCAATCACAGTGGCCAGCACAATCATCCACCACGCCGATAACGGCGGCAGCGACAAGGCCAGCAGCCAGGCAGTCACAATCGCCGAGCCATCGGTGATAAACGGTTTGATCGGATAATTGCGCAATTTCAGGCAAGCCGCTTCGGTGGCAATCGCGGTGACAGTCGCCAGCAAAAGCTGCAGCAAAATGCCCGCACCAAAGACATAGCAATACACGGCAATGCCGGGCAGCAAGGCGCCGGCGACTTTCAACATCACCACTTGCAGTGGCGTTGGTTTTATAAAATGCGGCGATGTACGAATCATGCCTTACCCTCGTCTTCGGCTGCTTTCTTCGCCGCCTTTTTAGCGGCGGCTGCGGCCATCGCTTCTCGAATTTTTGCAGCTTTTTCTGGATCAATCGCTGGTTTTTCAGGCGCTGCGCCTGATTCAGCCGCCGCAGTCTCAGCAGCAGGCTCAGGTGCTGTAGCTGGTAAGCCAGCTTCTTTGGCTGCCTTTTTGGCTGCAGCCGCCGCCATTGCCGCACGAATTTTCGCCGCTTTTTCCGGATCAATTGCAGGTTTTTCTGCTTCAGCAGCAGACTCTACCGCCGGAACCTCTATAGCGGGCTCGGGTGTAGGCGCTGGTGCGCCACCTTCTTTAGCTGCTTTTTTAGCCGCAGCCGCTGCCATTGCAGCGCGAATTTTCGCCGCTTTTTCCGGATCAATGGCTGGTTTTTCTACTTCAGCAGCAGGCTCTACTGCCGGAGCCTCTACAGCGGCCTCTGTAGGCGCTGGTGCTCCGCCTTCTTTGGCCGCCTTTTTAGCTGCAGCCGCTGCCATTGCGGCACGAATTTTCGCTGTTTTGTCCGGATCAATCGCCGGCTTTTCAGCTACAGGGGTATTGCCTGCTAAATCAGGTGCAGAATCGCCTTCAGCCGCACCCCCCCCCTCGGTATTTGCAGCAGCGGCTTTTTTGGCGGCCGCAGCTTTTTTGGCCGCTTCGATTTTGGCTGCGCGCTCGGCATCACGCGCAGCGCGTTGCTCGGGGCTTAGTGCTTCAAGCTCGGCTTTTTCAGCGGCGCGTTTTTCCATGCTCTCTTTGATTTTGGCGGCCTTTTCCGGGCTAACAAAATTGGGGATTTTCGAGTCCGAATTTGGTGACGCTGGTGGTGCTGCGGCCGCACCCTCTTCGGCTTTTTTCGCGGCAGCACGCGCCATGGCCGCTTTGATTTTGGCGGCTTTGTCGTCTGCTGCGGCCTGATCGGCCGGGTTAGCGGTCGTTGCTGCAGCGGCAGGTTTGGGGGCCGCTTTTGCGGCTAGTCTGGCGGCTTTTTCTTCTTTTTCGCGCTCTTCACGGAATTGCTTGAATTCGTGGCGTTCGCGCGCCAGATCGGCCGATTTTTTGGCGCGTTCGGCATCCCAAATCTCAGACTTGGCAAAGCGATAGTAATCAACCAGCTGAATGCTCGACGGGCAGACATACGCACACGCGCCGCATTCGATGCAATCAAACAGATTCCACTCCTGCGCCTTACCAAAATTCTTGGCGCGGGCAAACCAGTACAAATCCATCGGTTGCAATTCCTGCGGGCAGGCTACGGCGCATTCGCCACAGCGAATACACGGCATTTCACGCGGTTTTTCAGGGAACTGCTGCTCGTCCATGGCGATAATGCAGTTACCCGCCTTGGTCAGCCCGACCTGGGTCGATGGCAGCGTAAAGCCCATCATCGGGCCGCCATAAATGCAATCGGGGAGGCCTGCGCCAGCGTTTGAATCCAGTCCTACACCGGCAAAAGCGAGCAGATCATTGATCGGCGTGCCGATGAGCGCTTCCACATTGCCCGGTTTGGGCACCGCGCCAGTGAGCGTGACCACGCGCGAAATCACGGGCTCGGCCAATTCGAGTGCAGCGTAAATGGTGTAAACGGTGGCGATATTAAAACACTGCACACCCATATCGGTGGAGCGCACGCCGCTGGGGACTTCCTTATTGGTCAGCAGTTTGATCAACTGCTTGGCGCCGCCTGATGGGTACAGCGTGGGTACCACGACCACTTCGGCGGCAAACCCGCAATTGCTCAGCGCGTCGTTCAGCGCGGCAACGGCTTCTGGTTTATTGTCTTCAACACCGATGAGGACTTCTTTGGCATTGAGCAATTTGCGCACAATCGAAATGCCGGCAACGATTTCAATCGCGCGCTCGCGCATCAGCCTGTCGTCACAGGTGATATAGGGCTCGCACTCGGCGCCATTGATAATCAGCGTATCGAGTGCGTCGCGGCCTGCTAGCTTCAGGTGCGATGGAAACACCGCGCCACCCAGACCAACCACGCCCATATCCTGCAAGTAATCCCGGATGGCTTTGCTATCGCCGCGCTCTAAAGCCGCTTTCCAATCAAAACGCTCGCGTGCAATCCATTCGTCGCGGCCATCGCTTTCAATGGTGATGCACCATTCGGCCAAACCTGAAGGATGCGCCACCTGCTGCGCGTCAATCGCCACCACTTTACCTGAGGTCGACGCATGGACGGCAACGGACACATTGCCATCATCAACGGCAATCGTCTGCCCTTTGAGCACCAGATCACCGACGCTAACGACTGCTTTGGCCGGATTACCGATGCTTTGCTGCAGCGGAATCACCAGCCGTTGCGGCAAGGGGCCGCGCGCAATCGGCGTGTGGTTGGATAAATCTTTCATTTCCGGCGGATGTACGCCGCCGTGGAAAGGGAAAATTTCGCGAATGGTTTCCATAGCTTATGCCCCCGCCTTCACTTGTTTGAGCTG
Source organism: Chitinibacter sp. FCG-7 (assembly GCF_040047665.1). Lineage (NCBI taxonomy): Bacteria > Pseudomonadati > Pseudomonadota > Betaproteobacteria > Neisseriales > Chitinibacteraceae > Chitinibacter > Chitinibacter mangrovi. The sequence continues at coordinate 987,002 of NZ_CP157355.1, forward strand.
GATTACGGGGTAACGCCACTTCCAGGTATTAACGTTCTCGCCAATGGTGACCAGATCAATACAATCGACCGGGCAAGGCGCCAAGCACAGCTCGCAGCCGGTGCATTCGGATTCGATCACGGTATGCAGATGCTTGGCTGCACCCACAATGGCATCAACCGGGCAAGCCTGAATGCACAAGGTACAGCCAATGCAGATGTCTTCCCGGATCACGGCCACGGCGCGCGGTTTTTCGGCCGCGCCTCCGCCATCGTCAAACGGCACAAAATCTTTACCCAGCAGATCAGCCAGCTTGCGGATACCATCCTCGCCGCCGGGTGGGCACTGATTAATTTCGGCTTCGTCGTTGGCAATGGCCGTGGCATACGGTTTACAGCCCGGAAAACCACACTGGCCGCATTGGGTTTGCGGCAGAATCGCGTCGATTTTGTCGACCAGCGGGTCTTCGTCCACTTTGTATTTGATCGCGGCAAAGCCCAGAATTGCGCCCAGTAGCAGCGCCAAACCAGCCATCACGGCCAGTGCAAGCAAGAAACTCATTTCACCAACCCTGCAAAACCCATAAACGCCAGACTCATCAGGCCAGCAGTAATAAATGCAGCGGGCGTGCCTTTAAACGCCTGCGGAATATCGGCGCCTTCCATCCTTTCGCGCATCGCGGCAAACAGGATCAGAATCAGCGAGAAACCCACCGCCGAGCCAAAACCGAACACCAGCGATTCAAGCAGATTGTGCCGTGCGGTGGAATTAATCAGCGGCACACCCAGCACCGCGCAATTGGTCGTAATCAGCGGCAGATAAATCCCCAAGGCCTGATACAGCACCGGGCTGGATTTATGAATAAACATCTCGGTAAATTGCACAATCGCCGCAATCACCACAATAAAAGCCAGCGTGCGTAGGTATTCCAGATGCCAGGCCAGCAGCAGCTGGTCGATCATCCATGAGGTGCCCGAAGCCAGCGTCAGCACAAAAGCGGTGGCCAGCCCCATGCCGATGGAAGCCTCCAGCTTTTTGGACACGCCCATAAAGGGGCATAGCCCCAGAATCCGCACCAGCACGACGTTATTGACCAATACCGCCCCAACAAGCAGCAGCAGGTAATGACTGAAATCCATACTTTACTCACCAAGGAGATTGATTGCATGCGCCGGGCAAGCACCCTACTACCGCGCACGTAATGGCTTGGCATTGTACCAAGAGCCGGGGCAATTGCACCCGAGCTTAATCAAAAAAACAATATAACATTCAAGCTTCTATCCAATAAATGAATAAAGCTTATTTAGAAAGACGCAAAAGGTATAAATTGTTATCCGTTTGCGCCTTGATCAGCGCGGTACTAGCGGCTGGCTTGCAGGCTGGCAATCGCATCGGCGCAATCGCCGACCAGATGCGGGCCTTCATAAATCAGCCCGCTATACACCTGTACCAGATCGGCACCGGCGCGGATTTTTTCCACCGCATCGTCGCCACACATAATGCCGCCCACGCCAATAATCGGCAGCGCGCCATCGAGCACTTGCGCCAGCTCGCGAATGACCGTCGTTGATTTGGCGCGCACCGGCTCGCCCGACAAACCGCCAGCTTCCTGGCCGTGGCGCAGATTTTCCACGCCGGTACGCGACAAGGTGGTGTTGGTGGCGATCACGCCGTCGATACGGTTTTCAATCAGCAAACGGCCAATCTCTTCGATTTGATGACTATCCAGATCAGGCGCAATTTTCACCGCCACTGGTACATAGCGCCCATGCTGATCGGCCAGCTTTTCCTGCTCGGCTTTTAACTGGGACAACAAATCGCCCAGCTCGTCACCTTGCTGCAGCTGGCGCAGATTTTTGGTGTTCGGGCTGGAGATATTTACCGTCACATAGCTGGCCGCCGAGTACACTTTGCGCAGGCCAATCAGATAATCATCCGCAGCCTTTTCAATAGGGGTATCTGCGTTCTTGCCAATGTTGATACCGAGTACACCGCGATACTGGGCCTGGGTAACATTTTCCAGCAGATTATCCACCCCGCCATTATTAAACCCCATGCGGTTGATAATGCCGCGCGCTTCAGGCAGGCGGAACAGGCGCGGTTTTGGGTTGCCCGGCTGAGGGCGCGGTGTCACCGTACCGATTTCGAGAAAACCAAAACCCAGCTCGGCCAGCACATCAATGTAATCACCGTTTTTATCCAGCCCCGCCGCCAGCCCCACCGGGTTGGCAAACTCGATGCCCATCACGGTCACCGGATTATTCGGCACGGTGGGCGTCAATGAGCGCAAAAAGCCCATGCTATTGAGCAAGCCCAGCCCTTTAAACGCCGCATGGTGCGCGCGCTCGGCTTCCATCATGAATAACAGGGGTTTTGCGAGTTGATATGCCATTACTAAAACCTTGTGAGGAGTGAGGGGTAAGGGGTCAGGTGTGAGATTTCAATCGCTCTGAAGCAAGGGGCACACCTCACCCCTTACTCCTCACACCTTACTTGCAGCGATTCACACAAGCGTCATAGGTATTCTGCATCAGCGTCGCCACCGTCATCAGACCCACACCGCCCGGCACCGGCGTAATCCAGCTGGCACGCTCTTTGGCGGTATCAAATTCAACGTCGCCACACAGCTTGCCGCTGTCCAGACGATTGATACCCACGTCGATCACCACCGCGCCCGGCTTGATCCATTCGCCCTTCACAAAATTCGGGATACCCACACCGGCCACCACCACATCCGCGCCAGCCACTTTGGCCGCCAGATCTTTGGTTTTGCTGTGGCAAACCGTCACCGTCGCACGGGCAAGCAGCAATTCGAGCGCTTGTGGGCGGCCCACGATATTGCTGGCACCAATCACCACTGCATCTTTGCCCACCAGATCAATACCAGTTTTTTCCAGCAAAGTCATTACACCGCGTGGCGTACATGGACGCAGCAAAGGCATCTTCAATGTAAGGCGGCCGATATTGTAGGGATGAAAACCGTCAACGTCCTTGATCGGGTCGATCAGTTCGATCACTTTGTCGGCATCGATATGTTTTGGCAGCGGCAGCTGCACCAGAATGCCGTCTATATCATCATTCTGATTGAGCTCGGCCACCAGTTTCAATACTTCTTCTTCGCTGGTTTCAGCAGGCAGATCGTAAGCCAGTGAAGTAATGCCGGCGTTTTCGCACTGGCGTTTTTTATTACCCACATACACCTGCGAGGCCGGATCAGAGCCAACCAGAATCACCGCCAGCGCGGGCGCACGCTTGCCGGAAGCAACCCGTGCATCAACTTTGGTACGCACTTCACGAACAATTTCCTGGGAAATGGCTTTACCATCAAGAATCTGGGCTGTCATCGGGGATACTCCGGCAATATTGGCAAAAACGTGATTTTCGCATTGATCGACGTTTTTTTGGACGTTTTTTAAATTTTTACCTTATTTTTTCAAAATGGGCTTGACGACCTGCGCGGCCATCCGTATAGTTCGGCCTCTCTAGTCGGGGCGTAGCGCAGCCCGGTAGCGCACCTGGTTTGGGACCAGGTGGTCGTGAGTTCGAATCCCACCGCCCCGACCAGAATTAAACGCAGTAAACTTGAAGTGTTTGCAGAGCTCCCGTAGCTCAACCGGATAGAGCAACGACCTTCTAAGTCGTAGGTTACAGGTTCGATTCCTGTCGGGTGCGCCAAGCAACTCGTAAAAATCAAAGAATTTAAAGTTTTGTGGTGGCTGTAGCTCAGTTGGTAGAGTCCAGGATTGTGATTCCTGTTGTCGTGGGTTCGAGCCCCATCAGCCACCCCACAAAAGTAAAGGCCTCAGCACACGCTGAGGCCTTTTTCATTTTCGCTTCCAATCCTCTACTGCTTAATCAATACGCTTGCCGCTCGTCTCGCGGCCTAGATTTCTCCCGAATTGGTTTTTTGCCCGGCAAAATAAAACTGCCCATTGCGGATGGTGGCTTCGAGCAGGCGGCGGCCGTAGCCTAGCTCGAGACCGGCGCGGCGGTCTTGCTCGCCAATGGCCAGCACCCAGTCGGCGCCTTCGGGCATTTGTCCGGCCAGTGCGGTGAGCTCCAGCCAGTCTTCCAGTGAGTTGGTATAGGTCATCATTTGAGCATCTCCCCTTCAGTAAAGTACACGGACGGCGACTTGGATTGATTCGAGGTGCTGATGTTTACAACTTATATCGGTCTGAATGCGGACAATTGCAGCTTAGTTGAGCGCGGCGCTGGCCGCGCTGCAAATGCAGTATATCGAGCCGGATGTGGCACAAAATGAAGAATTGATGACGCCGGATTACTGATTTTGTACCGATTCAACGCCACGATTGGCCAGCTGGTCGGCGCGCTCATTGCCCGGATTGCCCGCGTGGCCTTTTACCCAGCGCCATTGCACAGTGTGGCGTGCTACCTGCTCATCAAGCGCGCGCCAGAGGTCTTCGTTTTTCACAGGCTGCTTGGCGGCGGTTTTCCAGCCATTTTTTTTCCAGCCATGAATCCAGGTTTCGATGCCGTTTTTGACGTATTGCGAATCGGTATGGATGGTGACTTCGCAGGCGCGGGTTAGCGCTTTGAGCGCCGAAATCACGGCGAGCAATTCCATGCGGTTGTTGGTGGTGTGGGCTTCGCCGCCGAACAGGTCTTTTTCATGCGCGCCATAGCGCATAAAAGCGCCCCAGCCGCCGGGGCCAGGATTACCTTTGCAGGCGCCATCGGTGTAGATTTCTACCATGATCGGGGTTCACTCTTTAATATGGAAAATTGCAGTATTGCTGCGCCAGCAGGCTGCGCACACATGGAGCGCGCATCATACAGCATCCAGACCATACGCCCCACAACTCACGGGTATATTCATGCAGGTATTATGCAGATTGATCTGCAGACATATACCCATCATCACCAATCACAGGATCAGCATTCTATTCAAGCTGAATGCCGCCAAAGCTGCCACAGCAGGCCAGCGTGAAAGAGCGCACCGCAATAATACCCGGCCAGAAATACCACCGGGTCGCTCATCAGTCGTTGCAGCAAGAACGGCGCAGCCAGATAGGCCAGCAGCATGCAGGCGGCAAACATCCGCCAGCGCTGCGGCGATTTGACTTTTTGCACCAGCAAGCCAATCACCAGCGCCAGAGACACCAGGCTCGCCAGCGATAGCAGCGGAAATACAATAAAGCCGGGCAAGCCGTTTTCCTGCACGATAACAAACGTCGCCAGCCAGACTTGCCAGCCAGCAAAATCAGCGGCTTGCTCGAATACACGCATTTGCAAAAAAGGCAGCAATGCAGCCAGAACAAAGCACAGCATCAGCCCCATCAGGCTGGCCAAACGGCCGACAGATAAGGAGATTCGATTCATTTACAGCGATCTTTTTTGGCTTGCAGGCGCATTTTTTCCACCACGGCGGCGGTGCTGCGGTTGGGCAAAATCACCATACTCCAGTCCGGTTCGATGACATTCATGCCGTGCACCCGTTTGACCACATCCAGACAGTAAATTCCGCCACCTGCGGGCCAGAATTTGTCTCCCGCCGAATCCAGAAAGCGGCTTTTATCCAGCCAGCCTTTGCGCTGCAGCGGCGGGCGATAGCAAAGAAACTCGCCGCGCACCAGTTGCAGATCAAGCAAGGCCAGCCAGTCCTTCAGGCGGTGCAGAGCCAGAAAGTGCCCCTGCCAAGGCACATCATTAGCCTTGAGGCGGCGCAAGCCCCACAGGCTCCACGGATTAAAGCCGCTAATCAGCACCCGGCCTTCGGGCATCATCACGCGCTCGGCTTCGCGCAGCACGGCGTGCGGGTCGCGGGCAAAATCCAGCGTATGCGGCAACACCAGCAAATCCAGGCTTTGCTCGGCAAATGGCAAGGCCTCGGCCATGCACTTGAGCTGTACTCCGCCCGATTGCCCGGCGATACAACGCCACGGCATGCGGTTGGCGCGCAGGCAATCGAGCTGCGGCAGCTCGAGCTGCACGGCTTTGTAGCCAAAAATATCCACCGTGGTACGATCAAACCAGCCAGCTTCGTTATCACGCAGATATTGCCCTAGCGGCGTGTTCAGCCACGCGGCAAAATGTTCAACTGCAGTTGTCATAAAGCATCCTGCAAAAATTTTTACGCTTGGGTCTGTTGATGCTCGGCACCGCCGGAAACCGCCGATGGCAAGACCACTGCTTCATTCAATGACCGGGATATTCACACCATGCTCACTATCAGCGCCATACCGATTTACGAAGATAATTATATTTGGGTGCTGGCGCAAAACCGCAAGGCCATTGCGGTCGATCCGGGTGATGCAGCGCCGCTACAAGCCTGGCTGGCGGCTCAATCGTGCGAGCTGGCTGGCGTGCTGATTACCCATCATCACTGGGATCATATTACGGGTTTAGCTGCACTGGTGCAGGCTTATCCGCAGCTCCCCATTTACGGGCCTGTCGATGTGCAGGCGGTCACGCAGCCACTGGCGGGCGGCGAGCAGATTAATGTACTGGATACCCCTTTCGCAGTGATCGCCACCCCGGGGCACACGCTGAACCATTTGTGCTACTACGGCAATGGTGCGCTGTTTGCGGGCGACACGCTGTTTTCCGGTGGTTGCGGACGATTATTCGAGGGCAGCCCGGCGCAAATGTACGCCAGCCTGCAAACCCTGGCCGCTCTGCCGCCCGAGACCCTGCTGTGCTGCACGCATGAATACACCCAAAGCAATTTGCGCTTTGCGCTGGCAGTCGAGCCGGATAATCCACAACTACAACAGCGAGCCGCCGAAGTCGCCGCCCTGCGCGCCGCAGGCCGGATGAGCCTGCCGTCGCGGCTAGACATCGAGCTAGCCAGCAACCCCTATTTGCGTTGCGATCAGCCCGCTGTGATCGCCAGCGCACAAAGGCATGCACCGCAAGCACAGCAGCCAGCCGAGGTTTTTGCTGCACTGCGCCAGTGGAAAGATCATTTTCGCGGTTGAAGCCCTTTTTTCAAGGCATGCCAGCAGCCCCTGGCGCTGCAGCAACCGAGCAGAAACAATTTAAAAATCAAAGCACTGCGTCAGCCATCCATTTAATCCTGCAATTATGTTGCAACGCTGATTGACAGCGCCGGAAAGCCGCCATTACTATCGTCCAATTCAGCAATTGATCAGGAAACGGGCCAATGAAACTTCGCCTGTGCGCCGCACTTCTTTCCCTTGGTTTTGCCCTGCCCGCTTTCGCTCTGGAGTCAGGCAAACTCGATTACCAGCTTCGCAGTCTCACCCCCGCACCTGCACCTGCCATTACAGCCAATACCCAGCTGGCCATTGATCAGTTATTTACCGATCCAGCCCCGCAAGCGCTCGCCGACTCGCTGCCGCAATGGCAAAAACACACACCGCAGCCATTGGCGTCACAGCAAAATTTGTGGGAGCGGGTGCGCAATGGCTTTGCGATCCCTGATATCGAAAGCCCGCTGGTCACCAAATGGGAAAACTACTACGCCAGCCGCCCCGATTACCTGAACCGGATTATCGAGCGCAGCAATCGCTATCTATATCATGTGGTGGGCGAAGTTGAAAAACGCGGCATGCCAATGGAGTTTGCGTTGCTGCCGATGATTGAATCGGCCTACAACCCCAAAGCCGAATCGCACGCCAAAGCCGCCGGGATGTGGCAATTTATTCCAGACACCGGCAAACGCTACGGGCTGGAGCGCACCTGGTGGTATGACGGCCGCCGCGATGTGGTCGCCGCCACCGATGCCGCACTGAGCTATCTGCAGGATATTCACGGCATGTTTGACGACTGGCAGCTGGCGCTGGCCTCGTACAACTGGGGCGAAAATGCGGTTAAACGCGCGCGTGACCGCAATCTGGCTGCCGGCCTGCCTGCGAGTTATATCGATTTGCGCATGCCCGATGAAACACGCAATTACGTACCGAAATTACTCGCCATCCGCAATATCATCGCCGATCCGGCGGCCTATGGCGTCAAACTGCGCGACATCCCCAATCAGCCCTACTTTGCCACCTTGCAACCGGGCAAGCATATGGACGTGAGCGTAGCGGCCAAGCTGGCCGGGATTAGCGTCGAAGAGCTGCTGCGCCTGAACCCCGGCTTTATCCGCCCGGTGATTGCCCATAAGGAAGATCGCAAGCTGGTGCTACCGATCGAGAAAAAAGAAATATTCGAGCGCAATCTGGCCAGCTACCAGCAGCCATTGCTGAACTGGCAGCCTTACGTCACCAAGCAGGGTGAAAGCTTTGAGCAGCTTGCCAGCACGTTTGGCATCGACTCGGCCGAGCTGCGTGACATTAATGATATTGCCGCCAATGATCGCAGCGCGCGCGGTCAAACGATCTTGGTGCCGAAAGTGGCCGGGCTGGATATTTCCGAGCGTCAGACCTTAGCAGCACTGCATAAAAACCGCGAAGCCGAAGCCATTGATACCGGGGAAAAAGATACTCCCAAACCGGTACTGGCCGCAGCCCGATCAGGCGAGAAGCTCGCCGGTCGCGAGCATAAAGTGGCCAGAGGCGACACGCTATTTAATATCGCCAAACGCTACAACCTGAGCGTAGCCGAGCTCAAAGCAATGAATGGCCTGAAAGGCACACAAGTGGCGCTGGGCGATAGCCTGCGCGTTGGCAACGCCAGCGCAACGCCGCGGTCCTACGTGGTCAAACGCGGTGACACCCTCGCCTCGATTGCCAGAAAGCTCAATGTGGATCTGATGGATTTGAAAAAAATGAACCGCAAGCCCATTACCCCGGGCATGACGCTGGTGATGAATTAAACCGGCAAAAGCTCAACAGCGCCGCTAATAGCCAATATTAGCGGCGTTTTTATTTGTCAGGGTATTGCCATGCAGCCCATATAGGGCAATACGTTCAAAGCAATACCCCAAGTTATTCAAAACTAAACAACACGTCGGCGCGGGAGGCAAAGCTATGTTTCGCTGGATATTCATGCTGGTGGGTCTGGCATTTGGCTGGGATGAATGGGATTTGGTCGGCGGGCTCATCCTGGCTGTGCTCGGCTTTGTCTTTGGCCAATGGCTGGACAAACGCAATGTCAGCACAAACACCGCAAACCACAGGCCGGTCAATAGCATTGCCAGCGAGTTGCAACAACTCAAGCGCCGGGTCTCGCAGCTGGAAGCCGAAATGGCGCAGCTCAAAGGCATGCCCAGCCCGGCGGAGCACACAACGAGCGCCACCGCTAGCGAACCCGCACCGATCTCAACCCCGATCGTCGCCGCAGCAGAGACCGCCCCACCACCTCTACCGCACGGTGCGGATATTATCGCGACAAGTGCACCTGCACCTGCGGCTGCGGCGGCTGCTCTCTATCCCGATGCCGATCCTGCAATCAGTACACCGCTGCCTGCAGCTGCTCAAGCAAGGCCAGCTCACCCGCGCCCGCCCCTCATCAATCCAATATCCAATCCCATCTCCGGGCCGGGCGCGCTGGAGCAAGGGCTAGCAGCGCTGAAAAATTGGTTTCTGGGCGGCAATACCGTCGTCAGGCTGGGGATGCTGATTCTGTTTTTTGGCGTGAGCTTTCTGCTTAAATTTGCCGCCGATAACCAGATGCTGCCGATTGAAGTGCGGCTGGCTGGTTTGTCGCTGGGCGCTGCGCTGATATTTACCATCGGCTGGCGCTTGCGCGAATCGCGCCGCAGCTATGCGCTGATTATGCAAGGCGGTGCGCTCGGCCTGCTGTATTTCACCGTTTACGGCGCGATGAAACTCTACCAGTTGCTGCCGACCACGCCAGCTTTTGTGCTGCTGGCCTTGCTGGGGCTGGCCTCGGCCATCCTGGCGATCCGGCAGGATGCCAGCGCGCTGGCGTTGATGGGAATTAGCGGCGGCTTTCTGGCGCCGATACTGACCAGCGACGGCAGCGGCAATCATGTGCTGCTGTTTGCCTATTTTGCGCTGCTAAATGCTGGGATTTTTGCGATTGCCTGGTTCAAGGCTTGGCGCTCGCTCAATCTACTGGGCTTTGTTTTCACCTACGTGATTGCGCTGCTGTGGGGCGTATTCGACTATCGCAGCGAGCACTACGCCAGCACACAGCCTTTTGTGGTAATTTTCTGGCTGTTTTTTGCCGGAATCAGCACGCTGTACGCGATCCGGCGCAGCCATGCTCTGGCTAGCGTCGTCGATGGCACGCTGGTCTTTGGCACGCCCATCGCCACGCTGGCGCTGCAAGCGCAAATTCTGGATGGTGTTGAGTACGGCATGTGTTACAGCGCGCTGGTCGGCGCGGCTTTTTATCTGGGGCTGGCGGCGTGGCTGCACGCCCGGCGCGATGAGAGCCTGCGTTTGTTCACCGAAGCCCAGCTGGCCATCGGCGTACTGCTGGCCACGCTGGCGATTCCGCTGGCTTTTGATGGCAATGTTACCGCTGCGATGTGGGCACTGGAAGGCGCTTGCGTGGTCTGGGTCAGCCTTCGTCAATCGTCACAACAGCGCAAACTGGCGCTGGTATTTGGCCTGCTGCTGCAATTTGGCGCGGGTCTGGCCGTCGTCATGTCCAGCCCGTATTACACGCCGCTGGCTTTCCTCAATGGCGTGTATCTGGCCGATCTGTTGCTGGCGCTGTCGGGGCTGTTCTGCGCCTGGCAATTGCACGAAAAGCAGCCCGACTGGGCCAGCAAACCCATTCTGCAGACAGCGGGCTGGTTGCTGGGTGGCTGGGGGCTGCTGTGGTGGGGCAAGGCCAATCTGGATGAAATCGCACGCTTTCTAAACGGTGACGCCATTCCGAATGCACATTTATTGCTGCTGGTATTCACATCGGCAGTATTCCAGCAATTCTTCCTGCAAGGCTGGTGGCGCAATGCCAAAGTGGTGGCAATTGCGCTCGGGCCGGTACTGCTGCTGATTGCGCTGGAACAGTTTGGCCAGCTGACGCACTACTTTGCCCTGTGGGCCTGGCTGATTGCGCTAGCGGCACTGTTTGCGCTGCTGTACCAGCAAGACGATGCCCCAAGCGGCAGCGAAAGCTGGCAGCACACCATAGCGGCCTGGTTAACCTGGGGTATATTCAGCAAAGAGATTATCTACCTGGCTCAGCAGCATATACATAGCGAGGTATTCGAGCTGGCGGCGTTCGCGCTGCTGCTGAGCGCAGCGGTAATCGCAGTGAAATATCTGCCGTGGCCGATCAAGGCGCACTGGCGCGCTTACTGGGTGTACGGTACGGCACCGATGGCGCTGGTCTTGCTGCTATGGGGATTTTATAGCGCGCTGTCGGGCGGCGCATCCGGCCTGCCCTTGCTCAATGCACTCGATCTGGCGCAACTGGCCGCTTTGGCCGCGCTGGTGTACTGGCTTAAACCTGCGCTGGCCGAGCTGGATATCCGCAGTACGCCGCGCGTGATCTATGCCGTCCTGGGGCTGGCCGTGTTTGTCTGGCTCAACGCCATGCTGCTGCGCACGCTGCACCACCAGGCCGAGGTGGCCTATACGCTGGACGCATTACGCCATTCAACGCTGGTGCAAATGAGCTTGTCGATCTTCTGGACGATTATCGCGCTGGCGCTGATGCTGGCGGCAACGCGATCACGCTTGCGGGTGCTCTGGCTGATTGGTGCGGGCTTGCTGGGGATTGTGATCGGCAAACTGTTTTTGCTGGATTTGTCGAATATCAGCGGCATCGAGCGCATCGGCTCGTTTATGGGCGTAGGCGTTCTGCTGCTACTGATCGGCTACTTTGCCCCGCTACCACCCAATGACGACGCTGAAGCGGCAGGGGATTAAATCCGGCCAGAATGCAGACAAATTCACTCGCGGGCCATGTCAGGATAAAAGCCCATTGATACAAGCAACAAAGCCACCTTGCGGTGGCTTTGTCAGGCTGCTGACAAAGTGGAAAGTCACCATTTTTTAAGTCTCGGCAAAGCCGAGCCTAAAAATAAGGCCGTAAATCTGCAGCCTTGATGTTTTATTCCCACCCCTCCCGTCCCCTCCTTGAGGGGAGCCTCGCTTCGCGAGCGGGGTTTGTCATTACCAACAGCATTGATTGACGTGGGAAAAATCAGCGCGGTGGCGAGGTACGTTTCGGGTTGAGCTGACGATCGACTTCTTTCCAGCGCGCATGATGCTCGCGGATCAGGTGGATGGCGTCTTCAATCGTATCGACGACAATCGGAATCTGCATATCCACCGGGCTGGCCAGCCCCGCCTCGTTACTCACCATATAGTGCTGCGCCCAATCCACCAGCTCGTGCCACATTTCGCCAACCAGAATTAGCGGCGTGTCGTATAGCTTGCGTACTTGCAAGAGCTGCCAGACCATTGATAACTCGAGCAGCGTACCAATCCCGCCCGAAGTCACAATAAACGCGTTCGAGCGCAGGATAAAATGGTGCAGACGCGAGAAAAAGGTCTTGTGCTCGAACACGCGGCCAACAAAATCATTCACATTCTGCTCGAAATCCAGATCAATCCTGATCCCGACCGACGCTTCGGGTTTATTGGGTGCGCCTTGGCTCGCGCCTTCGTTAGCGGCCTGCATCAGACCGGGGCCGCCGCCAGTGACAATATGGCAACCCATGGCAGCCAGCTGCGCAGCCAGTTGCTTGACCGCTTCATAGCGCGGGGTGTTTTCCTCAATCCGGGCCGAGCCGAAAATGGTGACATGATAATCCGGCGTATGCGCCGGGCGCAGGCGGGAAAGATCGTCAACGGCATCCCACAATTTGAGGACCGCCTCGCCAACAATATCGAGCGCCTCTTCGTCGTCAATCACACCGATTGGTTTGTTATAAGCGTTGATCATATAAGCCCCTGTTCTTGTATTGTCGAACTACGACACTATCAGCTTAGGCGCAAATGCGCCTACTTGTAAGTCTCTGTAGCAAAGTTTTGGTTCAACACCACTCCCTCACTCCAACGCAGATGCCGCCTTGCCGCAAAGCCTGCCCGGCTTTGGTTTACAATCGCTTCATCCTTTTGCCGCCGGATCATCATGCCCAAGACCGCCACACCCCTGCCCTTGCAATGCCCCGAGCTGCTGCGCCACAGCGGCCTGATCAATGGGCAATGGCTGCACACGCAGGCCACAATGAGCGTGAATAACCCCGCCAATGGCCAGCTTATCGCCGAAGTGCCACGTATGGATGCCGCGCTATGCCAGCAGGCGATTGCCGCAGCAGAAGCGGCGCTACCGGACTGGCAGGCACGTAGCGGCAAGGCGCGCAGCCAGCTATTGCGGCGCTGGTTCGAGCTGATCATGCAGCATCAGGACGATCTGGCGCTGATCATGAGCAGCGAGCAGGGCAAGCCGCTTGGCGAGGCACGCGGCGAAATCGCCTACGCGGCCAGCTTTATCGAATGGTTTGCCGAAGAAGCCAAGCGCATCTACGGCGATGTCATGCCCCATCCGAATGCAGGCCAGCGCATTCTGACGCTGAAACAGCCTGTGGGCGTTTGCGCAGCGATTACCCCGTGGAATTTCCCCGCTGCCATGATCACCCGCAAAGTGGGCCCGGCGCTGGCCGCGGGCTGCACCATGATTGTGAAACCGGCTTCGCAAACGCCGCTGACCGCGCTGGCGCTGGGCGAGCTGGCCCAGCAGGCCGGCATCCCGGCTGGGGTGATCAATATCATTACCGGCAGCGGGCGCGAGCTGGGTGCGGTGCTGGCACAAAGCCCGCAGGTGCGCAAACTCTCCTTCACCGGCTCCAGCGAAACAGGCCGCGCACTGATGGCCGCTTGCGCGCCGTCGATCAAAAAGCTGTCGCTGGAGTTGGGCGGCAACGCGCCGTTTATGGTGTTTGAAGACGCCGATCTGGACGCGGCGGTGGCAGGCGCGATCGCTAGCAAATTTCGCAACGCCGGGCAAACCTGCGTTTGCGCCAACCGTTTTCTAGTTGCCGATGCAGTGTATGACGATTTCGCCGCACGGCTGGCCACGGCGATCAGCCAGCTTCATGTAGGGTATGGTCTTGAAAGGCAAAGCCAGATTGGCCCACTGATCGATACCCCCGCAGTCGAAAAAGTTGAAGCGCATATTGCCGACGCCTTGCGGCAAGGCGCCAAGCTGCGCTACGGCGGCACGCGGCATGCGCTGGGTGGCACGTTCTTCACGCCGACCCTGCTGACAGAAGTGCCCGCCAGCGCGCTAATCAACCACGAAGAAACCTTTGGCCCGGTGGCCGCGCTAGTGCGCTTTCACAGCGAAGCCGAGGCGCTTGCGCTGGCCAATCACACCGAGTTCGGGCTGGCCGCGTATGTGTATACGCAGGATCTGGCCCGCACTTTCCGCGTCGCCGAAGCCATCGAAGCGGGCATGGTCGGCATCAATACCGGGCTGATCAGCAATGAAGTCGCGCCATTTGGCGGCATCAAACAATCGGGGCTGGGGCGGGAAGGATCAAAATACGGGATAGACGAATATCTGGAAATCAAATATCTCTGCCTGGGCTAAGGGCATCCGGCAGGCAAAAAAAACCGCACCAGAATAGTCCGGTGCGGCAAGAGGATGGAGACGGTAGGCCGGAAGTGATACGCACTCCCCGCCGAAGATCAGTGCGGTGCAGGTGTTGCACTGCGAAAATCGCACTGTAATCGGCGTCCTCCTCTCTGACCATAAGCAATTGTCGCATCAGTAAAATACCTGAAACCACCAGCCCGGTTTATTTAATACCTTTACTCAATATCCTTACTTCTGCTGCTGTACCTGTTGCTGTCTTTGCACGGCCATTTTCAGCGCGTTCAGCTCGGCAGCGGGCAGATCGGGGCTAAACGTTGCGCCACCCATGCCGTCGGCCTTGAAGGCAATCGGCAGGCTCATGGTTTTGCCGCAGGCTTTGCCCACCCAGATTTCCTGCCACTGGCCACGTACCATCATCTGGCGCGTGGGTTTGGGCAGATTGAGCGTCAAATATTCGCCACCCGCTACTGGCTTGCCGATTTTGAAATCAACCGGCGTGATGTCTTCGTTAGTGCATTTGGCCTTGGTCGCCAGCTGCTGAAAGGCTTCGGTGACCACCGGGTCGCGCATCACTTCGCGGCGCAAATTCAGCGGGGCAATGCTGTTGCCAATCTCGCTGGCACGCGCCCAGGCTTCCTTGTTCGCACATTTGCGATACCAATTGGCGCGCTCCTTGCTGCCAAACGCGGTCACCGAGCTGGCAATATCGTTGCACACCGATTCAATCGCCAGATGAAAACCCTGCTGCGCTGATTTATACATCAGCTCGGCAGCGTAACGCTCGTTTTCACGCTCCTTGAGCGAGCGCTTGGCCAGCGCCTGATAACGCGCCTCATCAATCCGGCCGTTGGCCTTGGTCAGCCCCTGCATGGCTTCCTGCTTGAGCAGATTGGACAGCAGTAACTGGGCTTCGGGCTTATTTTGCGCAACCAGCGGATCGATCAGACTGCGGGCAGCGGGGATATTTTTGCTGGTTCCCTTACCTTGCATATACATCTGCGCCAGCAAAATCTGGGTTGAGAGGCTGGCGCTGCCTTTTTTATGCTCGGCGCTGGCGATATTAAAAGCTTGCTGGTAATCGCCTTTTTCGATTGCGGCGTTCAGCTGCACTTCATTGGCCTGTGCGCTTTCCATCGTCACGCTGCCGATGGTTAGCACGGCGGCCAGAATGGTGAGCACTGAAGTCGCTTTGTGCGTTGCGGTAGCAGAAATAGTCATTGGGGTCTCCATCCTCGGGTTACGGTTTTATTGTGCGGCTATCTTACTGTAGTCAGCGCACTTCGCCTACAAAGCCACAACAAAGCCGACTCAGGACAGTCTCCAAACCGTTTGAAAACCGATGCTGCCGCACACTGTTAGCATCGGCCCTCTGCTTTGGGCTGAAACTGGTAAAAATGCGGCTAATGGCCGATGATGGCTATCCAGCAGAATGCAGACTGCCTATCATGCTGACATTGTTGATCGAGACCCCCGTATGAGCGCCACACCTGCCCTATTTCGCAATCGCAACTTTATCCTGCTCTGGCTGGCGTCGATCGTGGGCAATTTTGCGCTCGCCGTGGCCATGCTGGCAGAAACCTGGTTTGTCGTAAAAACGCTGGGCGCCAAGGAGCAGCTGGGGATCGTCATGATTGCCGGATCGGTGCCGCGCATTGCCTTGATGGCTATTGGCGGCGTATTGGCCGACCGGATGCGGCGCAGCCGGATTATTCTGGTTTCGCTGGGCTCGCGGGTACTGATGCTGTTTGCGCTGGTGGGTTTGTTGGCGATTGGCCGGCTTGATATCTGGGCGCTGACCGTATTTGCGTTTCTCTACGGCGCACTGGATGCCTTTTTCTGGCCCGCGCGCGATGCGCTGATTCCGGCTATCGTGCCCGAGCGCGATTTAACGCGCGCCAATTCTGTCATGCTGACTACCAATCAGGTGGGTCTGGTCTTTGGCCCGGTGCTGGGCGGGATTTTACTCGCCACCCTGAGCTACGAAGTGATATTTGGTCTGACCGGCGTGATGCTGGCTTTGGCAACAGCCTGCATCGGTTTTATCAATGAGCCTTTTGTCGCCAAAATCCGCCAGCATGGCAGCACCATGCTCAGCGAGCTGAAAGAAGGCGTGCAATACGCAATCAAAACGCCGGTGCTGCGCGCATTGATGCTGGTCTATGCGGCAGCCAATCTGCTCTTTATGGGCCCGCTGGCGCTGGGCATCCCGATTATTGTGACTGAAAACCTCAACGGCGAACCGGCCACGCTGTCTTATCTGCAAAGCGCCTTTGCCGCGGGCATGGTGATTGGCGGCATCTTGCTGACCATGTATCCGCCAAGCAAAAAACGGCTGCTGATGATTACCGTGATTATTGCGCTGGAAGGCGTCTTGCTGGCCATGCTGGCACACACGCACTGGGTCTGGATTGCCGTCGCCATTCAGGCGCTGATCGGTCTGGGCGTGGCGGGCAATAATGTCCCGATGATGTCGCTGATCCAGCAGTATTCGGACAAAGATAAAATCGGCCGCGTGATGAGCCTGAACAGCATGGCCTCGATGGGGCTGACGCCGCTCTCATATGCGATGGTGACGGGGCTATTATCGCTGCACCTGTCGATGGCCTGGATCATGCCCATTTTCGGCCTGACCATGGCCGCGCTGATGGTGGTGATGACACTGCAAATGGCGGTGATTCGCGAGGTGGATTGATGGGGCTGGATGCGGTCGAGCTGATCGTCATGGTCGAACAGGAATTTGCCATTCGTATTGCCGACCGGGATGCAGCCCGCATTTTGACGGTTGGCGAGCTGTGCGATCACGTCGTACTGTGCTGCATGCAGTCACACGGCCTGGCCGCCCCGAGTGCGACGAATATCGAGCAGCGTATCAGCCGGATACTGGTGCAGCAATTACACATCCACCCAGAACAAATCCACCGTGCAGCGCGCTTTGTCGACGATCTGGGGCTCGATTAACGTCGTTATTCATGAAAAACGCCACAAAACACACCGCAGCAAAATATTGATTTTAAAGACAAATATTTAGAATCATCGTCACCGGTGAATTCCACTGGCATGACAATTCCCAAATCAGCAGCGTGCGCGCATAGTGGCATCCATCAACAAGGATGCCCATGATGAAAGCCCACGATTTCGTACTTGCGCTGCTGGCCTTTGCGCTATTTGCCATGCTGGCTTTTCTGCCAATGTTCTCGCACGCAGGCAGCTTGCAGGTCCACACCTGGCAAGGTGGGGCCAAAGCCGCGCACACCATTGCGCACGACGATTATTGCAGCGCCAGCACCACCGGGATAGAACAGTACGCGCTGCCTATTCTGAATGCGCGCGGACTCAAGGCCAGCCTGGGGCTGATTGCCGGCAGCTGCACCGATGCACAATGGCAAACGCTCAAGGAACGCGTGGCGCAGGGGCACGAATTATTCAACCACACGCTCACCCACCTAGGCATGCTCGAGCCCGGCTCGCTGGCACCGATCAGCGGCTGGGATAACGTCAGGGAAATCGTCAGCGCCCAGCAACTGGTGCACAGCAAGCTGGGCTACACCATGCACTTTGTCGCCTTCCCCAGCGATCTGGCCACCCCGCAAGCCAAGGCCTTTGTCGAAGCCCAAGCCGAGATTCTGGGCGCGCGCGCGGCCAAGCATATTTACGATGGCAAAGCCGCCGGGCTGAATGACGCCAACCAGCTGCAGCCGTATTTTGTGAAATGGGATGGCTACTGGCGCGATGGCAAATGGTCGCTCTACAAACCGGCGCGCGGCAATATGCTAATCCAGCACGTTGACGCCGCGCTGGCCGATGGCAGCTGGAGCTATCGCACCCTGCACGGCGTAGCCGATAGCTCTTGGGAAGCCGCGCCAGTGGATCAATACACCGCCTACGCCGATTACCTAGCCGCCAAAGTCAAAACCGGCGAGCTGTGGGTGGCTGGCCCCAGCGATATTATCCGCTATCAGGTAACCCGCACGCAGTGCCCGCTAAAACTGGATGGCAACACCATCAAGGCCAGCACCAGCAATCCGCTGTGCAGCCGTTATGGCACGGCACTCACGGTGGATGTCCGGCTCGACGCCGGGCAAGAAGGCACATTTATCCAGCAAGGCAAAGCCCTGCCCACCCAGATGCTTGACGCATCCACCGCCCGGCTGGCGATTAACCCTTTGCTGGGTGATGTAAAAATTCAATAAGGGTATATGCCGACAGAGCATAGCCCAAAAAGATTACCGGCCAATACCCCTTTGATTCGGCCTGTGGCCGGTACAGCCGAATCAAATCAATAAAAAGGATGGAGAAGATGCAATCAAAGCAATTTGGTCGTGCCTTAATGTTTGCGCTGCTCACCAGCACAGGTTTGCTGGTGGGCACCGCACAGGCGCTGAGCCCAACGCCCAACCCGACCGCCGTTCCCGGCTATCCAAACTGGGAAAGCGCCAGCGTCTACAACGGCGGCCAGCGCGTTAGCTACAACGGCACAGTGTTTGAGGCCAAATGGTGGACGCAGGGTGACAATCCGGCGCAATCGGGCGAATGGGGCGTGTGGAAACGGATCGGCGACGTACAAATCACGCCAACGCCGGTGCCAACCGCCACTTCAGGACCGACGCAAACGCCATCACCGACCCCCACGGTGTTTATGACGTCCAAACCAACGCTGGCACCGACACCGACGGCAACACCCACCGTCAACACAGGCAACTGGAACGCCGCCACAGCCTACACGGCCGGGATTGAAATCATTTACAACGGCCGCCGCTATCGCGCCAAATGGTGGGTACAAGGCCAGGCGCCAAACCCCGCCGATCCTTGGGGCCCGTGGGAAGATCTGGGGCCTGTGAGCGTACAAACCGCAACACCATCGCCAACTGCGACGGTATCACCTTCGCCAACACCATCATTCTGCCCGCCTATTTCACCACCAGCGCCACCACCGGGCTTTTACTACGAAGTGGATAACAGCGTTTGCCCGGCACGCTACACGCTGGTAGGCCCGAAAGAAGTGCTGCAAGCGATTGAGCCCAGCACATGGAAAAACGGTGCCAAAGGCGCGTACTCGCTAGTACACGATGATTATTGTTCAATGCCGGACAATAAAGACCCCTACATCCAGATCATGAATCCCGAGCTGAAAAAACGCGGTCTGGTTGCGGGCTTTGGCATGATTACCGGCAGCTGCTCGCCGCAACACTGGGCTGCCGCCAAGGAGATGATTGCCAACGGCCATGAAATCATCAGCCACAGCCGCTCGCATCCGAACCCGTATATTGCAGACGCCGAGGTGGACGTTCAGCTCAACGGCGCTGCAGCCGACATCGCCGCCAATCTGGATGGCTACCAAGCCAGCTATTTTGTCTGGCCGGGTGATGCTGCATCGACGGTCAGCACGGATTTCCTGAAAAACAGCACGCAATACATCGGCGGCCGCGCATCGCATCTGGTGGCCAATGGCAATGTAGATTACACCACGATGCCCGCTGGCGTGAATGCGGCCAACTTTGACAACCCTTACCGCATCAAGTGGGATTTGTTCACCGTTGACGGCAAGTGGTCGCTCTACCCGATGGGCAGCGAAATTCTCAATCTGCACATCGATGCCGCCATCAGCCAGGGCGCATGGACCACGCGCACCGCGCACGGCGTTGATACCGGCTACTGGGAAACGATTCCACTCGATCGCTATCTGGCTCACTTGGACTACGCGCAAGCCAAAGTCAATAGCGGCGATCTGTGGATGGATACCCCATCGAACGTGATCAAATACCGCTACGCGCGCGAACATTGCAAGCCCACCCTGCTCAAGGCGGAAAACATCATCCGCTTTGACAGCAGCTCGGCGCAATGCCAGAAATACGCCACGCCGCTGACGCTGAAACTGAGCACCCTGCTCAATGCGGGCTCGGTTGCTGCCCAGCAAAACGGCAAAGCACTGTACGCCAGAAGAACGGCAAACGGTGTCTTCCTGACGGTTGACCCGCTGGGTGGCGATGTCAAACTCAGCGCCGTGCCAAGCTATTACTAATCGCTATTACTAAGCGGTGTACTGACGCCAGCACAGACTGGCGCAGCGCATAAAACCCCATCCATCCCCACCGCCCGGCTCACCACTGGGCGCGTGGGGATTTTTTCATCGCCCGGCTCATGCTAAGCTGCGCGGCTTGCTAGTCAGGGTTTGCTGCGTTGTGGTTACACTGAAAAAACGAAACGTAATTACCGTTACCGATCTGGGGCGGACTGAAACCTGGGTCAAGTTTTACAACGGCCTGTGCGACGATTGTGTCGGCAGCTGCTGTACGATGCCGGTGGAAGTGAAGATTGTCGATCTGATCCGCATGGGCGTGGTCGATGAATTTGACGCGGTTGAGCCCGCCAAAAACATTGCCAAACGGCTGATGAAGGCGCGCATTATCGAGCATTTCAATTTCAAAAATGAAATCTACACGCTGGCACGGCGCAGCAATAACGACTGCATTTATCTGCACGAAGAAACGCGCCGCTGCACCATTTACGAAAACCGCCCCAATACCTGCCGCAAACATCCACAGGTAGGCCCACGCCCCGGCTTTTGCGCCTACAATCAGAAAAGATAGGTATATCGCTACAAGCCAATTTCAGATTGGCCTACAGAGCAATACCCTATCATTTCCATTGCAAGCTTTCTTTATCCCAATCGTCGAGTAATTCGGTCTCGGCCTCTTCGCGTGCTTTGGCTGCTTGCTGCCTTTGCTGGCTGGCGCTGGCCAGCGCCGCTTCATATTCGGCGCGCTGCGGATCGCTCATTTCCGGTTTGAGTTTTTCTAGCGTGGCCGCTGCGCGATAGGACGGCAACGGTGCCGGGTCGTGCAAGGCTTGCAATAGTGTATTGAGCTGGCTGGGGCTAACGGGCATGAGTGGCTCCTGAAAACGGCAAGGAGCAGCCAAAGCTGCTCCGTGGATTGATGGTTGGGATTGGAACTGGATTGGTAATGTTGAGAATTTAAAATTGAAAGCTGAAAACGATCCGCACTCGCGCCGTTAAAACAGCTCCTCGCCGCCGCTCTCAATATTGACTTGCGGCAGTGTATCGTAAAACACCATCTGGTTTCTGCCGCCTTCTTTGGCGGCGTACAGCGCCTGATCGGCGCGCCCCAGCGTAATGCTCAACACTTCATACGGCCGGATATCGGTAATGCCGCCACTGATCGTAACCTGATCAATTTGCGGAAAACGATGTTGCTCGACCTTCTGGCGAAAGCGCTCCAGCGCCAGCAAAGCACCTTCACGCGTTTGCGGGCCCAGAATAATGACAAATTCCTCGCCACCAAAGCGGAACAGCCTATCATTGGCGCGAAAGCAGGTGCGCATCAATTGCGCCATAATCAGCAGCACCTCGTCGCCGTATAGATGCCCCAGACGATCATTGATCCGCTTGAAATGGTCGATGTCGAGCACCACCAGAAAGTAATACGCCAGACCGCTTTCCTGCCGCCGCCCGGCTTGCAGTGGCTGAACCCCGGGTAGATTTTGCAAGGCGGTGACGATCTTGAAAAATTGCCGCTCCAGCGTTTTGCGGTTGAGCAGGCCGGTGAGCGTGTCGGTTTCACCGTAATCGAGCAAGGCAATGTGATTTTCGTAAATCCGCGCCATGCCTTGCAGCATACGGAAATCCGAAGGCACCAGCCCTTTGTCCAGCCGCAAATCCAGCAAGGCATACACCTCGCTCTGCCGATGCAGCCCCAGAATCACGCGGCTGCCGTTGGCATCCATTTGCAATGAGCTTTCCGACACCAACGCACCATGCAGCAGCGGGTCCACCTCTGCCGCCTGCCCCTGCCCGGCATGATGAAAACTCTCGGCGGCATGCTGGCGTATGCCATTTTCATCAAACTCGACCAGTAGCGCCAGACGGCGCTGCTTGGGGCCGGCCAGCGTGCGATAAAACCGCAGAGAGGCGCAGGGCAGCATTTCGTACAAAGTCAGGCACATACTGACCGCCAGATCATCCCGGTCGGTCAGGCCGGTAAATTCGGCCAGAGACTGCACCAGATCCTGCGGGGATTTACTATTGAGTGGCATAAACCGCTCGCTTGCGGGTGGGCATGGGTTTTAACCATAGTCAGACGCCGCCAGCGCCGCAATCTCAGCGCCCAAGTTTATGGATGTCTGGCTTAAAAAGCCAAGACGCGCTAAACACGCTGCGGCTCGGCAGCATCGCACGGGGCAAACCAGGCTGGAAAATCGAGGCGCAGGCGCGGCAAATACTGACGCGAGACGGGGATCAGCTCGTCACCAATCAGCAGGCACCAGCCCTCACGTCCGCGTTTTTGCGCGGCGCGCACTTTTTTGGGGTTGACCAGATAGGAGCGGTGCACCTGAATCAGCACACTATCGTCAAAATACAGCCGGATCGCGCGCAGGCGCAGCGTGATATACGCCGGGGCGCGCAAATCTTGCGCCACAATCGCGCTATAGCCTTTTTCGGCGCGGATAAACTGCAGCTTGTCACGGCGCGAAGCAATTTCGTACAGCTCGGCGAGTAATTGCGGCTGTCGCCCCAGATCGTACAAAGAGCGGCGCACCGCGCCCAGCTGATCGAGCACGCTGCGGTAATAGTGCTGCTCCGCTTCACTCAGCGGCGCTTTAAATTGCACATTGAGCTGATAATCATCCAGCTGTACGCTGAGTGACTGATCACCAAGACTCGCCATCGCCACTGGCTCGTCGTCCAGCTGCTGCACCGCCGTGGCCTCGATCAGCGGATCATCAGCCAGAAACTGCATCGTCAGCTCCAGCATTTTTTCCAGGCTGCGCTGCTCGGACAAACGCTGGGCAAACTGGCCAAATGCCACCACGCGGCTGGCATCCGGTGCTGGTGTGGGCCTGCCTTGTCCGTCTTGTTGAATGCTCAGAGCGGCCGCCGGATCAGCCTCTGCCCTTTCTACCGCTACAACCTCGGTATGGGCAGTGGCGTTGGCGCCCGTATCTGGTCGCAGAGCCGCCAGCTGCCAGGCGATACGCTCGCTCGATTCGCGCCAGAGCTGCAGTTGTTGCTCGTAGGCACGGGATTGCGGCGCATCTGCCAAGGCCGCAGGCGCGGCCAGACTGAGCTGGTGCAGCTCGCTCAACTGCATGGGCAGCACATCGACCACATTTTTGATTTGCCGGATATGCAGCCATTGCAGCTCATCCTGCCGCGCGCGGCGATGACGGACAAATAGTGCAATCGCCCCACCCAGCAACAGTAAGCTAAGAACCGCACCGGCCAGCAAATCCACCCAGGCCGGGTGATGACGCCACCAGTAGCTCAGATCATTGCGCACCGAACGCGGCCAATCAACCGCCTGTTCGATCTGGCGCAGCAAGCGATAATCACCGGCATCGCTAGTGATTTCCCATAGACCCAAACCCAGCAAACCGTGCTGACGGGCATAAGCCAGCTTGGCAGCCAGTGCGCGTGGCGTTTCAATACTGATCAGCTGCTGCTGCGAGGCACTGTAATAATAGCTGACTTGCGCTTGCTCATCCCAATATTCAGCAAAGCCCTGCCCCAGCTGCAACGCGGCCATTTCATCCTGGGAAAAAATGCCGGTTGGCCCGGTTTGCGCATTATCCCACGAGCCCATACTGACGCCGCCATGCGGTTGAGCCAGACCCGCATTGTGGGCGGCGACGCCATTAAAGCGGATACCCTGGCTGGGAATCATCAGCGCCAGCTTGCCTGGCGGCAAGCCATACTGCTTCAGGGTATTGACTGCAACATCAATGCTTAATTGGCCCGCAGGCATATACAGTGGGGATTTATGCGAAGTTTTATTGCTCCATGCCCCGACAAAATCAGTCGCGATCAGCATCACATAATCGGTCTGCCCGGCCAGCGCAGCCCAAGGCAGGCGGCCGATCTGAGCGGGCTGCACACCGCTAGTGAGTCCGATAATCAAATTGCCCTGCGCGGCGCGCAGCTCAGTGATAAAGCGCAATAAATTGGCACCATCCTGCGGGCTGACGCTATTGCCATCGCGCCCCAATCCGGCGGGAAAACGCCAGTCAATTTCCACCCCGTCAAAACCATGCGTGCGCAGGAAAAGCAGCGTCGATTGCACCGCACGCTGGCGCAAAGCCGGGTCGGCCAGCACGCTGGAAAAATGCGCCGAGTAATTCCAGCCGCCCACCGCCAGCACGGTTTTTAACCGCGGATAGCGCGGCTTGTAGGATTTAAGCAGGGCATAATTGCCGCGCAGCAAGGTGCCATCGGGCTGGGTATAGGGTTTGTTCAGATCGGCAAATGCATCGCCAGCCTGCAATTGCCCTTGCGGGTCAAAGTAGGCAAAGGCATAGGTCAGCTGATCGAGCCGCTCCAGCGGCAAATCGGCCAACGCCTTGGTCTGGCTATAGCTAACCCAGAAAGGGTAATAAGCGAAAACACGCTCAATCGCCTGCACCGGCGCAGCCAGCACGGCATAAAAAGCGCACACAATCAATAAGTTGCGCACCCGCATCTCCATCCATCTGTAGATAGGCAAAAGTTGGCATCCGAGGCATAACAAGATGCGAATTTCTGCTTCTTCGATTCACGATCTGGCGTCGTGATTGGAGGCGCTAGCTTACAAGCTTATCGCTGGATTGACCATGAAATACCCGGCAAACTGGCCGAGCGCGAGCCAGACTGTGGCGAATTGTCACTGGCGTGATAGCTGAACACCAGGGAGTACTTGGTTTGCGTCGTGCTATTACGGCTGGCGGCGTGAAAAGTGCGCGCGTCAAACAGCACGACATCGCCCGCAGAGAGCGTAGGAAACTGGGCTTGTGCCACCCAGCTGGCCGCATCGGGATGGGTGGGCAGCAAAAATTCGCGCTTGTCAAAAGCGTCTTCGGGAAAAGCGGCCAGATGCGAGCCTGGAATAAAACCCAGCCCGCCATTGGCCGGTGATTCATCACCCAGCGCCAGCCAGCTCGACACCAGCTCGGGGCGCGCAAAACGCCAGTAGCGCACATCGCGGTGCCACAAGGTATCGCTGCTAAAGCTCGGCTGCTTGGTCATCAGGCTATTGTGGTGCGCCTGCGTCAGCGTAATTTCATCACTAGAGAGCAAATGGCCAATCAGTTGCAACACGGATGGCTGCCCTGCCCAATCCATAAACACCGGATCACGCGTCGCCATACCACGCAAACGCCGGATGGTTGAGCCGCCCTGCTCATCACCCGACTTGGGCGCGCCCGGGTAGCCCAGCTCGGCCTCCAGCTCCAGCGGCGGTAGACGCAGCTCAAGCTGGCGCATCGCCTCAGACCGAATCGCTGCCACCTGATCGGCTGGAGCAAAACCGCGCAAAATCACCACACCATCGTGCGCAAACGCCGCAGCAATCGCATTCACATCGCTAAAATCGGAAAAAGAAATAATCGCCACAGTCATCATCCACAAAGCAGGGCTCGATTGTACTGCAATGCCAGACACAAGCCCATGCGCAAATCCCCATCATTGCTAGCCATACAGCGTAGACGGCGATGAATCCCAATGCAGGTTAACCCAAGATTTCAGCGACAAGCTGGGCGGTTTTTTCATGCGACGCCTTGCCTGCTGCCGCATGCGATAAACCGGCCGTTTCGCCGGCCTAACGAGCAAGGGCCGGGTCTTGCTCCGTCCCTTACAACCCCCGCGCGGCTCCACGGGCAATCTGTGTTAATAAATTCAGGGGTATATCAACCAAGCCAATGACAGGGTTGATCATCAGAGCAACACAATGGCATGTATATATACAATCATCGTCGAGCGCATGGTCTACCCTGCAGCAGCGCCGAGCGAGGAATAAGCGGCAAGGGAATTCGGCGGGCTCTGTTTTGTTAAAGC
The DNA here is from genome assembly GCF_040047665.1 of Chitinibacter sp. FCG-7. Taxonomy (NCBI): domain Bacteria; kingdom Pseudomonadati; phylum Pseudomonadota; class Betaproteobacteria; order Neisseriales; family Chitinibacteraceae; genus Chitinibacter; species Chitinibacter mangrovi. The sequence continues at coordinate 1,013,196 of NZ_CP157355.1, forward strand.
CCGCCGCCTTGCCGATTGTCCGCAGCGAGGGCATCGGCGTAGCCGACGCAGATGCCGGGGGCTGCTTTGGGGTGCAGGGGTATTTGCAGAAGCAAATACCCCTGCACGTCTGCGCGGCGGAACGCGCACCAAAAACATCGTGCCGTAGGCACTGAAAATCATTACAATCATTGAAATTAAATTAACTGCAATCGGCCAATAAGTAGTGTTGCGTAACCGATTGGAGAATTTCCGGTTTGCCCTTCATAAGATGATTGTGTTCATTGACATCACCGCAACACAAGGGCAAAGATTTTCCATTCAGTTGCAACAGACTACTTAGTTACGCATAGTTTTAATGAATTGATTGGAGCTGATGAGTAAGCAATAATTATTCCAATCTAATTATGCAGCCTTACTTATTTATTTTTGTATCGATGTGCACTGCGGGCAACTTTATTTATATTAAATGCGATGTAAAAAATAATGGTCACCTGAATGATGGAATTGTGTACAAGTTCAATGGCATCACTTGCGTAGAATAATTCCTCTGCATACTTGGATTGCAAAGCAACAATAATGATTTTGGACGGTATCAGTAAAAGCGCAATAATACGGATGTAGACAACTAGGCTGATTGCTATATATCGGTTAAGGAATTTTTGCCCCTGATCTCCACCATTGCATGTGTAGATAAAATAAATGCCAAGTAAAGAGATCATTCCACTAATAAGCTCGCCCCAAATATTAATGCTGTTCGTTACTGAAATTTGAATGATGCTTAAAGCATGGAGGGTGGAAGATGCAAGCAAGTATTTGAATGCATCCCTTTCGGGAAGATCTCCTGCAATAAGTTGCTCATTTAAATTTTCAATTTTCCAAATGTACATATTTTTGCCTTATGTGTGACAGGTCGTAGGGTGCGAAATGCACAGCGTTGCGCACCATTTCACAGTCCCGCCGAGTGCGCACGGCGCACCCACATCGCTCAAACCGCGCATGAATTTACAGGCGTAGCTAAAGTAAACGGTGTATTTTCTAACTTATCAAGTCCTTCAAACTCAAGCACGTAGCTAGTGACCGCCAAAATTAAACCCCACCTTCGCGTATATGGGCTGCCTGACAGAGCTGAAACGCGATGCAGGTGGGCGATTTGAAATCACCGAAAGTACTTTTGCCCGCAATAACCAAGCATTGAAGGCAAAAGTACTAACGAACTAATCGGTGATCGTATTCAATTACTGGGTTTGCTCAGACCCGCAAGACCTGTAGAGAACAACACAAAGACAACTTTGAGGAGATGGTGCAGAAGGTATGTGTGTCCGCTTAGAAATAAGATGACAGGATGCCATCAAACAGGGCACTTCCATCCCCATTCGAGATTTCCCCCGCCATCCCGACGGTGGATTGCACAATAATTTGTGCCAAAGTCTGATCATCATAAATCGGTGGGCTGGCTGGATCTTCAAATACCGACTGCAACAAGGCAAAGTATTCGCTCACATACTGTGGGTACAAATCAGGGCGTGCTTCAATGGCTGTAATATCGTGCTTTGTAATAAAAGCATTGATAGCTTGAATCTCACTGTAATCAATTGCCTGGATGGTTTTAATGACGGTACCGTAATACACGGATTCCAGATTTGCTGTGGTCGCTGCGAAACCGGCGTGCCCGGCAATACCCAATTCAGTACCGGAAAAATACTGATCTGCTGCCCCCTGATAGCTTGCAGGGTTAAATAAGGCGTAATAATTAGCATCGTTGGAAAGATTATCCAGCGCAGCTTTACGCAAAGACTCTGTAGAGAGCACGCCAGAATGGGTATTCATGGTCACTAGCGAGGACAGTGCCGCCATATCCTCAGGCAGAAACTCGCGAGAATCCGCTGGGGGGGTCGTATCCACAATGCTGCCGCGCAATTGAAAACCAGCTAAACCTTGGGCGGTGAAAAAATCTTCAACCTGCTGCGCCGTTACACCGGGGACGACTGGCGCTACAATCTCAGCCAGCATATTGCTATTGAGCCCAATGCTGCGGGCTGTATTAAAAACTAAAGCCGGATCAGAGAGGTGAGACATAATCCAGTCTTTCGCCTGATCCATCGTGACCTGATACTGATTCAATAACTGTGCTGCGCTCATAAGTGAAAATTATTCCAAATGTGTGAACTGAATATACGCCGGGCTCACCAACTTGGATGACCGCGGCAACGGCCTGCAAATTACTTTCACAAAGAGTAACCAAACACACCAATTCGGGTCAAATTTTCTTCGGATTAATTGAAAATAGCCCTTGCAGTGTGCGCCACGCGCACGCGATGCTACGTCATGGCGCGCAACACTGCGTGTTTCACACCCTAAGAGCACTTTCTACTTGGGGTCGAGAGCTGCCACCAAATTTACCGGCCTGCCTGTTTCTTTGATTCACGACACTGCCGCATCATCATCGCTTGCCTACAACCTTCTGAGTGATTAACGACACCAAGATGATCAAACAAAGCACTTTCTGGCCGCGCCTACGCTGCCAGTTGGCACATCGTGCATTATGGCTGGCCTTACTGGGGCTGCTGCTGACAAGCTTAGCAGGGCTGACTTGGTGGCTAGAGTTATTTAGCCATTTTCCGCCGATTCATCTGCTCCTTGCCATCGCTGGCTTGCTGCTCGCCAGCAGCCTGCGGGAGCGGATTTTTGGCTTTGTTTTAGTGACTCTAGTCGGTGCAGTATATGGCTGGGCACTATATACACCAAGCCCTACAGGGGCATACCACCCCAGCACAGCGATTGCCTTTAATCTGCTCATTTCCAACACACAATACCGCAACGTCGAGCAATGGTTAAACGCGCAAGGCGCGGACGTCATTTTGCTAACCGAGGCCACAACTGAGTGGCAAAGCCAGTTGAGCATCTTACGCCAAACGCTACCGCATGGCTGTGCGGCATGGGAAGACAACCCGTTTGGCATTGCGCTCTTGCTCAAGCACGCGCCGCGCCATTGTGAAGTGCGCTTCTCCCCCGCCATACCTCAACAATATCCACACCTGCGGGTCGAGCTGGCTGATGGTTTAGTCGTGTACGGTATCCATCCCCCGCCACCACTGGGCGCCGAATTAGCCGCGGCGCGAGATCAGCAATTGCGCTATTTGGCGCAACAAATCGCGCAGGAATCGGCGCCAGTGTTGGTGTTGGGCGACTTCAATATCACGCCCTTTTCGCCGATTTATCGAGCGTTTCGATCTCAAGCAGGTTTGGCTGAATTGGGCTTCCAGCTCGCGCCAAGCTGGTCACCCATCATTGGCTGGCCGCTACTGCCGCTGGATCGCGCCTTGGCACGCGGCATCAGCGCACGATTAACAATCGGTCCTGCCCTGGGGTCGGATCACCGGCCGATTATGGTGCAAATACCAGCCTTGTAGGTACGCCGTGCGCACGTTGGGTAGATGCGCGAAATGGTGCTCAACGCTTCACGTTTCACACCCTAGCTGGAAGCTAGGGGTATATTCACCCAAGCCAATTCAAGACTGGCCTAGAGCACTACACATAGGCGGGTATATGCCGCACTGGTGAAGCTGGGGTTTGAATTCCCGTGTAGCGAAAACCGCAGCAAGGAGAGAGACAAACGGCTGTTTCGTTTGGAGCTGGTCACGAAGGACGAAGCAAGGGCAGCGCGGAGCGCTTTGAGCCCGGGTCGCTTTTGGGGTGCAGGGGAAATTGGCGAAGTGCGGGGTCCCCGCAAAGTCGCAGACTTTGTGGGGTGCAAGTAAAGCCCCCTGCCTGTCTGCGCGGCGGAACACGCACCAAAAACATCGTGCCGTAGGCACTGAAAATGATTACAATCGTTGAAATAAAAATGGCTGCAATCGGCCAATAGCGGAAGTGAAATTTCTCAAGAGTACACGGATGGAATCAAGTGTGAGTGAATTAAAAAATATTGAAAAACTAGTCTTTTCTTTTTTCTGTGATTCCTCAGATTACAATGGAATTCCGTTACGAAAGGTCTCGCAAGACTTGGGTTTGGATTATGAGGAGTCAATTGACCTCATAAAAGAGCTTGTGAAAGCTGAGTTTGTATCAATTCAATCAAGCACAAACCCGCACATTATTGGCTTTAAGCACCATCCAGTTAAGTATCAATTAGAGATACTTGAACACGCAAAATCAATCAAAGTGGAAAAGCAGTTATTTGGTAACTTCGAACTAGCAGTAGAGCAAACCGAATACCCTATATGCCTATACCCAACTCCAAAATATGCCAAAGAAAATCGATATACTGATAAGTATGGCTACGCAAAATATAGCGTTGAATTAGCGTTATCAGAACCTCAAATGAGTTTCAGATTTTTTGAAACAGATATTCTAGAGCGCTACTCGAATGAACCTCGATTTGATTTCGAATTTAATGATTTTAGTGGACAAATATCATGTAAATATGATGATAAAGGCAATCCAATACTTCGAGAAGAAGATCAAATATTTTTAAAATCATTTGGTTTGGGGTTTGATTCATCCGGCGCTAGGGTTATAGCGGTTTTGCTTTGTGATTTAGGCAGGCTTTCTTCTGAACATCAAGTTGCTTGGAGCGCTAAAGAAATTCCATGTACAGAATGTAAAGTACTTGAGGATTATTCTAATAACCTAATTTTCGGGCAATGGATAACATCAAAATCTGTTTTCACCGCATTGATAGATGAAATAAATGCCATCTACAAACTGACAGAGTCAATTTTTGGTGTGCCACTTTTTCGTAAAGAGCTTGATGGTGAGCATCGCCCTAAAAACTTCACTTTTTTCTTTTCACCTACATCCAAAAATTACTACGACTTCATTAATATTCTTGATAAATATCTTTCAGAGAATATTAACAAGTCATTTTTTGAAGGCACGCTAGAGTTAGAAGAATTGAAGCCCATTGGCAATAACATTGTTGAGCGAGTCCAAAAGGGAACTTTGAGGCTCTTAGAGGAATGGGTGGCTAAGTCATTTCGGTTTCCAGATGACTCTTTCCCCAAAAAAACGTTGAAGCCTTTGAAGGATGTAAGAAATGAGAGGCAAAAACCAGCTCATACAGTAATTGAAAATAATTATGATTCTAATTTTATTGATAAACAAAAGAAAATAGTTGAAGCATGTTACATTTCAGTAAGTAGTTTAAGAAGAAATATTCAAACTCACCCTAAGGCAGAAAGCGTTGAGTTAGGCGCTCTCATAGACGATGAAAGAGTTAAGTATTTTTAGTACAGAGTAATAAAATTTTAACATTTGCTTAAACAGACAAAACAGCTAGCTTTTGCTCGTTCCTCGCTAATTTTATTGCCCGTTAGCAAAGCGTAAGGGTGCTTGGTTCGTTCTTTTCTGGTGTATGGGTACCTAGTTAAGTAGTGTTGCGTAACCAAATGGAAAAGATTTAACTCCCCCGGCATGGATGCCGCTTGTTCATTGGCTTTGCCACGGCATGGGTTCGGAGTCTTTCCATTTGGTTGCAACAGACTACTTAAAAGCGTTGTTTATAAGTGCGTCGTTTTTATTGCTGTTTTGGGTTACTGGTGGTTTCGTGCTCAGCGCGCTGGTGGCTTTTTAGTTTTGGGTCGCGTTGCCTGCTTCGCTCTTCTCACCAACCCCTAACAAGGCATTTAGCCGGACTGGCCGGGACGCGGCATCTTCATATCCATTACCAGCCACTCATGGCACCGAATACTGAGTGTCGGCAATGGGTCGATACCCGCCAAAATGGCTTTACTTGCCAAAAGGTTAGTAACAGTCTTACCTTTTCATCACACTCAATCCGCTGGCAGCATAATCATCGCCTGCAATCCGCCTTCGTGGTGATTGCTCAGCACCAGCTCGCCGCCGTGCGCCTGGATGATGTTGCGGGCGATGCCCAAGCCCAGCCCGTGGCCGTGGCTATTGCTGTGGCGGCCGTGCTCTAGCCGCACATAGGGGTCGAACAGCGTATGCAGGGCTTCTTCAGGTACGCCGGGGCCGTGGTCGCGGATGATGATCACGCATTTGCCCACGCCTTCAAACACGCTGATTTCGGCGCTTTGGCCATAAAACAGCGCATTGTCGAGCAGATTGCCGATGGCGCGTTTCAGCGCCAGCGGTTTGCCTTTGACACGCAGGCCGCAGCGGGTGAACGCCACTTCGTGGCCAGCCAAGCGCGCGTCGCGCACCATGCGCCCGAGCATGGCATCCAGACTAATCGCCGTGTGGTTTTCGTGAATATCGGAATCGCGCACGCTTTGCAACGCGCCCTTGACCATCATGTCCAGCTCATCCAGATCTTCGTGAAACTCGGCGCGCGTGGCGTCGTCATCCAGCATTTCGGTGCGCAATTTCAGCCGGGTAATCGGCGTGCGCAAATCGTGGCTAATCGCAGTAAACAGTTTTTCGCGGTCTTCCAGATAGCGCACAATGCGCTCGCGCATGGCGGCAAAGGCTTGCGCGGTGCGGACAAACTCGACGCTGCCGGTTTCTGGCAACACCGGAGATTCGCCCTTGCCAAAGGCTTCGGCAGCATTCGATAGCGCGGCCAGCGGGCCGGTAATCCAGCGCGCCACCACCCAGCTGAGCAGCAAGACGGTGAGCAAGGTGACAAATTGCAGCAGCCAGCGCTCGGGCGGCAAGGGATTGCTGTTTTCCAGAAAAAACGGGTCGGGCATCAGCGTGGCCAGATACAGCCATTGCCCTGGCTCGAGTTGCGCCTGAATCACCAATACGGGCGCGGGGCGCGGCTTGATCAGCAGCGTGTTTTTGATCCAGTGATCGGGCAGCTCGGCAATCAGGGTGCCATCATTATTGACCGCCAGCTTGTCAGGCCAAGCAAAGCTGACGCGTACAGCATGCAGCTGCGGCAGTTTACTGGAAATATCCTGATGTATTGCCTCCAAAACCACATTGGACAAGGGCTCTGGCTCTATACCCTCCAGCTCAACCAGATCACTATTGGCGCTGATGAAAAAACGTGTCCCGCCGATTTCGCGGATCTGCTCGATCACCAGCTGGCGGTAATTGAGCGGCAGGCTGTGAAAATAGCGGATCGCGCTCACCGCGCCCGACGACAGATGCAATGAAGCCTGCCGCACTTCCTGCTCGGATTTACCCTTGAGATAAGTAGCCCAGATCAGATTACCCAGCAGCTGCGACGCCAATACCCCCAGCGCCATCACCAGCAGAAAGCGGGCCAGCAGGCTGGCTGGCAACAAGCGCTCCACCCAGTTGGGCGCGCGGCGGCCAACCCAGCGGCCTATCCAGCGACCGATCTTGCGATCAGACAAAAGGGCGGGCTGCTCATTGCCCTCAGTGCGCCAGCGCGCCGTGCTGGGGCTGGCCAGCTCCTGCCCGGCTTCGATCATCGCCGCCGTAATGCGCGGTTCAGACATTGCTCAGGCTCACCTCGGCCGACAGCACATAGCCTGCGCCACGCACCGTTTTAATCAGGCTGGGCTGCTTGCCGTCATCCGACAGGCGCTGGCGCAAACGGCTGACCTGCACATCGAGCGAGCGATCCAGCGGGCCAATGTCGCGGCCGCGCGTTTCTTCGGCCAGCTGGCTGCGATCCAGAATCTGCCCGGGATGCTCGAGAAAGAATTTCAGCAGCTGGAAATCCAGCCCGGTCAGCTTGACCGAATCGCCGCTGGGCGAATGCAAAGTGCGTTCAACCGTATCGAGCGTAAAGCCGACAAAGCGGTAATAGCGCCCGCCCGTGTGGGCATTATCCAGCCCGGCGCGGCGGTGGATGGCCTTGATGCGGGCGAGCAATTCGCGCGGGTTGTAGGGTTTGGCGATGTAGTCATCGGCGCCCAGCTCCAGCCCGACAATACGGTCGGTGTCATCCGAGCTGGCTGTGAGCATAATAATCGGTACATTGCATTGCTTGCGCACGGCCTGACACAGTACAAAGCCGTCGGTATCGGGCAGCATCACGTCCAGAATCACCAGGCTGAGCTCGTCGCGGCAGCGCTCGAATTCTTGATGAAAGCTCTCGCCATCGTGCGCGAGGCGCACTTCGTACTGATTGCGCTCCAGATACGCCTTGAGCAGCATGCGCGTTTTTTGGTCATCATCGACGATCAGGATTTTTCGCGTCATTCCATATTTCCTTCTTGTATATTCAGAGCCCGCACCATGGCCGACATGCGCTGCTGGTAATCGGCCACGCTGATCCTGTCGTCCAGGTAGAACTTCTGGATTTGCGCCACGATGGCGTCTTTGAATTTTTCGTCGGTGGCCATGCGGTGTACCAGGCTGGGCGCCTGCACCACTTTGCCACGGTTAAATGTCTGCCAGGAGCTGGCGGCACAACGATCGAGCGCGGCAATGGCTTTGGGGTCCAGATCACGGCGCACCGGCACCGAGCCTTTAATGCGGTTATAGCCCTGCTGCACCGGCATGGACACCATCAGTTGCGCCACCTTTTCCTGCACGGTTTGCTGCGAATAATCGCCGCTGAACATCACAAAGCTATCAATGCTGTACAGATGATATTGCTGGGTATTGGGCACGGTGGTGCAAGCAAAATCGGTGTCGAGCTTTTGGCCCATACTCAGCAATTCACCTTTGAACCAGTCACCCATAATCACCATGCCAATTTGTCCGGCGGCAAACTGCTGGGCCACGTCGGTCCACGATTGCTCGCGTGGCAATTTGCCAGCACCCACATGCGTATAGGTGCGCATCTGGCGCAAGCGATTCAGAGCGCGGGCAAAGCGCGCATCCAGATAGGCGGTGGCGCTGCGCTCGACAAAGACATCGCGGTAAAAAGTGGGCCCGCCTTCCATCAGCACCAGCGTTTCAAACAGTGTGGCCACCTGCCAGGCCTCGCTGCTTTGCCCCAGCGGAATAATATTGGCCGCGGCCAGCCGCAGCGCTGCGCGTTTGAAATCATCCATGCTGCGCGGCTCGGGCAAACCGAGCTGGCGAAACAGGCGAACGTTGTAATACAGATTATTGATCCGGTGCAGCCCCAGCGGTGCCGCCACCGTGTGTTCGCGGTGCATCAGCAAATTGCTGACCGTGGGCGAGAGCGATTTGTGCCAGCCATGGGTTTTGGCCACCTGATCAAGCTCCAGAATCAGCCCCAGATCGGCCCATTCGGCAATCGCCGGGCCAATCAATTGCGCTACCGCAGGCTGCTTGCCGGCCAGCACACGGCTTTTGAGTACACGCATTGCGCCAATACCGCCACCACCGGGAATCGCAGCATCGCGCCACTCGATTTTTTCTTCGAGTAATTTACTTTGCAAAAACCGGGTCGCGCCGCGCTCGCTGGCGGAAGTCCACCAATGCAGCACATCGACCGATTCGCTGGCGCAGGCGTTGGCACAGAACAGCAAGCCCAGCACACTGATTTTTGCTTTGTATTCAAACACCTGTTGTGTACTCCACCAAGATGCGGTCACTATATCGTAAGCAAGGACAGTAAATTGTAATAAAACATCACATATTCTTGCCGAACCCTAACACGATTCACACTGCCGATACGCCCGCTTGGGCTTATTTTTGCTCAGTTTGCCACCCGTGGCGATGGGGGCTTTCGTTAATATTTGTAAAGCCTGCCGGGCAGAAAATCAGGCAGAAAAACCACAATAAATGATATAAATCAGTAAGTTAGCAAAACAAGCAGCTCAGCATAGCGGCAAAATCGTGTCACATGAATCAACGTGATAATTTCCTTGCACCGTGGCAGTAGATCACGGCAACACGAGGATATTCGATCATGCATAACACGCTTTACAAAGCATCAGTTCGCGCCGCAATCACCGCTGCATTGCTGGCTGGCAGCGCCGCACAAGCTGGCACCATCACCATTGAATCATGGCGCGTTGACGACAAAACGCTGTGGGAAGACGTACTGATCCCAGCGTTCCAGAAGAAAAACCCCGGCATTCAGGTCAAATTCACACCAACCGCACCCACTGAATACGACTCATCGCTGACTGCGCGTTTGGCAGGCGGCACAGCGGGCGATCTGATCACCTGCCGCCCGTTTGATAAATCCCTCGACTTGTTCAAAAAAGGCCAGCTGGAAAAACTCGATGGCAAGCCCGGCATGGAATATTTCCCGCCCTCCGCCAAAGTGGCTTGGCAAAGCGATGATGGCAAAAACACCTACTGCATGCCGATGGCGTCGGTGATGCATGGTTTTTTCTACAACAAGAAAATCTTCAAAGACCTGAATCTGAAAGAGCCAAAAACGCAGGCTGAATTCTTCGCCACGCTCGAAGCCCTGAAAAAAGCGGGCAAAACGCCGATCGCACTGGGCACTGCCGATCAGTGGGAATCGAACCAGATCGTGTTCACCAGCATCGGTGCGAACGCGTGGAAAGGTGAAGAAGGCCGTAAAGCGCTGATCGCTGGTAAAGCCAAATTTACCGATCCGCAATTTGTGGCGGCGTGGGAACAAATGGCCAAGTGGGGCCCGTATATGGGCAAAGGCGCGTCAGCACAAACCTACGCCGACAGCCAGAATCTGTTCGCAATGGGCAAGGCCGGGATCTACCCAGCTGGCTCATGGGATATTGCTTACTTTAACCAGCAAGGCCTCGATTTTGGCGCCTTCCCGCCGCCAGTCGCCAAAGCGGGCGACAAGTGCTACATCTCGGATCACACCGACATTGGCATGGGTATCAATCCAAAAGCCAAAAACAAGGCCGAGGCTTACAAATTCCTCGCTTGGCTGGGCTCGCAAGAATTTGCCGACCTGTACACCAATAAAGTCACCGGCTTTTTCTCGCTCTCTAACCACCTGATTTCGGTCAAAGACCCAGTGGCCAAACAAATGCTCGACTGGCGCAAATCCTGCGGTTCAACGATCCGCCTGAACGCGCAGATCATGAACCGTGGCGAGCCAGCAATGGAAAACGAGCTGTGGAATGTCAGCTCGCAAGTGCTGAACGGCAAAATGGCCCCGAAAGACGCCGCCGCCAAAATCCAGACCGGTTTTGCCAAATGGCATAAGCCACAGCAGAAATAAACCACCCGGTTTCTCACTGGGCCAACACGACCATCAAGTGGGTATATCAATGTAGATCATATTAAATATGAGCTATGGCGCTATACCCTCCTCTCCTCCTCTCACAGTGATGGATGTGGGTTTCAGCCGGCGGTGCGTTCCATCCACCACCGCCGGTTCTTTTTATTTCCGCCACATTGCGCTGGCACTGCCAGCCATGGACTTTGTTTGGGAGCTTGCGATGAAACGCATGCCTTGGCATATCGCCGTCTTTTTAGCCCCCGCCGTGCTGCTGTACTCGGTCTTTAGCGCGCTGCCGCTGCTCGATACGCTGCGTCTGGGTTTTTTCACCAGCAATGACGCTGGCCAAACCAGCTTTGTTGGCCTGGCCAACTACATCACGATTCTGACCGACCCGGCCTGGTCGGAGTCGTTCTGGAATGCGATGTGGAATAACTGCAAGTTCTTCCTGATCCACCTACTGATCCAGAACCCGATTGGCCTGATTCTGGCCACCTTGCTCTCGCTCAAAGGGCTCAAGGGCGCGCGCCACTATCGCACGCTGATTTTCCTGCCAACGCTACTGTCGGTCGTGATTATCGGCTTTATCTGGCAGCTGATTCTGTCGCCTTTGTGGGGTGTTTCCGAAGGCTTGATGGATAAAGTCGGTCTCGTTGATTACTTCGCGCCATGGCTCGGTGAAGAAGGCTCGGCGCTGATTACGCTGGCGCTGATTTCGGTCTGGCAATTTGTCGGCATCCCGATGATGCTGATTTATGCCGCGCTGCTCGCAGTTCCCGAAGACATCGTTGAAGCCGCGCACGTCGAAGGCGCTTCAGCGTGGCGCATTTTCTGGGAAATCAAACTGCCGCTGATTTTGCCCACGCTGGGCTTGGTGACGATTCTGACTTACGTTGGCAATTTTAATGCCTTTGATCTGATTTACTCGGTCAAAGGCGCAATCGCCGGGCCGAACTACAGCACCGATATTCTGGGCACGCTGTTCTACCGCACCTTCTTTGGCTACCAGAGCCAGATCGGCAGCCCAACGATGGGCGCGGCCGTGGCCACGCTGATGTTCCTCGTCATTCTTGCCGGGGTCGGCGCGTATTTCTATTTTGTTCAGCGCAAGCTGACGCGTTACGAGCTGTAGGCCGGCTTGTAATCCGGCAAATATTGTCGGCTTACGCTGCGCGACCCCGACCTACATCCTCAATCGCTTAAGGATTGTTTTATGAAGAAAAATCTACGCAAACCGCTCTCAGCAGCCGGCGTGCATCTGGCGCTGGGCGGCTACACGCTGCTGGCGCTGTTCCCGATCATCCTGATTCTGATTAACGCGTTTAAAAGCCGCACCGGGATTTTTGACGACCCGCTCGCACTGCCGAATGCCGAGACCTTTTTTATCGGCGGTTTCGAAAAGGTCATCGCCAAGTCGCATTTCATGCTGTATTTCGGCAATAGCCTAACGGTGACGCTGGTGTCGTTGGCGCTGATTTTGTTGTTTGGCGCAATGGCGGCGTGGGCGCTGTCGGAATATAAATTCCGTGGTAATCGCTTGCTCGCGCTATATATGGCGATCGGCATTATGGTGCCGATTCGGCTTGGCACCGTGTCGATTCTGGAGCTGATCGTCAAACTTGATCTGATCAATACGCTGACCGCGCTGATTCTGGTGTACACCGCGCAAGGCCTGCCGCTGGCGATCATGATTTTGAGCGAATTTATTTCGCAGATCCCGAAAGAGCTGAAAGAAGCGGCACGCTGCGATGGCGTAGGCGAGTTCAAAATTTTCTTCCAGATCATCCTGCCGCTGATTCGCCCTGCCGTTGCCACCGTGGCCGTGTTTACGATGATTCCGGTTTGGAACGATCTGTGGTTCCCGCTGATTTTAGCGCCCGGTGAAGAAACACAAACCGTGACGCTCGGCGTGCAGCAGTTTATCGGTCAATACGTCACCGACTGGAATTCCGTTCTCGCCGCACTGAGCCTGGCGGTGATTCCGGTGCTGATTATGTACACGATTTTCTCGCGTCAACTGATCCGCGGCCTGACTTCGGGGGCGGTGAAATAAGGCGTGTTGTTTGTACATATGGCTGATTGTGCAGAGCCGCGCTCGTTGGTCTGGGGCTTAAGTCCCGTCCAAGCAGGCCGAGTGAGGCGCGAGACAAACAGTTTTATCGTTTGGCTCGCAACGAGAGAGGGCACGGCGGAGCCGACTGCGCCACGGGTCGCCTTTCTTTGCTTCCTTTCTTTGGCGAAGCAAAGAAAGGAAGTGCCGCGCGGCATTAGCGCCAATCCCTGCCGAGAACATAGTGCGGCTTTAATTATCGTTGCATTTGATCTGCACACCACCTGAGCATCGCAAGAAAAAATAGGTATTGCCTTCAAAGCTAAATGAATATTGATCTTCCTTGGTATACCCCAAGGAGGAATAAAGGAAACTATCATGGCAACAGTCAAACTCAATAACCTTTCCAAATCCTACGACGGCAAAGCCAAGGTTTTGGACGGCATTAATCTCGATATCAAACATGGCGAATTCGTTGTGCTGGTTGGCCCGTCGGGCTGCGGTAAATCAACGCTACTGCGCATGTTGTGCGGGCTTGAATCGATCACGGGCGGCGAGCTGTCGATTGGCGATGCGGTAGTGAATGATTTATCGCCTGCTGAGCGTGGCATTGCGATGGTGTTCCAGAGCTACGCACTTTACCCGCATATGAGCGTGTATAAAAACATGGCTTTTGGCCTCAAAATCGCTGGTGAAGACAAAGCGCAAATCGATGTTCGCATCAAAAATGCCGCCAAAATTTTGAAAATCGACCATTTGCTCGAACGCCTACCGCGTGAATTGTCGGGCGGTCAGCGTCAACGTGTCGCGATTGGTCGCGCGATTGTTCGCGAGCCGAAACTCTTCCTGTTTGACGAGCCACTGTCGAATCTGGACGCGGCCCTGCGCGTGCAGACGCGGCTGGAAATTGCCAAACTGCACCGCGATCTGAACGCAACGATGGTGTATGTGACGCATGATCAGGTTGAAGCGATGACGCTGGGTGACAAAATCGTCGTGATGGAAGGCGGCCATATCCAGCAAGCGGGAACGCCGCTGGAACTGTACCAGCAACCGGCGAATCTATTCGTTGCGACTTTTATCGGCTCGCCCAAAATGAATCTGCTCAAAGGCCGGGTGACGTCGATTGACGCGGGCGGCGTGTATATCACGCTGGCAGGCGGGCAGGAAATTCGTGCGATGGTTGACGCGGCAAATCTGCAAGTCAACGACGAGGTCACCGTTGGCATTCGCGCCGAACATCTGCAGGAAGAGCGGCTCGAAGGCATCACCGACTGCGAAAAATTTAGCGGCAAGGTCAATCTGGTCGAGCATCTGGGCGAAGCCAATTATCTGTATATCACGCTAGCTAATGGCAGCGACATCGTCGTACGCGGCGATGGCGAGCGCGATGTGGCGCTGGGCTGCAGCATCGAAATCAGCGCCGCGTGCCAGTCTTTCCACGTCTTTAACGCGGCTGGCCAGGCTTTGCGCCGCCTGAAACCGGGCAATATGCGCTCGTCACGACACAGCCCGTCACTGGCTGCGGCGTAAGGGTAAAGACAAGGGCGACTGATCGTGGCACTTTGATCAGGGTTTTCGCAGTGGCGACATAGCTTCACTCGGGCAAGTAAGCTATGCTGCCACAGCGACCTGCTGGCCGTTTTAGGGGACACCGTCTTGACCTGAGTCGAGATACTGTGGCCCCTCCCGCTTAGCCGATTCTGTTCAAGCCCCTATGCCTAATTCAACCACGATGACCGATGAGCTTGCCGCGCAGCTGGCGCACATCCAGGGCATTTATCATCAGCAGCCCGATCTGGCTCGCCAGCACTGCGAGCAGTTGATCGGGCAGGCGCGCGAGCAGCATGCCACCTTGCTGCAAATCCATGCTGCCGAGCTGTACGGCAAAATCATGGATCATATGGGCGAGCCAATCAGCTCGCGCAATTTGCTCTACGAGGCGCTGCAACAGGCGCAGGCGATTCATAATTTCAAGCTCGAAGCCAGGGTATGCGAGCAGATAGCCCGTTCCTACTACACTGCAGGCGATTACCCCACCGCATTACAAAACTGGCTACGCTGTATCGAGCTATCCGAATTCAAGGAAGGTGAAGCCAGCGTCTGGATGCTGGCCAAGGTGGGCGTCGGCCAGGTTTATGATGCGCTGGGCGAATGCCAGACCGCGCTGCTGTTTCACAACAAGGCGCTCAGCCGCATTGGTGAAGTGGACGATCCCTATCTGCACGCCAAAATCCTGATCAATATCGGCGTCGTCCAGCTTAAGCTCGATTCACTCAAAGCCGCTGAAGAGGCGCTTACTCAATCGCTGGATTTATGCCTCAAGCATGATTTTCCCGACTATGCCGCCACGTCGTTTTCCCGGCTGGCCGAAATCTCGCTCAAGGAAAATGCGCTCGATCAGGCCATGGAGCTGCTGGGCAATGCGCTGCACTATGCGCGCAAGGTCAATTACCGCTGGGGCGAGGCCAATATTCTGCACAATATGGCGCTGATTCATTCGCGCCAGCACGATGATCAGGCGGCGCTGGAGCGGGTGTTTATTGCGCAGGGCATTGCCCGCACCGCACAGTTCTCCCCGGTGCTGATGCGCCTGCATCAATCGGCGGCCCGCTTTGCCGAACAGACCGGCCAGATTTCATTGGCGATTAGCGAATTGAAAGCCGGTATTGCGCTGCAAACGCATTTGCAGCACAGCAATCAGAGCGCAGAAAACGATGCTCTGGTGCGCAAAACCAATTTACGCGCCAGCACCAGCAGCAAGCTGGTTGATCTGGCCAATCACCACCTGATCGAACACGGCGACAGCAGCGACTTCTGGCCGCTGATTGCGCAGGCAGGCTGCGATATTTTGCAGCTTGATCGCGTCAGCATCTGGCAGCTCAGCGCCAATGAGGTACAGCTGGATAATCTGTACTGCAGCGAACAACGCCTCTATCCTGCCCGGCTAACGCTGTATCGCGAGCAGATTCCGGTGTTTTTCTCCAGCCTGGCCCGCAAGCAGGCGACGATTGCGCACGATGCCGAGCACCATCATTACGTCTGGGATCTGGCACAGCACTATCTGCTACCACGGCAGGTGCACTCAGTGATGATTTTCCAGCTCCAGTACAACGAGCGACAGATTTTGCTGATGTTTGAACATCAGGGCACCCAGCGCAACTGGCTGCCCGATGAGGTGCAATATGGCCATCAGTTGAGCAATATCGCCGCACGTGCGCTCAGCAACGAAGACCGCCGCCATTTCCAGGATGAGATCCATATTCTGAATGCACGCCTGAGCGAAGCGCACACCGAGCTGGAACAACGCGTAGAAGAGCGCACGCAAGTGCTGGCACAAAGTAACCACGAGCTGGAGCAAGCCATGCACCAGCTGGTGCAAACCGAAAAAATGGCCGCACTGGGGCGGCTGGTATCGGGCATTGCCAGCGAGCTGGTGACGCCGCTGGAAGAAGCGCTGCTGTATAGCCAGTCGCTCAATCAGAGCAGCACGCAAATTGCGCGGCAGCTGGCCGACAATGCGCTGAAAAAATCCGACCTGCTCGGCATGGTGGCCACCATCCACATGCAAAGCAGCAGCATCGAGCAGAAAATCGCCAAAGCCAGCGAGCTGGTCAGCCAGTTCAAGCTGGTGGCCGTCGATACCAGCAGCGAGCGCCGCCGCGCCTTTAATCTGTATCAGACCGTGCAGGATCTGGTCAGAATCCTGTCGCGCTCGCTGGCCGGGCCATCGCAGCAGATTTTGCTGGCGATTGATCCGGCCATTGAACTCGACAGCTACCCCGGCGCGCTCGAGCAGATTCTGACGCATCTGATCCAGAACTCGCTGCAGCATGGTCTGGCTGGCAGAGACAACGGCATGATCGAATTGAACGCCCAGCAAATCGGCCAGCAGCTGGTGCTCAGTTGTTGCGACAACGGCAGCGGCATTGCGCCCGGTATGCTCGCGCATGTGATGGAGCCTTTTGTGCATGGCGATCAGGCGCACAGCGGGCTGGGCTTGTATATCAGCAGCAATCTGGCCAGGGAGGTATTGGGCGGCAGGCTATATGTAGAAAGCTCTACAAGGCAATACACCCTGATAAAACTGGAAATCCCCTTGCGCGCGCCCTAGACACAGGGTGGCCAGAAACGGCAGAAAAAACCCAAAACTATGCCACACTGGATTTATTCATTGCGGGTTTAGTGAAACAGACCCAAGCGTTTATTACTACAGGAAAGCACCGTGCAATCCGATCTGGCCGCCCAGCTCATCCAAATCGAACACATCTGGCATAGTCAGCCCGAAGCGGCACGGCTAGCCTGCCTTGAGTTGATTACCGAGGCGCGCGAGCTGCGCCAGCCCTATTACCAGATTTGCGCCGCCGAGCTGTACGGCAAAATCATGGATCACGAAGGCCGCGCTTTTGAAGCGCGCAATGTGCTGTACGAAGCAGTCCAGCAGGCGCAGGCACTGCATGATTTTATTCTGGAAGCACGGATTTACGAGCAGATTGCCCGCCTGCATTACACCAAGGGCGAATACCGTACCGCCTTGCAAAACTGGCTCACCTGCATCGAGCTGGCCGAGAGCGACGCCAAAACCTGGATGCAGGCCAAAGTGGGCGTTGGGCAGATTTACGACGCGCTGGACGATCCTCAAGCGGCCATCCAGTTTCATCAGGCCGCCGCAGCGCGCATTGATGAAGTCAACGATCCGTATCTGGAAGCCAAAATCTACATCAATCTGGGCGTCAATCTGCTGCGCTGCCACCGCAATACCGAAGCCAGACAAATTCTGGAGCGCGCACGCGATTTGTGTCTGATCCACCATTTCCCCGATTACGCCGCCGAATCCTACTACCGGCTGGGCGAAATCGCGCTGGACGAAGGCGATCTGGATCTGGCCATGCACTTGCTCGACAATGCGCTCAAGCTGGCGCAACAGGTCGCCTATCAGTGGGGGCTAGCCAATATCTACAGCGCAATAGCCAAAATCCACGCCCGGCGCGAACACTGGCAGCAAGCGCTCGATGTCATTCACGAAGGCCAGCGCATTGCGCTGGAAAATGACTTCTCACACATCCTGATGCGCCTGCATCTGGCAGCCGCCAGCTATGCCGAAGCCTTATTTAATATGCCGCTGGCGCTAGCCGAACTGAAAGCCGGTTTTGAATTTCAGCAGCAGCTCAATAACAGCAGCCAGCCTGAACAGCGCGCAGAGCTGGAGCAAAAAACCGGCCTGCGCCTGAGCGTGGGCAGCATGCTGATCAATCTGGCCAATCACCCGGCCATCGAGCACGGCAGACCCGACGAGTTCTGCCCCGAAATTACCCAGGCGGCAACCCGGATTCTGAATCTGGATCGGGTGGGATTGTGGCTGTACGAGGCCGATCAGCTCAGCTGCCTGAGTATGTACTGTCGCCAAAGCGGGCAATTTATTCACGAAGCACCGATTCTGGCCTCGGCAGCGCCGGTATTTATGCGCCTGATGTCGCGCCACAAATCGCTGATTGCCCACGACGCGCTGCACCACCCCGACGGCTGGGATCTGGCCGAATATTATCTGCAACCACGCCAGATTCCATCCATCCTGGCTTTTCCGGTTCACAGCAGCAATCAGCATTATGTGCTGATGTTCGAGCACCGTGGCGAACAGCGAAACTGGATTCCGGACGATATCCAGCACGCCAGCCAGATCGCCGATATTGCGGTGCGCGCGATGACCAATCAGGAGCGCAGGCTGTTCCAGCATGAGATTCACGAGCTCAATGTGCGGCTGATCGAGTCGAACGAAGCATTGGAAAGCCGGGTGCAGGAGCGCACCAAGGCATTGGCGCAAAGCAATCAGGAGCTGCATCTGGCGATGGACAAGCTGGTGCAGTCGGAAAAACTCGCCGCACTGGGCAGCCTGGTCGCCGGGATAGCGCACGAGCTCAATACCCCGCTGGGCGCAGCGCTGACCTGCAGCAGCGCCCTGAGCGCCAGCAGCCAGGAGCTTGATCAGCAGCTGCAAAGCAATGCGCTGAAAAAATCGACGCTGGAAAGCTATATCAGCAACAATCTGGACGCCAGCCAGCTAATCGAGCGCAATATCCGTCGTGCCAGCGATCTGGTCTCGCATTTCAAGCAGGTTGCCGTCGATACCGACAGCACCAGGCGTCGCGAATTCGATCTGGCCGAGCTGATCGACGAAGTGCTGCTGATGCTGCACCCGCAGCTCAAACACACACAGCATCGCGTGCAAAACCAGATTCCGGCTGGCGTATTATTCAACAGCTATCCGGGGCCGCTGGAGCAGATTTTCAGCAATTTCATCCTGAATAGCGTTCTGCACGGTTTTGAAAGCCTGCCCTCAGGTCAAATCACCATTTCGCTGGCCGAGCTCGCGCCTGACTATTGCCGCATCGTGTATCAGGACAATGGTTGCGGTATCAGCAGCGAGCTGCAAAAACGCGTCTTCGATCCGTTTTTCACTACCAAGCTGGGCAAGGGCGGCAGTGGGCTGGGGCTGTATATTGCCTACAATCTGGCCACCGGCGTATTGGGCGGCGAGCTGTATCTCGATAGCGAGCCGGGGCAATTTACCCGCTTTACGCTGCATCTGCCGCTATTGGCGCCCAATGTACAGCAGCCCGATTTAAGCGAGCCGAGTATCTAGCAAGCACTGTCAGGGCGTCGCTTCATCGATCACTTGCATACGCAGCGGCAGAATCAGCTCGCTCTCAACCGCCACGCCACCGCGCCTCGCCGCTCTGAATGTCCATTCATTCAAAACCTGCTTTCTGGCCACTTGATCAAAAGCGTCATAGCCGCTGCTTTGCATAATCTCGACCTCGCGCACCTCTCCGCTGGCCGCCAGCACAATGCGCAGCCTGACCGTGCCACTGGCTTTTTGCTGGCGCAATTTGCGCGGAATATCCGGTGCCGGATGGCGTAGCAAAGCAGCGCCGGCGCTATCTACAGCAGATACTTTGCTGGCTGTGGCTGAATGCGGGCCTGCTGAAGCGGCTGGATTGCGCTCTGCGGCAAGGCGCTCTGTCGCCGCTTCAGTAGCGACTTTCTCTCCTGACGCGGCGACAGCTGGGCTTTGCTGCGCAGCCGGGGCGGGCTGCTCTAGCTGCTGTCGCTTCGGTAGCAGCTGGCCAGGCTGGGCACGCGATAGCGGCGCTTTGCCCGACTGCTTTACGGCTTGCGGTACAGGTTGCGGTACGGGCTGGGCGGCGGGTTTTTGCGCTGCAATCTGATCCGATGAAGCAGGTGGAACAGATGACGAAGGCAGCAGATCAAGCACCATCATCACCGCGCTGGCGCGCTCAGGCGGCGTGTACGGCAGCCAGACGATCAGGCAGGCGTGGATCAGCAGCGACAACAGGGCAATCCATTTCCAACTCAATTGCATACCTTACTTCCCGAGTGCCAGACAAAGCGCCCCATATGGGCGTTCGCCTAGCCATGCATTTGCAGCCGGAAGTGAATCTACTGACACCAGGCCAGCCCGGCTGCGCTTCAAATAAAAACTGCTAAAGTGGATTATTCCACCACAGGCAGCCTACGATGACCTTCACCATGCTTATTGTTGACGACAGCCGAGTTTCACGCCTGATGCTACGCTCGCAGCTGGCCGATCTGCGCCCCGACTGGCATTTTCTGGAGGCCGCCAACGGTCAGGAAGCCATTGACCATGCCATCCGCGAAACCGTCCAGCTGGTCAGCATGGATCTGAACATGCCGGGCATGGATGGCATTGAAGCCGCCCGCCAGCTGCATGCGCTGCAAAGCGAAGCCAAAATCATTCTGCTCACGGCCAATGTGCAGCAAAGCACGCGCGATCGCGCTGCCGGTGCCAGTCTCTATTTCATTCCCAAACCGATCAACGAGCAGACGCTGCTGCAGATTATTGCTTTTGCCGAGGGCCAATAATGCGCGAGTTTACGCCTTTGCAGCAGGATGCCATCTGCGAGATTTTCAATATCAGCGTCGGGCAGGCTGCCGCCACAATGAGCCAGATGGTCGGTGAAGAAGTCCTGCTTTCGGTCCCCAATATCCAGTTCTACACGCTGGAAAACGCCTGCGAGCTGCTCTCAAAAAGCAATTTGCGCATTTGCGGTGTCCAGCAGGATTTTGACGGCTGCTTTAATGGCCACGCTTTTCTGATTTTTCCCGAAAACCGCTCGCTAGAGCTGGTACGGCTGATGATAGGCAAAAACATGCCGATCGAGTACCTGTCCGAGCTTGAGCAAGACGCGCTGGCCGAGGTGGGCAATATCATCCTCAATGCCTGCCTGGCCTCGCTATCCGAAGTATTTCAGCAGCAATTTCATTGCGGCCTGCCCATCTTGCACATCGGCAGCAGTCAGGAAGTGCTGCAGCGCTGTCAGCCCGAACAGCTGGTCATGCTGCTGCATATCCAGTTCACGCTGGCTGATCGCAAAATCGAAGGTTATGTCATTTTCATCATGAATTCGGATTCACTGGATTTACTGGTGTATGAAATCGAGAAATTTCTATCAGGTATAGGGCCGCAGGCCAGTTACTGATTAGCTCAGGGCCATATACATCATGAATAATCGTTATCCTTTATTGCTCTATAGCGCGTTTGATACCCTGGAGTTGGGCATTATCCTGCTCAATCAGCGCGGCGAAATCGTGCTGTGGAATCACTGGCTTGAGCGCGCCTCCGGGCTTAGTGCCGATCAGGTCGCCGGCCTACGGCTGGTTGAAGCCTGCCCCGAGCTGCAGCACAGCCGTCTGCTTCAGGCGCTGGAGCAGGCACTGCATAAAAACCTGTCGGCCACGCTGTCGCAATCGCTGAATAAAGCGCCGTTCAATCTGTTTCGCGCCCCGCAGCAGCAAGGCGATATGCCCACGCGCATGCAACAGGCCATCCATATCACGCCTTTGCCGCAGTATAACGACGAGCAATTTGCGCTGATCCAGATTCACGACGTCACCAACTCGGTAATGCGCGAAGAAATCCTGCAAGAGCGCGCCGAATCGCTGCGTCGCTATGCCTATCAGGACGAGCTGACCGGCGTACCCAACCGCACATTTTTCAATGAAACGCTGCAAAACCTCTGGCGGCTGGCCGGGCGGCAAGGCAGCGAAATCTCCATTCTGATCATCGATCTGGATCATTTCACCCGCTTTAACGAGCAGGAAGGCCATCTGGCTGGCGATCAATGCCTGCAGAAAATTGCCAAAGCCCTGCAAAGCACTTTGCGCCGCCCGGAAGACCTGATCGCCCGCTTTGGCGGCGACAAGCTGGTGGTACTGCTGCCGTATACGCCACTGATCGGCGCGAAGAACATCGGTTTGCGCCTGCTCGATGTGATTCACCAGCTACAGATCCCCTACCCGCAATCGCCCACCGGCCATATCTGTGCCAGCATCGGTTGCGCCAGCTTTATCGCCAGCCACGAACTTGACCCCGGCTATCTGGTACAGGAAGCCGAGCTGGCGGTCTTTTTTGCCAAACAGAACGGGCGCAATCAGGTGCGCGATAGTCAGGTTCCGCTTAAAAATACCGCCGAATCATCCTCTCCCGATTCAGCGGCTAGCTCGACCTCCAGCTCTACCGCCAGCCCGACCCTTGGCCCGCCGCAATAAACACAGCCCCATCACCGCCAGCAGCACATTGACAGCGGCAAAACCGGCCAGAATTACATCGCGGCTGGTTTTGCCCAAACCATCGAGCCAGTGCCATTTGTGCAGATTGGCAAACAGATAGCCTTCAAAACGATCGGCATTGTCAACGCGGGTAGAAAACGTCCCCGTCGCTGGCTCAACATACCAGCTGGGCTGATCGGGCAGCGCCAGATCGACGCGGTAGACCGGCAGCCGTTTCTGGAAAAAACCGTACTCGCCGCCAAATTGGCTGATCAGGCTAACCTTGCTCACCGAAGCGTTTTGCACTGTGGCATCGTGCGGAGCCAGCTGGCGCACCAGTTGCATGGCATGAATCTGCGCCAAACCCGGCTGTGGCTGGCCGTGCGCGTCCAGATAGTCCGGCAGCTGCGATGGCGCGATGCTGGCGTGATGCTGATGAGCTGACACAGGGGTATTGCCCTGTAGCTCTTTCTTAGCATGTTCTACTAGCCAATACCCCTTGCCAGCGACATTCACCGCAGTCAGCACCGCCACGCCGGGTGGGATATGGTGCAAGTCGGGCAATTGCGCCAAGGGCTGCGCTTTGGCTGCCTGAAACGGCGCAGCTTGCAGCCATAAATGCGTCAAACCGGAGACGGTAATCACCAGACCGGCGACGCCAGCGCCCAGACCCAGCGCCCGATGCAGACGGCGCAAACGCGGCTGCTCGCTTCTGAGCGTGCCCATCCGGTAACGTAGCCAGTACATCCACAAGCCGCCGAGCATACTGAGCAGCGCAATGCCCAGCACCAGCGTGATACCGACTTTTTTCACCGGCTCGCTCGCCCAGCTCCAGGTGTGCAGCAGCGAAAACACCGGCATCAGGCTGCGTTTGGTCTGGTCGGACAAGCTGGCCAGACGCCGCCCTTCGGTATCGACAAAAGCCACCATGCCATCGTCGCGGGCAAACTCGACCCGCCAGACCGGTAGCATTTTATTGATGGCCGGATAGCTGCGGCTAAACTCGGTAATCGGCGTGATGCGCGCAATGGGCGACTGCATATCGCCCACCAGCGCACGCGCCAGACGCTCGGCCTCGGCCGCGTCGGCATTCACCAGCAGCTTGCCATTTTGCGCGTCATACCAAAGGCCGCTCGCCTGCCCCTGCAAACCAATCCGCCACGCCGGTTGCTCGCCGAGCATACGCAAACGGGCCGACTGGATCTGCCCGGCGGGCAGCTGCAGGCTGTGCAGCGTCACCGGATGCAGATCGGCAGGCAGCGCCGCTGGCGCGGGCAAGGGCTGCACCTTGGGCGAGAGCGCCGACATAATCGGGTGCAATACGCCGGTTAAGCCCCAGAAAATCACCGCAATCCCGGCCACCCACGCCAGCTTTTTATGCCAGCGATTCAGCCAGCCCAGCCTGCTGCCCTTGCTGCGCTGCGTGCTCTGGGCAGCCAGATCAACTTCTTCGCGTTTCATGGCTACTCCCCCTTGGCCCCAAAGGCGTAGCTCACGCCCACAAAGAAACTGCGTGGCGCGCCGGGACTATAGGTGTCCTGCGTATTAGGGCTATGTGCACCGCTGCCCTTATAGCTGGACGCGGCCATTTCGGCGTAATGCGCATTGCTTAAATTGAGCGCATGCGCCCAGAAAGTCCAGTTCTGCTGGCGATACTCCGCCCGCAAATTAAAGAGGGTATGTCCCTTGTACTCAACGGTGTTGGCGCTATCCATCCAATACGGCCCCAGGTATACCGTTTCCAAGGCCAGTCTGGCCTGGCTGAACGGCTTGTAGGCCAGCTCCAGCGTGCCTTGCCAATTGGGGGCTGCCGGAATGTCCTTGCCCGCGTAGTTTTCGCTCGGTGACGGGCTGTACTGGCGGTAGCGATGCTGTGCGTACTGGCCAGCCAGACGGGCACTCCACTGCGGATTCACAGCCCAGTCCAGCCCCAGCTCGACCCCCTGATGCCGCGTTTTACCCGCATTTCGCGGCTCGGATTTACCCGGGATAATGCTGTAGCTCACCAGCTCGTCCTGACCGTCGAGGAGGTACACCGCTGCATCGACCTTCACGCCAGCCAGCGGCGAAAAACGCGCGCCCAGCTCGAACTGATCAAAACTGGCTGATTTCAGATCGGGCACAGTGGCGCTACTAAATAGCGAGCCGACTTCGGGCGGCGTAAAGCCCTGGCTGTAGCCACCGTAAACAAAGACCTGGCTGGCCGCATCCCAGGTAAAGCCGACTTTGGGTGAAGTCGCGGCAAACGATTGCGTTTGCGAAGCCGCGCCGGTGGTGGCCGACGGCGTGAGATGATTGGTGAAATCGTATTTCACCCGATCGTAACGGATTGCACCATTGATCGCCCAGCCCGCCGCCAATGCATAGCTGGCATCGGCAAACAGCGCCTGATTGCCCAGATCAACACGGTAATCGCGGCGCACGCTGCCGGTTTGGTAGCTGAGGTATTTGCCGGTTTTCGGATCACGCACGATAGACAGATTCACTTCGCGCTGGTCATTCGGGCTGGCCTCGATCAGGCCCCCCACAGTTAGCTTCAAATCGCCCCATTGCTGGCGATGAAAGGCGCTCAGGCCCAGCGAGGTGAAGGTGTTGTCAGTGGTGCGCCCGCTGGCCGAGCTCGGGCCGGTATTGAAAATCAGATAGCTCGGCAATTGGTAGGTGCTGTTGTCGCGGTAATACAGCGTGGCGCTGCTAAAGCCGCCTTCGTTCAATTCGCCCGCCAAGCCGGTACTGGCGCGCAGGGCTTCAACCTGGCGTGTGGTAAAGGTCTGATACGAATAACCGGGGCGCGTCTGATAGTCGCTCTCATTCACACTGCCGGGCATATCGGTATCGAGCTTGGAATAGGTCAGCACCGATTTCCACAGCAGCGAATCGCTCAACCAGTGATCCAGCCGCGCAGTCAGGCCGGTTTTATTCATCGCGTTATAGTCTTGCCAGCTGTTGCCACGCGTGGCGCTATAGCCAGAGATACGCAAGCCGGTATCACCCCAGGAGTTAGACGCACCAAGGTCTACACGGCGATACCCCTCGGAGCTCAATTGCGCAGCAGCATTCCAGCTCAATGTCGCGCTGGGCGCAGCGGTGGTGAAATTGACTGCACCGCCAACTGCATTGCTGCCATACAGGCTGGATGCCGGGCCTTTGATGACTTCAATGCCATCGCTACCCGGCAGATTGATTTCATACAGCGCGTTGTGGTTGAAAATACCGACCGGACGAATCGGCACGCCGTCTTCCAGATACTGATACACCGCCGAATAAGTCATCGGCTGACGAATCGACATATTGTGCTGCTCATTGCCCAGATCGGTCATATGCACGCCGGGGATTTTATCGAGTACCTGACCAATAAAAGTCGGCTTGGTCTCAGAAATAGTTTTCTCGTTCACCTTGCCCATCGACACCGGCGCTTTGGCCAGCGGCGTGGCTTCGCGGGTAGCGGTGACGACAATTTCATCCAATTGTGTGATTTCGCTGGCAAACACATTCGCAGGGCCCAGCGTGGCCAGGACGGCGCAGACACTGCTGCGCAAAGTTGGAGTAGCAGACATTTTTTCCTCACGGTCTGGCGCGCAGCGGGCGGCCAGACTCAGCGAGCCCTGTTGCCAGTGCAGCAGGGCTGATCGAATCCATAGCTGCAAACACCGCCTGACTGATACGAGCGCGGAAATACCACTCGCCGCAGCGCAGCAAGCCAGATTTGCAGAATATTTAATGTTGACCCTGGGCTTGAAAACCCGAAGTCAGCAGACACTAGATAGATTGATCAGGAAATCAGCGGCGGGCCGCGCGGTGGCGGCGGGATGGAGAATGACTGCGGGGAGAAAAAAGCCTGTTGCCACGGCGGGGCGGCATGCTGCAGCGGCGCAAGCAAAGGCAGGCTGATCGGGGCTTGCAGCGGTGTAGTGGCGTTCAGCCCGGCCACCGAACACAAAGCACATTTAACGATCAGCTTGGCGTCACCGCTCTCGCTGGCCAGCGCGGCGATCTCGGCTTGACTGCTATCGAGCGCAGCAGGCGCTGGGCCAGTGCCACACCAGGCCATTTTCACGCCCGCATCCATCGCCGCCGCATGCACAAACGGTAGCAACAGCTGCGCCACGATGGCCAGCAGCGCTAGCCAGCTGGCCATCGTGGCACGGCAGGGCAGAAAAAGGGCAGGAAAACCGCGTGGGCGCACAGCAACACACCATAAAAGAAGTGCGCTGATCTTAACGTAAATATTCACACCCTGCCTTTGGCAAAGCTTACAGC
The DNA here is from genome assembly GCF_040047665.1 of Chitinibacter sp. FCG-7. NCBI lineage: Bacteria > Pseudomonadati > Pseudomonadota > Betaproteobacteria > Neisseriales > Chitinibacteraceae > Chitinibacter > Chitinibacter mangrovi. The sequence goes on from NZ_CP157355.1 coordinate 1,040,042, forward strand.
GTAAACCGGGCAAGAAGATCGTGCGCCAGAACACAATTTGCTGGCTAAGCTGAAAACAGGGATGCTCGCAATAGGATAAAAACAATGGCGAAACCATCGGCAATCGCCGCAAGCAGGCAAATGCTTCGGCTGCTATTGCTTCAATCGGGGCTGGCCAAAATCCGCCGCGAATATCTGGCCGACGATCTGGGCGCAGGGATCAGCGTCTGCGTGGTGCTGATTCCGGCCTGCGTGGCCTACGCCGATCTGGCTGGCATGCCAGCCCAGTATGGTCTGTATACGGCGCTGGCCGGCATGCTGGTGTACGCCCTGCTGGGCAGCTCGCGCCATCTGATTGTCGGGCCGGATGCCGCGCTCGCCTTGCTGGTGGCGGCGGCCATTACACCGCTGGCCAATGGCAATCCGGCGCAATACCTGATGCTCAGCAGCGTACTGACGCTGCTGGTGGGCGTGCTGATGCTGATTGCGGCCAAGGCCAGGTTGGGCGCGATGGCCGATTTGCTGTCCAAACCGGTACTGCTCGGTTTTATGAATGGCGCAGCGCTGATTTTGATTGCCAGCCAGCTGGGCAAATGGACCGGGCTCAGCCTGCACGAAACGGCTTTTTTCCCGCGTGTACTCGAGTTAATCACCCGCCATGAACAGATCCACGCCACCAGCCTGATTATCGGCCTGCTTTCCATCCTGTTTCTGGCCCTGCTGCGCGAGCTGCAGCCCAAGCTACCTGCGGCGATTTTACTGTTTATCGTGGCCATTGGCGGCGCGTATCTGCTCAATATTGCCGAGCATGGCGTGGCGCTACTGGGTGATTTGCCCAAGGGGCTGCCCGATCTGGCCTGGCCAGCACTCAGCCTGAACCAGATCACCACACTATTGCCCGCCGCAGCCGGTATTGCCTTGCTGGCGATGCCCGAAGGCATTTTGCTGGCCCGCGCTTTTGCACAAAAAAATCACTATGAAATTGCCCCCAATCGTGAGCTGATGGCGCTGGGGCTGGCCAATGTGGCAGCCAGCCTGTGGCAGGGGTTTGCGCTGGGCGCCAGCCAATCGCGCACGGCAATCAACGACGCGGCTGGCGGCAAATCGGTGATGTCCGGCCTGTTTGCCGCCCTGCTCTTGCTGCTGTTTCTGCTTTTTTTGTCCGGCTCCTTGCGCTATCTGCCGGTGACCACACTGTCGGCGCTGCTGATTTTTGCCGGGCTAAACCTGATCGAGGTGCGCACCTGGGTCGAGATGTACCGGCTTGATCGCACTGCGGCGATTTTCTCGCTGATCACCACCGCAGGCGTGCTGATTGTGGGGGTATTGCCAGGTATCATCGTTGGCATCTTGCTTTCACTGGCATACCTCATACAGTTTATGGCGCGCCCCTTTGATGCCGTGCTGTGCTCGGTGGCTGGTCGCAAGGGCTTTCATGATGTGGCTGAGGCGCATTTAAGCGGCGAATCGCGCTATCTGCAAGGCCTGCTGGTTTACCGCTTTTATGCGCCGCTGCTGTTTGCCAATAGCAGCTATTTTGTTGACCGCATCAGCCAGCTGGTGGCCGAAGACGGCGACACGCGCTGGGTGCTGGTTGACGCGCAAGCTATCACTTTTCTCGACGTTACCGCCGCCGAGCAGCTACTGACGCTCAATCGCCTGCTGGAAGAAGCGGGCATTGATCTGAAGTTTGCCCGCTGCAACCGCCCGCTGCGCGAGGCGTTTGACCGCTACGGCGTCACCAGCGCACTGGGTGCCGACAGCTTTTTTGCCCACGTGCACGATGCACTGGCTCAATACAAGCTGCTCCACCCTGATGTTGCCCCCGAGCCGGTCAGCATGTCGTGGAATGGTGTTGATCGCCGCCTGGGCTAGTCAGCAGACCTTTAGGTTGAAAGCGTGTTCACAATCTAGCGGGCTAGGCCGGGCAAACGCGGCGGAAATACATGCGACGCAGCGTGTCGTAGCCCCAGTTGAACAAATAGGTATAGGGCAGGAAAAACAGAAAAAAGCCAATATCCATCGCCAGCGCATGCCACAGGCTTAAATCCATCCACCACATCGTCAGCGGCAGAGCCATCAGGATAAAGCCGCCTTCAAACAGCAAGGCGTGCAAAGCGCGGATGGGCGGCGTGCGCTGCCAGCCACGCAGGCGTTCCAGTTTTTCAAACAGAAAGTTGAATACCGCGTTCCACAGCATGGCAATACTGGCCAGAATCACCGCCAGCACGCCCACGTGCGCCATGCTCGAACCCATCAACCAGGCGGCCAGCGGCGTGACCAGAATCACGCCGCCCACTTCAAACAGCAGCGCGTGGGCGGCGCGCTCAAGCCAGGTTTTTTCCGGGAGCGATAAGAGGGTATCGGACTGATGAGTCGTGTTCAGCAAGAGGGTCTTCCTGTACGAGTTAAACGGATGCAGCGATTATCCAGCAAAGAACCGATAGAACTAAATTAGCTTCCATCGGATAATCCGATACATCAGTTCACAACACAGCGGGAACGCCGCCATGTTCAATTCAATCGACGCACTGAATGCCTTTGTACACGCCGCCCAGCTGGGCTCATTTTCCGCCGCAGCCCGGCATCTGGGCAAAAGCCAGTCCACCATTAGCGAAGCCATCAGCCAGCTGGAAATCGACGCCGGTCTGCAGCTCTTTGATCGCAGCTCGCGCCAGCCCAGCCTGACTCCGGCGGGCACCCGCCTGCTCAGCCACGCCCGGCACGTACTCAATAGCCACGCCGATTTGACGCATCAGGCGCGTTCGCTGCAAGCCGGGCTAGAAGCACAGCTCAGTATTGTGCTGTCCGATACCTTCCAGTCGTTGGAATTTGAAGCGCTGCTGAGCGAATTTGCCAGCGCATTTCCGCTTTTGCGGCTGGAATGCTTGGTGGGCGAAGATCAGGATGTGCTGGCCTTGCTGCGCAGCGGTCGCGCGCAGCTGGGGCTGATCAGGGCGCTGGAATCGGACGAAGCCGATGTCTGCCGCCACCCACTGCCCGGCCGCACCGAAATTGCCATTTATGTCGGCCAGCAACATCCACTAGCCAGCGCAGGCACGATCAGCAGTGCCGAGCTGGCTGCGCATCGCGAGCTCAAACTCAGCAGCTATAGCGAAACCATGCCCAGCACGCACAGCCCGCGCTGCTGGCTGGCACCAAGCTATCTGATGCTGCTGGAAATGACTTTGCGCGATTTTGGCTGGGCAGCGCTACCGAGCTGGCTGGTGCAGATGTTCGGGCAGAACCGGCTGGTGATGCTCGACGTTCCCACCTGGCCACGCGCCGTCCACGTCGATCTGGTGTGGCTTCGCCAAGCCCAACTCGGCCCGGCCGCCTGCTGGCTGATCGAGCAAATCAAGGCGACCCAACATCAACGGTGATGTTCTCAATGCGTGTTGATCGTTTTAGCGCCTTCGGCGCGATGTTTTACAGTCGCAATCCGCGACGGGGACTCACTTTCTTTGCTTCGCCAAAGAAAGTAAGCAAAGAAAAGCGCCCCCCGCCTGCGGCCCTCCGGGCTACCCTCGGTCGGTCGAGAGCCAAACGGTAAAGCTGTTTGTCTCGCTCCACTCCCTCGGCGATGGGCGAGAGGGGTTTCAAGCCCCAGATCCAGCAGCGCAGCTCAGATCAGATCAGCACGTATTGAGAAAATTACCCCACTAATAAGGGTATATATCTACAGATAAATTTTAATGAAGCCTACAGCCATATACCCATAGGATTTAGATCCAAAATCCTAATCGTCGGCCAAAGATTCAACATTATTGATCAAATGAAATTGATCAGATCAAAGCAGCAAAGCACGTGCCAACTAGATTCTAACGTGCGCCTCGATGTTCAGGCATGGGCGCAGCAGTTGGGCACACTGCGCGGCCGCGAATACAGTCAAAGACGCCTTTAACACCAGTGCCCAATTGCTCGCCCGCCTTGCTCAGATGGCTGCCAATGCCGGATAGGCCGCCCTCGTCATCTAGTGTAGGCGGAGTATCGGCGGCGGGTGGCTGGGCCGGTCGGGTTGCAACTTTTTGCGTGCTGCTACGCTCGCCCGGCGGCTGCGCGGTTGCTTCGACAGGAGCCTGCTCCTGCCATTGCGGCGGAGCGCTGGCCTGGGCGATCTCATTCAAGCCATCGGCAGCCATTTTTGCCAGCGTTTGCGCACGCTCTTGCTGCTCCATCTGCAAATCAGCGCCCTGCGCTATCCATTGCCTGACTGGCTCAACCGCCTCGCCCTCGACGCTAATCTGCGTCTGGGCAAATTCGATTTGTAGCTGATCTGACTGCGGCCAGACCAGCCAGAGCACAGCGCCCAGACTGGTTAGCGAAACCACGACCTGAGCGACGCGCGGCAAGGCCATAAAGTGCTGTTTGCCAGCCAGCGCGGTGCTCTGCAATCGGGGCTTCATCCACTGCCAGCCACGCTGTAATCTGGCCCACAGCAGCGGTGTCCAGCGTTGCATTAGCGCGGCCATCGTCTGGCTGGCACGCCAGCACCAGCGAGCCAGCCAGGCCGTTAGCCGCACCCCATGCTGCCAGAGCCAGGCTAGCAAGTTACCGGTTTGCACCAGCCAGGGCAGAACAGGGGAAGAGGGTGAAGCTGCTGGCGAAGCAGAATCGGGCTGTGATCCGCCTATCCCTCCCTCGAGAGTCAGCGTGGACTCATCCGCCAGCCTAGCCTCACTCACCGGGCCATTGGCCCCCGCCAGCAAGGCCGCCAGCGCCTCGTCGGCATGGGCAAAACGCGCTTCGGGGTGGCGCGCCAGACAGCGCATAATCAGCTCGGACAAGGCCCGTGGCACTTCGGCTCGCAACTCGTGCGGCGGTGGCGGATTGCTGTGCAAAACCTGATACACGATATTCATCGTGGTTTCGCCGTCAAACGGCGCATTGCCCGTCAGGCATTGATACAGCACGACGCCCGCCGAATACAGATCGGCACGGCCGTCGAGTTTCTTGCCCGCCAGCTGCTCGGGCGACATATAGCGTGGCGAGCCCAGTACGGTGCCGGTACGCGTCAGATCACTGGCTGGCATCTGGGCAATGCCAAAATCGGTGATTTTAAGCCGCCCCTCGCGGGTTAGCATCAGATTGGCAGGCTTGATGTCGCGGTGAATGACTTTATGCCGGTGCGCGTGCCCCAGCGCGGCAAACATCTGGCGCGCAATGCTGATCACTTGTCGGATCGACAAAGGGCCGCGCTTTTCCAGCATGTCCTTGAGCGTAACGCCTTGCACCAGCTCCATGGCCAGATACGGCTTGTTGCGCCACTGGCCACAATCATAAACGGTGATAATGCCGGGGTGATTGAGCCGCGCCGCCGAGCGGGCCTCCTGCAGCAGCCGCGCGGCATAATCGGCCGCTTCATGGCTCGCCAGATTGACCTGTACCAGCTTGAGCGCCACATCGCGCTCCAGCCTTTCGTCCCGCGCACGAAAGACCACGCCCATCGCGCCTTGCCCAAGGCGGGATTGCAACTGGTAATGCGCGATTTTTGGCTGGCTCATGGCAAAAAATATCGGGAAATCAATCGGTTCGCATTGTACCGTGCCGACTCGCCGCAGCGCAGCACTAATCCCCCGAAGGTGATCTTGCCCACAGACAAAGCGCGGGATTGTTGAGCCGGGTCAGCCCGTGCCTACGCTGCCATCAGCCAGAGCCGCTGCCACAACGTCATTCTGGGGTAAAATGGCGGTTTTATCTTTGCGTGAATGCCGCCATGAAAATCGCCCTCGCCCAGATCAACCCGATTGTTGGTGACCTTGCCGGTAATACCGAGCTGATTTTCGCTGCAGCCCGCGAAGCAATCGCTGCCGGTGCTGATATTTTGCTCACGCCAGAGCTGGCGCTAACCGGCTATCCACCGGAAGATCTGCTGCTGCGTCCGGCTTTTCTCAAGCAATGCAAACAGATGCTGGCGCGCTTTATCGACGAGCTCGACGGCATTACGCTGATCGTCGGCCACCCCAGCGGCGTAGCGGGCGATGAAGTATTCAACTCGGCCAGCGTGATTCGCGACGGCAATGTGCTGGGTCGCTACGATAAATTGCTGCTGCCTAATAATGCGGTTTTCGACGAAGTTCGCTACTTTACGCCCGGTTTTTCGCCCTTTGTTTTCGAGCAGAACGGCGTGCAGGTTGGCATCGCGATTTGCGAAGACATCTGGGATACCGAGCCCGCCGCCGCCGCACGCGATGAAGGCGCAGAGATTTTGCTGGTGCTCAACGCCTCGCCTTTCCATCAGGCCAAGCAGGAAACCCGCCGCGAAGTGGCGCGCCAACGCGTTGAAGAAAACGGCATTCCGCTGGTGTATTGCAACTTGGTCGGCGGCCAGGACGAGCTGGTGTTCGATGGCCATTCATTCGCGCTCAATAAATCGGGCGAGCTGGCGCTGCAATTACCGGCGTTTAGCAATCAGATTACCTGCTGCGAGTATATCAATGGAGACCTTGCTCAGTCTGACATAGCAGCCGATCCCCCCATAGAAGAAAGCATTTACGGCGCGCTGGTGCAGGGCGTGAAGGACTATATCGGCAAAAACCGCTTCCCCGGTATTTTATTGGGGCTGTCGGGCGGGATTGATTCGGCGCTGACGCTGGCGATTGCCGTCGATGCGCTTGGCGCCGAGCGTTGCCACGCGGTGATGATGCCGTCGCGCTATACCGCCGATATTTCAGTCACCGACTCGCGCGCGATGATTGATATTCTGGGCTGCAAATATTCCGAAATCGAAATCTGGCCTATGTACGAAGCCATGATGGCGGGTCTGGCCGATGAATTTGCTGGCCGCGAAATGGACACGACCGAAGAGAATCTGCAGAGCCGTATCCGGGGTATGCTGCTGATGTCTCTATCCAATAAAACTGGAAAATTGGTTTTAACGACTGGTAATAAATCCGAAATGACGACGGGCTACGCGACGCTGTACGGCGATATGGCCGGCGGCTTTGCGGTGCTCAAAGACGTCGCCAAAACGATGGTGTATCGCCTGTCGAACTGGCGCAATCAGCAAGCGATCGCCAACGGTCAACCCGCCCCCATCCCCGAGCGCATTATCACGCGCCCACCGTCAGCCGAGCTGCGCCCCGACCAGAAAGACCAAGATAGCCTGCCGGAATACGAGGTGCTCGATGCGATTTTGGCCGCCTATGTGGAAGAAAACCTCAGCATCGCCGACATTATCGCCCGCGGCTACGCTGAGGCCGATGTGAATAAAGTGGTGCGGCTACTGAAAATCAACGAATACAAGCGCCGCCAAGCGCCGGTGGGGCCACGGATTACCGAGCGCTCGTTCGGTAAAGACTGGCGTATGCCGATCACGCAGCGTTTTAGCCTGTAAATCGCCAGACCAAAGTGCCTGCACTTTCTTGGGTCGCTTGGTTGCACTACTTGCACTCTCTTTGGCTTCACCGCCTTTCGACAAGTGCACGACGAGCTGGCCTTGCGCCAAAATGTTTGGCCTGCTCCTTAAACAGACTGGTTTGTAACAAGACACAGGCCGCCCCCATTCCGGGCGGCTTTTTTCATGCGCAATTTTCTTTTGCAAACTAAATACTTAAGTCGCCTACAGCCACCACAGGTAGCGACTTTTCATCTTGCCGTAACATAAATGCAATCTTGCACTGATACCTTACAAGACTTATCGCACCACCGACATACTGGTATGCCATCCGAAAATCTTCCCGAACAGCAAGCCGAGCAAGTGCTGAGCATCATCCAGACGCAAGCACTGAGCGCCCTATTCCAGCCTATTGCCGCGCTGAGCGAAGGGCAGGCTTTTGGCTTTGAAGGCTTGATACGGGGGCCAGAACATCACCCGCTGCATTCGCCGATACAGCTGTTTCAAGCCGCCGAACGATGTGGCCTGCTGGCTGAGCTGGACCAGGCTTGCTGCAAAACAATTTTGCGCGCCTTTGTCGAGCGCCAGCTGCCCGGTCGCCTGTTTCTGAATGTGTGTCCCGGCAGCCTGATAGAGGCCGATTTGCGTGCCGCCGCCACGCTCGATTATCTGGCTGAGCTGGGCCTAGCGCCGCAGCGCATAGTGATCGAGCTAACCGAAAGCCAGGCGATTCGTGATTACGCCCTGCTATCGCGTGCGGTGGCGCATTACCGGCAAATGGGCTTCAAGATTGCGCTGGACGACCTAGGCGAGGGCTTTTCCGGGCTCAGGCTGTGGTCGGAACTCAAGCCGGATTTTGTCAAAATCGACAAATATTTTATCCACGGGATTGATCAGGACGCGCAAAAGCGGCAATTTGTCCGCTCAATCCAGCAAATTGCACTCAATACCCACACCACGGTGATCGCCGAGGGGATTGAAACGCGTGGAGAGCTGAAAGTGGTCAACCGCACCGGCATCAAGCTGGCGCAGGGTTTTCTGCTTGGCCGTCCGGCAGTGCAGCCCGATACCGCACTAAAGCTGCCGCGCCTGCCTCTCGATTACAGCAGCGAGCAGGCCAGCACCACCGCGCTATCGTTGCTACAGGAAGTGAGTGCGGTGTCACCGCACGATAGCCATGACGTGGTGTGGCAACGCTTTCGCTCCCAGCCCGAGCTGCTGGCCCTGCCGGTAGTCGAGCAGAACAAGGCCATCGGGCTGATCAAACGCAATGCCATTTTCGAGCTGTTTGCCCGCCCCTATAGCCGGGAGCTGTTTGGCGGGCGCAGCTGCAGCCTGCATATGGACGCCCAGCCCCTGATTGTTGAGCACGCCATGAGCCTGACCGAGCTGGCGCGGCTGATGACTTCGTGCGAGCGCCGCCAGCTGGACGACGGTTTTATCATTACCGAGGAGGGGCGGTATCTGGGCATGGGCACCGGGCGCGACCTGATTCGCGCCATGACCGAGCTGCAGCTGGCTGCCGCGCGCCACGCCAACCCGCTGACCGGCTTGCCGGGCAATGTGCCGATTCAGGACGCCATGAGCCAGCTGCTGGCCGCGCAGCACGACTTTACCGTGGTCTACGCCGATCTGGATCATTTCAAACCCTATAACGACGTATATGGCTACGCGCGTGGTGACGAATTACTGCAGTGCCTAGGGCAATTAATGCAGGATCATTTTGACGCCGGGCTCGATTTTGTCGGCCATATTGGCGGGGATGACTTTATCCTGCTGCTGCGCAGCCCGGATTGGCAACAACGCTGCGAGCAATTGCTGGCCGATTTCAAACTGCGGATTGCGGCGTTCTTTAATGAAGAGGATAGACAAAGCGGCAGCTATGTTGCTCCTAATCGGCAGGGGCAATTGCAAGCCCACCCGCTGGTATCGCTCTCGCTGGGCGCGGCGCATATCGTGGCCAAGTGGTATAAAAGTCACCATGAAGTGGCCAGCATCGCCAGCAGCGCCAAGAGCATGGCCAAGCGCGAAAGCGGCAACGCGCTGTTTATTGAGCGACGCATTCCCAATCCGATTGAAACTGGAAAGGTATATGCAGCAAAGCCAATATCAATCAAATCTACAGAGCAATACCCCAAGCAAAACAATGCAGAACTGAATAGCTAAAAACACAAACCCGGCCTCATCGTGCCGGGTTTGTCATCATGCCTGCTGCGCAAGCAAGAGAGCGTGAAGACTTTGGTCTTGCCTCGCTATTGCTGCAACGCATCAAGGGCGGATAAATCCCAGCCCAGATTCAAATCCTGATTGGCCAGCGCCAACAAGGGTTTGAGATTATTCATCAACGCAGCCAGATGCGGGCGCAGTTCTTCTTCGCGCCCTTTATGCAACATCACCAGCGCCTCGGAAATCAGCGGCGTCGGCACCTGCACACTGGCCGCATCAGGCATAAAGACATGATTATCCATCGGCTGCGCAAACAGGCGATCTTGCAGCACCGCCAGAATTCGCTCGGCCGAATGCACATCGTCATGCCATGAATTGGCCACCGCGACCGATGAGGTAACGCGCAATTGCTCGCTGCGGAAATTAACCCGCGCATTGGCAATCGTCTGGCGCAAGCGCTCGGCGACCACCCTAGCCTCAATCAGCGGCGTGGCTGGCGAGACCACGGCAAACATCGAATCATTCAAATGTGCCAGCGTGTCTTCTTTGCGCAAACGGGCTTCGATCAGCTTGGCCAGCATGCCCAGCAGTTGACCATACACCCGCTCGCCCAGTTTTTGCTGCAAAGCCTGGCCGTGGTTCACCTCCAGCAGCATGACGGTCACTTCGCTATTGTGCCGCAGGGCAAACGCCATCGCCTGCTCCAGCTGCAGATTGAGCAAGTGCGAGCTGCCCACGCCGGTGAGCGCGTCCGTGGTGCTGGTTTGTACCTGCACCGAGCGCGATTCGGCCAGCTCACGCCGGGTTTCTGCCAGCTCAAGATTGGCCTTCACTCGCGCCTGCATTTCGGTTTTATCGGTAGATTTGGTCACAAAATCATTCGCGCCGCACTCCACACAGCGCAATTTGGTCGCCTCATCTTCTTCACCGGAAATAATAATCACCGGCAAAAAATGCAAGCGTGGCTCACCCGAAGCACGAACGCGCGCGAGCAAACCCAGCCCATCCAGCTCGGGCATCGTCAGGTCGGACAGCAGCAGATTAATGCTGTCGTCACTCATCAGGCGACGCCAGCCTGCTTCACCGTCGGCCTCTTCGACCAGATCATACATTTCGGAAAGATGTTTCTTGATGGTTGCCCGCACGATCCGAGAATCATCAACAACCAGAATTTTAGGACGGCTGACCAGCTCGGTATTCTCGTTCATAAGATTCAGTCTATGCTTTAAACGTATTAACTAGCCTAGCATAATGAGCCGCAAAACGTGTGAATCAGCGGCGCTACTTGTGCAATATCACTAGACATTACCCGGCATGGCGTGTAAAAAACAAGCATTCTTGCGACATTGTCCTCTCGATCAAGGTCAATCCGATGGCTAGCACCTACCGCTTACAAATTGGCTTGTCTCCACTCTCGCCCCCCGAAGCCGAAGTGGCGCTAGCCACGATCCGCCGCATCTGGTGCATGCCATCATGGGTGCGCAAACAGCCCTTGGGCGATGGTGTTCTATTGCTTGAAGTGCGCCACGAAGCAGCGCTCAAGCCCGGCGAGAGTGCCGACTGGTTTGTTGAACGCATGGCCGCTGCACTCTGGCAGGATGTAGGACGTTTTGTCCGCATTATGATCGACATCGCCCCGCACGAAGCGCCTGATGGTCGAGTATTTATTCTGGAAGAAGCGTCTTACTGGCGCATCATGGAAAGCTTTCGCCTCTCGCATCCGCATTAATTGAAATATCAAAGACCTCAGATACAAGTTTTTCAATTCCTACGCAACAAGCGAGTTTCTATGAAACACCCACTCGCGCAGCGAGGCTCCCTCTCAGGGAGAGGGCGGGGGGAGTGGGTATAAAACATCAGCCTGCGAATCAAACAGCCTAATCATCTAGGGCTCGGCTATGCCGAGACCTGCCTCGCATCAGAATCCATGGCTCCGCAGGCGACAGGCGACAAAAAAGCCCACTAAAAAGTGGGCTTTTTTGCGATTCGGGCAAAAACTTAAGCCATTGCTTTGATAGCAGCAGCCAGGCGGCTCTTATGACGAGCAGCCTTGTTTTTGTGGAAAATCTTTTTGTCAGCGATACGGTCGATCGTGCTAACCGCTTGCTGGTAAACAGTAGCTGCTGCAGCTTTGTCGCCAGCTGCGATCGCTTTCAGTACCTTTTTAACTGCAGTGCGAAACTCTGAACGCTGAGCGCCATTGTGTTCACGTGCTGCGGTAGCTTGACGAGCGCGTTTGCGTGCTTGTGCTGTATTTGCCATGTTGTAATGCTCCTAGTAGGTGTAACGGGTCTACTGCTTGGCCGGAGACACGGACTTTCGGCAGCACACACAACCCTAGAAAGCCGACGATTTTATTCGTTCTTCACGGCAAGCGCAAGAGCGGCGTATCATTCGCCCCCATAGGGTGAGGAAACACGATGAATTTATTAAAAGCAGTGGCAGCTGTCAGCTCAATGACCTTGGTTTCACGGGTGCTGGGCTTTGCGCGCGATGCCATCATGGCGCGGATTTTTGGCGCAAGCGTGGCAACCGATGCATTCAATGTTGCGTTCAAATTGCCCAATCTTTTAAGGCGTATCTTTGCCGAGGGCGCATTCAGCCAGGCTTTCGTGCCAATACTGGCTGAATATAAAAACAAGCAGGGCGATGAGGCTGCGCGCGAATTCATCGCTGACGTGTCCGGTATGCTGACACTGATTCTGGCCATCGTCACCGTGATTGGCGTCATTGCCGCACCATCGGTGATCTGGATTTCTGCGCCGGGCTTTGCCAGAAACCCCGACAAATTTGCGCTGACCACTGATCTGCTGCGCATTACCTTTCCGTACATCTTGCTGATTTCGCTCTCGTCCTTGGCTGGCGCAGTACTTAATACGTGGAATAAATTTTCGGTTCCAGCCTTTGTGCCTACATTGCTGAATGTTTCATTCATTATTTTTGCGCTATTTTTAACCCCCTACTTTGATCCGCCGATTATGGCGATGGCCGTTGCCGTCGTCGTCGGCGGCGTGGCGCAATTGGCTTACCAGCTGCCGCATTTGCGCAAAATCGGCATGCTGTCCCGGCCAAAACTCAACTTTCAAAACGTCGGAATGTGGCGCGTGATCAAGCAGATGGGGCCAGCTATTCTGGGCGTTTCAGTCAGCCAGATTTCACTGATTATTAATACTATTTTTGCCTCCTTCCTGATTTCCGGTTCGGTATCGTGGATGTACTACGCCGATCGTTTGATGGAGTTTCCCACTGGCTTGCTCGGTGTGGCTTTAGGTACCATTTTGCTACCGTCGCTTTCCAAAACCTACGCCAACGACGATACCGCCGAATATTCTCGTCTGCTCGACTGGGGTTTGCGTCTGGCGCTGCTACTGGCAATTCCTTCCGCAGTCGCACTGGCGCTGATTGCCGAACCGCTGACTGTGGCGATGTTTCAGTACGGCAAATTTACCGCCCACGATGCGGCCATGACGCAACAAGCCTTGAGTGCCTATGCCGTCGGTCTGGTTGGGCTAATTCTGATCAAGATTCTCGCGCCCGGCTTTTATGCGCGGCAAAACATTAAAACACCAGTCAAAATCGCGCTATTTACGCTGGCGGTCACGCAGCTATTTAATCTATTGTTGATCGGTCACTTCAAACACGCCGGTTTGGCATTGGCCATTAGTCTGGGTGCGCTGACCAATGCGGGCTTGCTGTTTTATCAGCTACGCAAGCAGCAAATCTTTACCCCCCAGGCAGGCTGGCTGATTTTCATGTTTAAACTGCTAATCGCTGTGGGTATCATGGCCGCCGCACTCTTTGGCTTGATGCAATGGATGCCCGATTGGTCACAAGGCAATATGCTGATGCGGCTATTACGCCTTGCTGGCCTGGTCTTAGTCGGCGTCGTGGCCTACTTTGCAACGCTGGGATTACTGGGTTTCCGCCCTCGCGATTTTTCACGGCGTAGCGTTTAAAACTGCAACCACATCGTCAAGCTGATGATGTGGTTTTTTTACACTTGCAAACTAGACGACTGGTCTAATAAAATCGCCACTATCAATTCAAGCCACTGGAAATCATCATGAACGACACTCTCAAGCTGATGCACCAGCATCGCAGCATCCGCAGCTTTCAAGACCAAACAATCAGCGCTGCAACACTGGACGCCATTCTGGATGCCGCCTACAAAGGCCCAACGTCGATCAATGGGCAACAAGTTTCGCTGGTGGTCACGCAAGACGCCGCCCGCCGCGCGCAAATTGCCGAGATTGCCGGTGGCCAGCCGTGGATTGCACAAGCGCCAGTTTTTCTCACCGTGGTAATCGACTTTTATAAAACCGAGCAGGCGCTCGCCAAAGCGGGCAAGACGCAGCTGATTCATGAAAGTGTCGAAGGTTTTGCCGTTGGCGCAGTCGATGCCGGTATTGCCCTGGGCAATCTGATGACTGCGGCGCGCTCAGCCGGTTTGGGCGTCGTACCGATCGGGGGTATTCGACGTCATCCACAAGCCATAATTGATTTGCTGCAACTGCCGGCCAAAACATTCCCGATTGCCGGGCTCGCACTGGGCCATATCCAGCACGATAGCCCGCTAAAACCACGCCTACCACGGGCCAGTTTTGTGCACCACGAACAGTATCAAAGCGCCGATTTGCGCCAGCATATTGACGCTTATGATGAAACGCTGGCGCAATTCTGGCAAAGCATCGGGCGTGACGACGGTAAAATCTGGTCAGAAAATACCGCCCAAGTTTATCAAAGCATTTACTTTCCCGAAGTGGCTCCGACCGCAATGGCGCAGGGTTTCAAGTTTAGCGCGTAATTAAAGTCAGCCCGGGGCGCTGGCGAATGCCAGCGCCTCAAAATACCCTCAATGGTATATCTACCTAGGCAATGATTAACAATACCTACAAGCCCATACCCCCTAGTTAAAATCATGCCAATACGCGCTTGAGCCATCAAGCTGCGACGCAAAAACGGACTGCAGCGTAAGGTGCGCAGTCGTGCTAAAATCGACGCCGATCTTTTCCCCAAACCGCGGCAACCGCATGCACAGGCCTTTGCCCGGATACACTCAATTGATGGAGCATAGGATGACATCCTCGATTTTCGCCGCCGTAGAAATGGCACCTCGCGACCCGATTCTGGGCCTGAACGAAGCGTTTAATGCCGACACCCGCAGCACCAAAGTGAATTTGGGCGTAGGCGTTTACTACAACGACGAAGGCAAGATTCCTTTGCTCGCCGCGGTGAAAGAAGCGGAAAAAGCGCGTCTGGCAGCTCAGCCACCCCGCGGCTACCAAGCCATTGAAGGCAACCCAGCTTACAACGCCGGCGTGCAAAACCTGCTGTTCGGCGCAGAGAGCGAATTGATCGCTGCGGGTCGCGTTGTAACGGCTCAAGCTCTGGGCGGCACCGGCGCACTGAAAATCGGCGGCGACTTCCTGCAACGCCTGAACCCGAATGCAACCGTTTACATCAGCAACCCAAGCTGGGAAAACCACCGCGCGATTTTTGAATCGGCTGGCTTCAAAGTAGGCGATTATCCATACTACGACGCAAGCACTCGCGGCGTTGATTTCGCTGCAATGAAAGCCTTTTTGCTGGGTCTGGAAGCGGGCTCGGTCATCATTCTGCACGCTTGCTGCCACAACCCAACTGGCGCGGATATGTCTGACGCACAATGGGGCGAAGTGGTTGAAGCATGCCGCGAGCGTGGTCTGGTGCCATTCCTCGATATGGCTTACCAAGGTTTTGCTGAAGGCATCGATGCTGACTCAGTGGCGGTTAAAGCATTCGCAGCGTCTGGCCTGCAATTCTTTATCTCTAGCTCGTTCTCAAAAAGCTTCTCTTTGTACGGCGAACGCGTAGGTGCGCTGTCAATCATCACTTCAAGCAAAGAAGAATCTGGCCGCGTATTGAGCCAGCTGAAACGCGTCATCCGCACCAACTACTCTAACCCACCGATCCACGGCGGCGCAGTCGTTGCTGCAGTGTTGGCGAGCCCGGAATTGCGCGCAATGTGGGAAGAAGAACTCGGCGGCATGCGTGTTCGCATCCGCGCAATGCGCTCTGGTTTGGTAGAAAAACTGGCTGCGCGCGGCGTGGCGCAAGACTTCTCATTCGTAACGCAACAGCGCGGCATGTTCTCATACACTGGCCTAACTGCTGATCAAGTTGAAAAACTGCGCGCAGAATACGGCATTTACGCCGTATCAACTGGCCGCATCTGCCTGGCGGCGCTGAACGTGAACAACATCGACTACGTAGCGGATTCGATCGCGAAAGTGCTGTAATTTCCGGCTCTGCAACCATTTGCCCCAAAGCCCGCCTTGTGCGGGCTTTTTTGTTTCTATACTGATTTGGCATACACCTTAGCGGTCACCATCATGCCATTCAGCAATCGCAATATTCCCCTGCACTTGCATATTTCCTACCTGTTCATCGGCCTGATATTGGCTTTTGCACTGCTGGTGGGCATCGTGTTGTTTGGCAAAATGAGCAAGGAAGCACTGGATGCGACCAACCAGCGCTATGAAATGATCGGCAAAATGGCCGCCACCAGCGTGCTCGGCGTTTATCAGCCGACCAAAACATTTGTCGAAATTTTTGCCCATCATCGCATCACACGAGCCAGCACGCTGGAAGAACGCGTAGAAAGCCTGAGGTATCTAACTACAGCCCTTGATAGTATTGAGCCAGCGATCTCTACCTACATAGGGTATGAGAGTGGCGAGTTTTTTATGGTCAGAAAATGGCAGGAAAGCCCACTGCTCAGACAAAAGCTCAATCCACCCGCCAAAACGAGCTGGGTGATTCAGAGCGTCAACCTGCGGGGCAATATCATGCAGGGCGAATATCGCTACTACGACGGGCAGCTCAATGAGCTGGAACGCCGCATCGATCCAGACTACCAGTTCGACCCCCGCCCGCGTCCGTGGTATGTCAGCGGCTGGCAATCCCCCGATAGCGCAATTGCCACTGATCCGTATTATTTTGCGACCAGCGAAACAGTCGGCTTGAGCTATTCAAAAAAAGCAGCAGGTGAAAAAGCAGTCGTGGCGATGGATATCCAGATGACGCGCATCCAGCAAGCGCTGCAGCAAAAAATCACGCCCAATAGCCGCCTAGCACTGATCAACCCGCAAGAAGAAATCTTGTGTTGGCAGCTGGGGCAATCAATTAGCGGCATCCCCAAACTGCGCAAAAATGCCGACGGCAGCATGTCACTGCCCACCGTCAGCAATCAGGATGCGCGCGAACTCAAAGCCCTGCTGGCAGCTGAAGCCAACTACAGCCAGCACCCAGCTCCGCTGGATATTCATGGCGAAGAATGGCAAGGCTATATTGCCCGGATCGATATTCCCGGTGGCTCTCCACTACGCTTGCTGATTACATCGCCCCGGGCCGAGTTGCTCGAAACGGTCACCGCATCGCGTAATCAGGCCATGTTGATTTTTACCATCTTGCTATTAGCTGGCCTGGTGGCAGCGCTCAAATTTTCGCGCATGGCATCACAGCCATTGAAAGAGCTGAGTGAAGAAGCACAAAAAATAGAACAATTTGATTTTGAGTCCCCCATTGAAATGAAGTCGCGCATTACCGAGGTACTGGACCTAGCGCATGCCATGAACAATATGAAATCAACAATCAATTCATTTCTGGATTTATCCACCAGCCTGGCTTCCGAGACCAACTTTGAACGCCTGCTTGAACGCGTGCTTAACGAGCTCTCGGATATCGCCGGTGCCAAAGGAGGGGCGATTTATCTGCCAGAAACCAATCCTCAATTACTCAAGGCCAAATTGGCCGTGATGGATGGCAGCCAGCTTGATATGGGCGAGCAAGCACTGATAATGCTTGATCACGATGAAACCGTGATCGCCCGGGCCGCCCGCAACGGCACCGTAATTGATCAGCTGGCGCCAGCAACATTACAGCAACTGCTTGGCTCGCACCCTGAGCTGAACAGCACCAATACAGCTATTACTGTTCCACTGAAAGATCGCAACAAAACACTGGTCGGCGTTATTCTCCTGCTGCTTCCAAACGGCAAAGTGGATACCGGGCGACAAGCCTTGATTGAGGCCATTTCTGGCAACGCTGCCGTCGCCATTGAAAATCAGCGCCTGATTCTGGAGCAAAAAACGCTGCTTGAAGCCTTTATCCAGCTGATTGCCGGGGCGATTGACGCCAAAAGTGCCTATACCGGCGGCCACTGCCAACGGGTTCCCGAATTAACCAAAATGCTGGCCCAAGCGGCTTGCGAACAAAAAGAAGGTCCGTATGCGACTTTTGAGTTGAATGAAAATGAATGGGAAGAACTGCATATCGCCGCATGGCTACACGACTGTGGCAAGGTAACAACGCCAGAATACGTCGTCGACAAGGCCAGCAAGCTGGAAACTTTGTACGACCGTATCCACGAAATTCGCATGCGCTTTGAAGTTTTAAAAAGAGACGCAATCATTGAATACTGGCAGGCCCTCTCGGCAGGCGGTGAAGAAAACAGCCTTGCAGCCCAACGCGATGCACAATTGACCAGCCTGGATGAAGATTTTGCCTTCGTTGCCGCGTGCAATGAAGGGGGCGAATATATGGCTGCGGAAAAAATCTGCCGCCTGCAGCAAATCGCCGGCAAAACCTGGCTGCGTACCCTATCAGACCGGATCGGCATCGCCCACGAAGAAAAAGAGCGCAAAGAACGCAGCCCGGAACCAGCCCTGCCAACGCTGGAGCCATTATTGGCCGACAAAGCCGAGCACTTGATTACTCGTAGTACCAAAGAGCAAATGCCAGCAAGTAACCCTTGGGGTTTCAAAGTCAAAGTGCCCGAATATCTCTATAACCGGGGCGAGCTTTACAATTTATGCGTCACCCGCGGCACGCTATCGGAAGAGGAGCGCTATAAGATCAATGAGCACATCATCCAGACCATTATCATGCTGGAAAAACTCCCCTTCCCCCGACATCTATCGCGCGTTCCCGAGATCGCCGGTGGACACCATGAAAAAATGAACGGGACAGGCTACCCCAAACGCCTGCTTCGCGATGAAATGAGCATCCCGGCGCGCATGATGGCCATCGCCGATATTTTTGAAGCACTCACTGCCGTGGACAGACCTTATAAAAAAGGAAAACAGCTCTCGGAAACTATCCGGATCATGGCTGAAATGAAAAAAGGCCAGCATATTGATGCTGACCTTTTCTCGCTGTTTTTGCGCTCAGGCGTCTATCTGCAATACGCCCGGCGCTATATGAAACCCGAGCAAATCGATGAAGTTGATATCAAACAGTATTTATAAAAATATAAAGCATCCAAGCTCGCTATTGGCACATCTCACAGGGTACGGCGTGCGCCTAATGGGCTGCTCCGGGTGATTTTTTGGCTTTTTGCAAACATTCACGCCATTTTGTCGCCGTTGCTGCCGAGCTACCATCAACCACACAATCTCCAGCCTTCAAACGCAGATAATCAACCCCAGCATCCCCCGAACCTGCCACTTCGGACTCACTTTGACCTGCGGCAGCCGGAGTGCTTTTCTCCACCGATTCGGCCTTGCGCTCCAGACTTTTTATTTTGCTTTCCAGATCCGAAACATGATCCTGCTTGGCACGCAGATCGATTTTAAGTTCTTTCAGCTCTTTATCCAGTTCTTCATTGCGCTCCAAAACACCGGAAAGGCTATCTTTGAGCTTCCCGATCTGCTCCAGATAGAATTTTTTCTCAAAATGGCGCTTGGCCATGCCAATAGCAACGCCGGCGAGCAAAGAAAAAAGCAAAGAGATCACTACTGCCGCAATAATCAGATGAAGACGATATTGCACCAATAAATTAGGGCGGGATTGCGGCGGTTCATCAACAGGGGAAGGCGTAGCAGCTACGGCATCATCCGACATACTCAACTCCATCACAGCAGATATAAAATAGGAGTTAGCATAATCGCGACAACAGCAAAGTACAAAAAAGAATAGTTTGCTGTGGAAAAGAAAAAAGGCTAGCTTGACAGCTAGCCTTTTTATTTGGCTCCCCGACCTGGGCTCGAACCAGGGACACACGGATTAACAGTCCGTTGCTCTACCAACTGAGCTATCGGGGAATTGATCTTTACAATCAAATCATTTAAGTTAGTAAGAATTAAAAACTTAAATATGGTAACTTTGGCTCCCCGACCTGGGCTCGAACCAGGGACACACGGATTAACAGTCCGTTGCTCTACCAACTGAGCTATCGGGGAAGCGGTATGGGGCGTATAATAGACGCCCCTAGCTGTTCCGTCAAGAAAAACCGTATAAATTTATCGACGAAAATAAAACTCATGTCTAAAAATATTCTGATCGGCTTTCTAGCAAGCACGGGCGTTGTTGCTGCAGCCCCGCTTTTTTTTCCATACTCAATCTTCAAAATCGATGTGGAATCAAAGCTTTCCATGCTGTCGAATACCAAAGCGCAGATCGGAGAAATATCATTCAATTACAGCCCGCAGCCTGAATTTATTCTATCGAATGTCGTCCTTGATACGAGCGATACTGCCAGCATTGGCCAGATTTCAATTCCGCTAAGCACATACAATATACTCAACCTAGGCGACTCCATCCGCGATATCACCCTAGCAAAAGCCCAGTTTTCCCGTGCATTTGCCATTGACCTCCCCAACCGCTTGCTGCCCAAGGCAGGCTCTGGGCTAAAAATAGGCAGGATCAATCTGGCAGACACCTCAGTCAAGCTGGAAAAGGGATTAATTGGGCCAGTTGATGGACAATTGCGCTTCAAAGCCGATGGCAGTATTGATGATCTACTGATTACCTCCGATCAAGGCCGCGCAGAATTGCAAGTGCAGCCAGCAGAAGGTGATGCATTCAAAGTGCAATTGAACGCTAAAGGATGGCAACTGCCATTTGCTTATCCGGTACAGTTTGAATACCTCAAGCTCATTGGCACAGCCAACCGTGAAGGCATAGAGATAGCAGACATCCGGGCAGATTTGTACGGTGGCTTGGTCACGGGCAATGCCGTACTCAAATGGGATCAGGGCTGGAACCTGGCTGGGCAGCTGTTTAGCAAGAACATCCAGGCAGAACCATTTATTAAAGTATTCAGCAATGTCACCCGCGCCAGCGGCAGGATGAACGCCGATGCACAATTTCGCTATCAGGCGGCAAACTACAATACTTTATTTAAGCAACCACAAATCAGTGGCCGCTTTATTATCCAAGACGGCATGCTCAGCAATTTTGACTTGGTTACACCATTGAAATCTCAAAGCCCTAGCGTGCAAAGCAGAGGAGGGCAAACCAATTTCAACACCCTGTCCGGGGCTATTGCAATCAGCCACCAAAGTGTCCAGTTACGTCAGCTCTCACTGGATGCGGGCAAATTCCGCTCGCGAGGGGATATTGTTATCCGTGACAACAAAATTAGCGGCAATATTGCCTCGCAACTAGCGGCAGGCGCTGTCACAGCCAGCAATCAGCTGCAAGTGAGTGGTGCTTTAGATGCACCAGAGCTACGCAGCGGCGGCGCTTATCGCCCTTCAAACGAAGCAGCCCCAACCACTGAAACGGTTCAGCCAGAAACCCAGCCTGCCAGCTCGGGCGAATAATCTCGCTGCCGCGTCTCACAACGCGGAGCGTGATAAGATTGAGCGCACTTTATATTTCCAAACAGGAAGGCCTCAATATGACTTGGCTCGCTTCGATGGGCGCAATATTTTCAGCGACAAACCCGGCAATCATCACCTCGTTTGGCAATCCGGCCGCCGAGCTGCAAGCCTACACAGAACACACTGTGATTTGTCCACTGAGCCAGTTTGGCTTGATCCGCTTTAGCGGGGAAGAATCCCAGCCTTTCTTGCAAGGACAGCTATCTAGCGATATTCGCGCCTTGCAACGCGACCAGATTCAATTTTCGAGCTACTCAACGCCCAAAGGCCGCATGCAAGCGAGCTTTTATGTCATCCGCCGCGGCGATGATTATCTGTTGCAAATCGCCGCCGAAATCCAGCCAGCCATTCAGAAGCGCTTGTCAATGTTTATTTTGCGCAGCAAAACCAAAGCCAGCGATGCCAGCAGCGAGCTGGGCTTGCTGGGCGTAGCTGGCAAACACGCTAAATCCACCATGATTCAAGTATTCGGCCAGGCTCCCGAGTCAATGCAGCTGATTGAGCAAGATGGCGTCCAGCTCATCGGCCTACCCAATGAGCACTATCAGATCTTGCTCGAACAAAATCAGACTGAGGCCATCTGGAATAGGCTAGTGGCCGCAGGTGTCCAACCCGCGGGCGAACCGATCTGGCGTCTGAGCGAAATCCAGGCCGGATCACCATGGATCACGGCAGCAACTCAGGAGGAATTTGTACCGCAAATGGCAAATCTTGAGCTGATTGGCGGCGTGAGCTTTACCAAAGGTTGCTATCCGGGTCAGGAAATTGTGGCCCGAACTCAATACCTAGGCAAACTCAAACGCCGCACCTACCGCATGCACGTTGACAGCCTCGACGCCGCCGCAGGACAGGATGTATTTAGTGCAGAAATGAATGGTCAACCCAGTGGCAAAATCATGCTGGCAGCCCCGGCACCGCAAGGCGGCATGGAATTACTGGTCGTTGCCCAGATTGCCAGCCTTGAGCACGGCCTTCATCTAGGCGATGCAAATGGACCATTGCTGCACAACTTGGCACTCCCTTATGCCATGAATTGATATTTAAGCTTATAATCGCCCGATTGTTGATATTCGAGGACTATGCCCCATGGGGTTTCTCGCTAATAAAAAGATTTTGATTACTGGTCTTCTGTCTGATCGCTCAATCGCCTATGGCATTGCGCAAGCCTGTCACCGCGAAGGCGCTGAGCTGGCATTTACTTATGTCGGCGAAGACTTGAAAGATCGCGTAGTCAAGCTGGCGTCTCACTTCAACTCCAGCATTGTGCTGCCATGTGATGTGGCCAGCGATGAGCAGATTGGTGATTTGTTTGTCGAGCTGGCCAAACACTGGCCAAGCTTTGACGGCTTGGTTCATTCAATTGGCTTTGCACCACGCGATGCGCTTAAAGGTGATTACCTTGACGCGGTAACACGTGAAAACTTTGCGATTGCACACGACATCAGCTCGTACAGCTTTGCCGCCTTGGCCAAAGCTGCGCGTCCAATGCTGAATGAACGTGCTTCACTGGTCACGATGTCGTATCTGGGCGCAGAGCGCGCCATTCCAAACTACAACGTGATGGGTCTGGCCAAAGCCAGCCTAGAAGCGAATGTACGTTACATGGCCGCTTCCTTGGGCACCAGCAAAGAAATTCGTGTGAACGGCGTGTCGGCTGGCCCGATCAAGACTTTGGCGGCTGCAGGCATTGCCAACTTCGGCAAATTGCTGAAAGGTGCCGCCGATGCTACCCCAGCCAAGCGCAATGTCACGCAAGAAGAAGTCGGCAATGTCACAGCCTTCCTGCTCTCTGACTTGGCCTCTGGCATGACTGGCGAAATCTTGCACGTTGACGTGGGCTTCTTTATCGGCGCAGGCGCATTGGCTAGCGAATAAGCTTAGCGTTTACTCATAAAAAAGCCCGCTTCATTGCGGGCTTTTTTATTACCACCGTATGTATATGGCTGAACACCTTATCGGAATTGGGCTACCTGAAGATACTGTGATACCCCATACATTCCACGCCAACTAAATCCCGACTCGCCCGATTGCAGCAAGGAAAAACCAGCCCTACCCAGCAGCGAAGTAGCGGTTTGGCTAGCCGTATTGCTGCGTAATATTTGCAATGGGCTATTCAGTACTGCCAGTTCTTGTTGAGAGCTGGACACACTGCCCCCCAATTGATCTACAGCGTCGTTAAAGAGCTGGTTAACCGCATCAGTCCTCGCTAAGGCCTGCTGGCTCAGCCGAGTTTCATTCACCACCAGCTTGCCATCCTGCGCCGTCGTAATGCCAAGATCATTCAGCGACAAACGCTCATTGCCCAGGCCTGTGGCCAGATTATTCAGCACCCCCTCCAGCCGGTTGATTTCACGCCGCGCCAGACCCGATGCACCAGCACCATTTTCTGCAGCATTGACCGCGTTTAATTGCTCCCGCGCCTGATTGACCCGCCCTATCAGCTGGGAAATATTCTTGCCCAACTGCGCGGCATCGCGGTTTAGCGTGACATTCGCCTCGCCGGTCTGCAACAAATCCAGCTGCAAATTGCTGGCGCTATCGCGCACACGATTGCTGGTACTGCGGATTTCCCGGCCATCAATCTGCACGCGCGCATCCTGTGCAACCCGGCTGGCGGCTGCCGCCTGATTGCTATCAATCGCCAGCGTGGCCAGATTACCCGTTGCAGTAGCCCCCTGATTGGTCTGGGCGGTAATGGTGAACGCCTGTGCCGCGCCCAACGCCGCACTCTCCAGCTGCAAGCGTGCGCCTGCAGCGTCTTCAATGGCACTCGCCTTCAAACCCGGCTGAGCCTGGCTGATTTTCCTTGCTACATCACCCAGCGTATCGCTGGCGGCAACGTCAATCGTGATGCGTGACTCTTCACGTTGCGATGTACCGCCTGCGCCCAGCGCGCCAAACTGAATAGTCAACCGTCCCTGCCCGACCAATTCATCCTTATTGGCCAAATTGCCACTCTGGCTTAACTGCCCTTGCGCCAATTGCTCAATCCGCACGTTTTGCAGCGCACGGGGCTCGCCGCCGCCAATGGCCTGAGCCTTCAGAATATCGGGTGCACTCGAGCTGGCTTGTAATGGATTTCGCGCTGCGGGTGCGGCCAGTGTTTTCAGCTCGGCATTCAAATTACTCATCGCCGACTGGACTCTAGCGGGCGTGGAGAGCGTGACCGAGGTGCTATCGGCGCGTTTTTGCTGAAAGTCAGTTGATAAACGATTGAACGAATCGGAATTATTCAGCCGCAGACTGGATGCGCCCAGCCTGTCCACCGCGCTGAGCTGGTAGATGCGATCCAGCAATTGGGATGACAAACCAGCAGACTGCGTGATTGAACCACGGCCATAAATTGCGTCTGCGCCGCCGTAGCGCGAGTAAAAATCTGTGCGGCCAGATATACTATTTAGCATGGGCATCACCTGCCAATGCTCACGGATATTTCCTACAAGACACAGGAAATCATCATCCAGAGCACCCTGCTTTATTTTACGCCATAACGTTTCAAAATCAATAGGTTATAGACCATGTGCCAATTACTCGGCATGAATTGCAATACCCCTACCGATATTATTTTTTCCTTTGAAGGTTTCCGGCGTCGTGGCGGGCTAACCGATGAGCATTCCGACGGCTGGGGGATTGCCTTTTTCGAAGATCAGGGCTGCCGGCTGTTTCTGGATTACCTCCCGTCAATCTCCAGCCCGGTGGCCGATCTGGTGCGGGCCTATCCGATCAAAAGCAAAAATGTGATCGCCCATATCCGCAAAGCGACACAAGGGCAGATCAATCTGGCCAATACCCATCCTTTTGGCCGCGAGCTATGGGGACAACACTGGATTTTTGCACATAACGGCAATTTAAATACACTACCCACGCTGGAAAACAGCCGCTTTTTGCCGGTCGGCAGCACCGATAGCGAGCTGGCATTTTGTTATTTGCTCAATCAGCTGGCGCTGCGCTTTTCGACCCAGCCCGACTTGCTCACGCTACGCGAGGCAATTGCGGGCTTGAGCGCCGAGCTGGCGCAACTAGGGACTTTCAATTTTCTGCTCTCCAACGGCCAAGCGCTCTTTGCCCACTGCAGCACCAAGCTGCACTATCTGGTACGGCAAGCGCCATTTAGCCACGCTCATTTAAGCGATACCGATCTGGCGGTGGATTTTTCCCGAGAAACAACCCCCAACGATAGAGTGGCGATGATTGCCACCGAACCACTGACCGATAATGAAAACTGGATCGCAATGCATAGTGGGCAGCTACTGATGTTTGTGGACGGCCAGACCACCTAGGGTATATGCGTAAAGGGCAATACCAAAAATAGCTACAGCCATATACCCCTAAGCAGCAAATTGATGCAGATTCAATAGGGCAAAAACCCGGTCGTCAAAATATTCACCTTTTTCATCCAGCTGGCGCAACATCGGCGCAAGCCGCTCCAGCGGTAGCTGATTGTGCGAAAAGCGATCGCGCACGGTTTTGAGGCTTTGCGCACGGGACGCCAGTTGCGCACGCCTGGCTTCCATTTCCTTGCGCTCACGCCGATGCCCCCCCAGCGACAGATTCAGCCAGAGGATCAAGGGCACCGCCAGCAGCCAGAGCTCCATCAGCAAACAGGCAATCGCCCCCATCGACAAACCCAGATACCAGACCTGATCGATGTGTTCGATCTCCGGAAACAGCACCGACATCGTCGGCCAGCGGCGCTTGAGCATGGAACGGATACGGCTATCATCGCCCGCGTCGCGCTTTTTGCGCGCCAGCGCAGCATCCAAGGCCAGACTGATGTACCACTGGGTGACAACGCGGCAATGCAGCCAATCCTGTTCCAGATATTGCTGCATTTTGTCGTGCAGCTGTGTACAAAAATCCTCACTCGACAAGGGCGGCACCGAGTCATCATAAGGATCTTTGATCGAATGCTGCACGGTCAAAGGATAACCGGCAATTTCAATCAACATCTGCCGCCGGGCACTCATCAACTCGGCAGGGATTTTCAAGTCCGGATCGTCAAGGCGGATATATTGCTGAATCAGCTGATCCAGCGGCTCGAATGGCGGATGCGTACCGGGGTGGGTACGCATTTCTTTGCGGATACGCTCCACTTCGGCCAGCACGGCACGGCCAGTGGGCGCTGCCTCGGGCACCCAAGGCATACGAACCAGCGTTTCAGCCTTGTACAAGGCTTCGTCATAATGCCTGAAGTAGGCTTCGTAATAAGCCGCCATTTCCTTGTCGTCGCGGCTGCTATCGCCCGACATCAGGGGTTTGGTCGGCGGAACACGACGCAGATCGGTGGCCAGACGGTTCGCCAACGATTCCAGTTCGGGGGCAACGCCAGCACGGGCAAAGATGGGATCAAGCTCGTGTCGCTTGTTCCGCCAATCTTCCAGCGTTTTCCAGATACTCCAATCGGCCACATTACTCTCCCTGTCTGGCCTCTATTTTAACGTTGAAGCCGCACAAAAGGAGAGTTATCGCCGCAAAGTGTGCAGTGCCATTATTTACTTAGCATTGTTCTTGCGTTTTTTGGCAGTGGCCGCCAGCGCCGCCTCGATGCGCTCGCACAGATGCCGTAGCACTTCAAGCCGCGCATGGTATTTATTATTGGCGCCGACCAGATGCCAGGGCGCAACCTGGGTGCTGGTACGCTCGATCAGATCGCTACCTGCCTCGATATACGCATCCCATTTTTCCCGGTTACGCCAATCTTCATCGGTAATTTTAAACCGCTTGTATTCGATGGCCTCGCGCTCTTTAAAGCGGCGCAATTGCTCTTCATTGCTGATCGCCAGCCAGAACTTCACCACAATCACATTGGCAGTGCTGATTTGTGCTTCGAAATCGTTGATTTCACCATACGCCCGCATCCAGTCGGCACGGCTGGCAAAACCTTCGACACGCTCGACCAGCACACGCCCATACCAGGAGCGATCAAACAGCGTAATCTGCCCGTGCGGTGGCAAATGCCGCCAGAAACGCCACAAATAAGGTTGCGCTCGCTCCTCTTCGGTCGGTGCTGCAATCGGCACGGTACGATACTGCCGGGCATCAAGTGCCGCAGTAATCCGGCGAATCGCCCCACCTTTGCCCGCCGCATCCATGCCTTCAAACACACAAACAACCGAATGCTGCTTGAAATCGGGATGGCGCGTCAGGCCATTCAAGCGCCCTTGCAGCACTTCCAGCTGCTCGCTGTAGTGCGCCTTATCCAGATCGGTATCGAGTACCAATTTGTCCAACAGGCGAACACCATCAATCGACGGCATCAATGGTGCAGCATCAACCCTTTTTTGCCGTACTGATTCGCGCTCCAGATGATGGCCAATAGCTTCGACAATATGCGTTGCAATCGTGATATTACGGTAGCGCTCATCGGTGCTTTCAATAACCCGCCAGGGCGCATCGGCCAGATTGGTACGCAACAGCAAATCCTGTTGCGAAGCCATCACTTCATCATAATGATCCAGAAACCACAGATCAGAGTCGTCAAAACGCCATGCCGTGCGCGGATCATTGGCCAGCTTTTTCAGGCGTTTTTTTAATTGCTCTTTAGGTAAGTGCAACCAGAATTTCAGGATTAGCGCGCCTTCATCCGAGAGCATTTTTTCCAGGCGAATGATTTTGCCGACTTCATGCTCATAGCTCACCGAATCGGGGTTCGAGGTCAGTTGCTCCCACATCGGCCCGCTATACCAGCCACCAAACAGAATCGCCATTTTGCCTTTAGGCGGCAAAACACGCCAATAACGCCAATAAGGCGGACGGGCACGTTCTTCATCATTGGGAGCAGAAAAAGCATGCGTCGCAATATGCCGGGGGTCCATCCATTCGAGCAAGAGATTGGCCACCTGCCCGCGCCCGGCAGTTGGCACGCCGCCGAGCAGAACAATCAGGGGAAAATCACCACGCTCTTTGAGCTGGAACTGCATATTCAGCAACTTCTGCCGCAGCGTATCAGCGGCGGTCTTATATTGCTCCTTGCTCAGAGCATGCCCCAGTTCTGCGGCTGCGAACATGATATTTTCCCTCAATAGATCAATATCAGAAGAGAATCACCGAGTCATCCAGATCGGATGGGCGCAGCGATGCCAGCTCGGTGTCTTCAATCACTAACTCGTTTAATACCGAAATCACGCCGGAAAACTTCTCATCCAGGCTAAAGCCGGCTTCAAACAGATTGTCGGCATACAGGGCGCTGGCTTCGATCATAAAAGCCAACTCATTTTCCTGCGCGTCGGTCAAACCAAAGCCCACCAGAGACGCTGAAAACTGGGTACGCAGATTATCAAACAGCTCGTGCGAAGCCGTTTGCTGGTATTTGTAATCTTTTTCAACCTGCCTGACTACATCGGCAATGGCCGCCAGCGACTCGCGAATCTTCCGGCTCTGCGCTGCCATTCTTTGCTCAAGCACAATGCCATCAACACGGTGATCGGCAGCCTCGACCATAATGGCGATATGGTCGCGAATCCGGCCAATATAATCACCGTTTTCCCAGTTCAGATCCTTGATCTGTAAAGTCACTTTGGGATAGTTGATAATCATGCGGCTGCCGTATTGGTAAATCCGCTCGCCTTCTTTCAGGCTAAGCAGCAATTCGGCCTCCAGCGGACTGGAGCGACCTTCGCTATTCAAAGTCTTCTGCTCGGTTTCGGTCCGGATTTGCGCTGAAACCTTGAGCTGGAAATGGCCAGCGCAATTGGAAACCAGCGCTTTAAGCAGGGCTTCGATATCGTGGCAATCACTGGTGCGCTTCATGAAATCAATCACGCCGCCCATTTCACCACTATTAGAAATCGCCATCATGGCAATATTGGTCGCTTCCTGGAGCGACTGCTTCAAGCGCGATGCATCGGTAATTACCGAGCACAGCCGCTCGATTTTGAAAGCAATCGAAGCCAGATGCGCAGGCTTGACAATAAAATCGTCAGCGCCCACCGAGTAAGCCAGATCACGGTTTTCTGCCGAATCCTCTGCCGCCAGAAAAACAATCCGCGTATCAGGCAAGGACTCCAGAATTTGCTGGCACAGGTCAAAATCAGCCATGGTTGGCGTATTGGTATCAAGCACCACAATGTCTGGCGCATCCGCCAACACCTGCGGCAAAACGCCCTCGGCCAGCGCCAGTTGCTTGATCTCTCCCAGATGCTGCAAGGCCTGAGCGAGGTTGGCACTCAAACGTACATCACGATCAATGATCAAAATCCGTTTTCTGTTCATATCCTGCATGCTAAAGCCCTGAGCTGAAAGATGATTCAATAAAAATCCGATACCACAGTCATGCCGATGAGTGCGCTCTATCCTGATTCAAGCAAAAAGCGCGCGGTGTTGATTTGCCATTTTTGCGGGTTTTCATGCCCGACAATTTTGTCGGCCCCGCCTTTTCCCATCGGCCTGGCTAGGTCGATAATTTGTGGCGTGATATAGGCGTTTGATTTGGTACTAAAAACCGCTTTGACGATGGGCTGCAGCATGGCCGCTTCATTCTGTTCGATCACCACCGCCAGACGGCCTGATTCAAGCCTGACCAGCGTGCCCACCGGATAAATACCGATCGTGCGCATAAATGCCTGTACCAGCTCGGGGTTGAAATGAAACTTGCTCCATTCCCATAATTTGCGCAGCCCTTCCGGGGCGGGCATGCCTTTGTGGTAGCAGCGATCCGACGTAATCGCGTCATACACATCCACCACGGCCGCCATTTGCGCCATCTGGCTAATCTGCTCACCCGGCAGGCGGTGCGGATAACCCGTGCCATCCATGCGTTCATGATGATGCAGGGTAATATCGAGCGGAATGTCTTCCAGGCCATCGATCTGCCGCAAAATTTGCCAGCCTTCCTCCGGGTGCGTACGCATAATGGCAAATTCGGCTTCGGTGAGGCGGCCGGGCTTGTTCAGAATCTCGTTGGGGACTTTCATTTTGCCGGTATCGTGCAGCAGGCCACCGACGCCCGCGAGCCGGATCAGCTCTTTGTCCATTCCCATCGACTGGGCAAAAGTGACCATCAAAGTACACACGCTTACCGAATGCAAAAAAGTGTATTCATCCTTGTTTTTAATCGCACTCAAGCCCAGCAGCGCGCCGCTATTGCGCAGTACCGAATCGGTAATGTCTTCCACCACTTGCGCCACGCCATCAAGCTCAATGGCCTGCCCCAGCCGGACATCGCGCAT
Organism: Chitinibacter sp. FCG-7; assembly: GCF_040047665.1. Taxonomy (NCBI): domain Bacteria; kingdom Pseudomonadati; phylum Pseudomonadota; class Betaproteobacteria; order Neisseriales; family Chitinibacteraceae; genus Chitinibacter; species Chitinibacter mangrovi. Next base: position 1,070,335 of record NZ_CP157355.1, read on the forward strand.
CACCATACGTACGACATTGGTCGCCTGGCCATGAATTTTCTGTGCGCGCCCCATTTCCTGTGCAAACGATACCTTGATGATTGGCGATGGCGCTTCGGCAATCTTGATCAATTGCGCATCGAGTTCGGCGTTAACTTCTTCCACCGTCGGCGCGTCAGGCATGTCCAGCCCACGACTGGTGTCGATGTAGACCTCGCGCACGCCGGTGGCAGCGATCTGGGCGATCGCGTTGTCATCGCTGATCAGAAATTTATTGCGCACGAAGGGATGATTCATCCAGTCCACATTCAGATCATGGATAAACATGCCAACGCGTATTGCTTCGGAGGGGATTTTTTTGATCATGTCGACTGCAGGCAATTTTTTATCAGTGTAGAACATGATCGAATGTGGTGCAGCGCGGATTCTGTCTGGATAATTATTACAGCAGCTTGAGCAATGAAAGCATTGGCAGATGGCAGGATGAATGATTTGACACGAAACCGACAAGGATCACTGCTATCATAAGCCTGCACTTTTCCGCGTCTTACGTCTTTCACCCACGGAGCTTCCTACTATGAGTTTATTCGACACCCTGGCATCACAAGTTCTCGGCGGCAGCGAGCAGAGCAGCGCACTGGCGGGTTTGCTGGAATCACAGGGCGGTGTAGCCGGCCTGATCGAGAAATTCCAGAATGGCGGTCTGGGCGAAATTGCTCAATCGTGGATTTCAACGGGTAGCAATCTGCCGATTTCAGCCGAGCAGATCGAGTCAGTGCTAGGCAATGAAACCATTGCCAATCTGGCTTCCCAGTTTGGCGTTGACCCGCAACAGGCGGCAAGCCAGCTCTCTGCAGTGCTGCCCCAATTAATCGACGGCCTGACGCCAAATGGTGAATTGCCCGCTGGCGGCAGTGGCGATTTGCTCAGTGCAGGGCTGGACTTGCTCAAGGGTAAATTATTCGGCTAATACACTGAGGTGTATAGTACCGCAAGCCAAGCCAGCATTGGCATTCAGAGCAATACCTAAGGCCGACGTTCAAGTCGGCCTTTTTGTTTCAGCACTACTGTCACTTAGAAATACAAAGTCACTGGCCCTTTATTAATGAATTCGACCCAGCCGCGTGGCACCGGGTAGCCGCTAATCACCGGGAAGTAGGCAATAAAGAGCACCGCAGCCACCGCCGCCACCGCCCATGGCAGGTATTTGGCCCACGCACGCAGTGGGTTATCGAGCTGCAAACGCTGCAACTGTTGAAGAAGCCACACCAGCGCCAGAATAATAAACGGCACAGACGCAAAGAAATGGTAGATAAACACCAGTTTACGCGGGATCAGCGCCCACGGCAGGAACTGAATCAAGCCTGCGGCAATAATAAAGCTCAAAGCAAACAGCTGGCTCTGGCTAACCGCAAAACGCTGCAGCAGCGTTTTCGAGCTGGCCATAGTGAGCCGCCAGCCAATGGCGATCAGGAAGGCCAGCGTCCCCAGATACCAGGTCACCGGATTACCAAAGGCGCTGATCGACGACACTTTCAGCGGGCCAGTCCACTCGGTGCCCGAGTAGTACCACATCGGCTTGAGCATCGTTGGCCATTCGTACCACATCGAGCTGAACGGATGCGTGGCTTTCAACTGGCTGTGATATTGATACATACCGGTCTGGTTAGCCAGCATACCTGAAATGCCCTGCCCGGTAGCGTTCATCAGCGGGATATACGCTGCGGTATAAATCAGCGCGGGAATCACAATAAAGCCCAGCACCGACCACTGCACGCTTTGCGTGACCCAATCGCCATAGCTGCGCTGCCCCGGTAGCTTCGGAGGCAGGCTTTGCGCGACGCGATACTGACGCCATAAATTCCAGCAATACAAGAACGCCAGACCCACGCCGTGATACAGCACAATCCATTTGCTCGCCGCGCCCAGACCAAACATCGCGCCGCACAGCAGCAGTGATTTGAAGTCGGTTTTCCAGTCCTGTGTGGCCGGTTCCTGCTGCATCCAGCGCAGCATCCAGTACGAGCTGGCCAGAATAAAGAACACGCCATAGGTATCAATGGTGGCAATGCGGGTTTGCGTAAAGTGCATGAAATCAAGCGCGAGCAAGCCAGTCGCCAACAGCGCAAAGTTTTCCGAGCGGAAGACGCGGCGCGACAGGCCGAAAAACACCGGCAACATCGCAATGCCAAACACCACGCCCATAAAGCGCCAGCCAAATGGATTCATGCCAAACAGCCAAACGCCAATCGCAATAATGATTTTGCCCAGCGGCGGGTGGGTATTCTCGGTGGCATCAATGCCTTGCGAGATTTCCCACGCGCTGCGCGCGTGATACACCTCGTCAAAATACATGCCGTTATACGCGGTAGACAGCGTGACCGTTTTATCCTGCTCGTCGATCAGCGCCGCCGCATCGCTCGGCCCTGCTTGCAGCACCGGCGTGAGCAAGGCATTTTGCTGCCCACGCACGGCGATCTCGTTCATTTGCAGCGAGCCGGTACTCAGGCCAATTTTGAAGTAACGCGCAGGCAGATTGACTTCCAGTGGACGCCAGCGGAATTCGGAAAAGCGGTTGCTGATCACAATTCCTTTGCCAACCGTCCAGTTCTGCCCATCGGCCGACCATTGCAAGGCGTACTCGCCCTCGCCCAAGCCGTGATGGTATTGCAGCTGGCTCACCTGCTCGATTTTGCCCAGATCAAACACCGCCCAATCGCCCGCAGCAGGCGGATTCCAGAATTTTTGCGGCGACTGGCCATTACCCAGATAGGTAAACGCCGCCACGCTGTACACGGCACAAATCATCGCCAGCGCAGCCCACGCACGGCGGCTGACAGGCGCAAGCGGCTGCTCAACCGGGGGTATAGCCACAAAATCAGCACTTGCATTAGCACTGCGCTCAATACCTGCCGAGGTATCGTTTGAAACCAGAGCCTGACGATTGCCGCGCAAGAAAATATCGTAGCCAATGCGGAAGGTCTGCACCAGCAAAGCCACATTCGCCAGCGAGCACACCACCATAAAGAAGCTGCCATTGGGCACCGCAGTGCTATTGAGGCGGGTCAGAATATCGAGCGTGACCAGCGTATTGACAAACGTCGTTAAGCTAGCGGCAACGGCCAGCCACAGCACGCGCTTATCGGCAATCACCATAAAGGCGGTCAGGCCCACGAAGGCGGCGGGGAATAAATACCGCTCGTGCATTTTTGGCCCAACGACAAAAAACAGCACATAAATGGCAAACGCGCCAAACAGATAGCGGCCCTCGCCTTTGCCCTTGATCACGCCATACACCACCGCCGCCAGCGACGACAGCGTCAGTAGCCACGCCCATTTACCAACGGCCAGCCCCAAGAAAGGCGTGCTATTGGCCAGCCAGTTGCCGTTGAACAAGGCGTACAGATTAAACGCATTGATGGTCAGGTAGTCGTAGCTGGCCAGCGTGCCGCCGTACAGACTGAAAATCCACAATGGTTCGCGCGAAATGGTGAATGGCAGCGAGAGCAGAATAAAGGTGCCAATCGCCGCGCCCAAGGCTTTGAGCTGAACCTTCATATCACCCACAGTCAGCAAGGCAATCAGCGCAATCGGCCCTACCAGCAAGGCTTGCGGCTTGAAAATCACCGCCGCGGCATACAGGGCTGCCGCGAGCACAATGCGGCGGCGCTCCAGCATCAGGAAGGATGCTGCCAGAATCAGCGTGAAGATGCTGTCCACCTGCCCCCAGAATGTCGAGGTCACGATCGCCAGCGGATTAAACAGCCACAGAATGGCAGCAATCAGTGCAATCGCGCGCGTCGCATTATCTTTGCGGCCCACCCAGAGCAGAAATAGCGCACCGGCAATATCGGCCAGCATGGCGGGCATTTTCAGCGCGGCCAGAAAGCAGGGCGTGTCGTAGGCCAGACCAAACCAGTTGGCGGCACCGCCAACCAGCCACAAAACGGTGATGTAGCCGGGCGGATAATCGGCAAAATAGCCGGGGCGATAAAAGCCCTCGAAGCCGCGCTGATACATATCAAACGCCCACGCGCTGAATGTACCGATGTCATATGAATGTCCGCGATACGCGCCAGCCCAGTAGATTTTGATCAGGAAAACCGCCAGCACCAGCGCAATCGCTGGCCAGGTTTTGCTCAGCGGGGCAATGCCATCGAGCACGGCGCCAAAACGCTGGTACGCGCCATCGCGAGCGCGAATCAGCCACGCGACCAGCCCGATATAGCCCAGTGTCACCAGCCAGAGCACCACATTGGCGCTCAGTGCCGAGGGGCTGCCATTGTCGGCAGCGGGTGCCGCAGCTGCAGCTGGCGGCGGGGTAAAACTGATAATCTGGGTTTTCGAATCCTGCTCGCCCGGCTCGCCTTCCTGCACCGAAACATCGTCAAACCAAGCCGTGCCAGTGGCTAGGCTGCCATAAAAACCCAGTCGCAAAGCGACTTTGATTTCATTTTGCTCGGGGCCGGTTTTGCCCCAGGCCACCAGCTCCTGCCAATCCTGATCGCCTTTGATATCGCGCGAGTGATCCATCGCGTCAACAATACTGATATTGGCGCCCACCTTGGCGTCGGCAGCAATGCCCTGTGTTTTAACCCAAGCCGAGACGCGATACCAGGTATCCGGTTTAACCTTGATCAGCTGGGTCAGCTTGCCATCGTCGCCCTGCCCCAGTTGAATCTTGAGTGAAGATTTCCCGCTGCGAAACACGCTCTCGTCGCGTGTACCGATGCTTTGCGGCTCGCCTTGTGTCCAGTGATCAAAGGTCCAGCCCGATGCGCCGCCCGATGGGCTGCTCTCTTCCGCCCCCGCATTACGCGCCAGCTCGGCGTGCGCGGGCAGCGCCAGCACCAGCAAGCAACACCAGCAGGCCAGTAAAAACCGTTGCAGACTCAGGCGGCCAGCAAATAGCGGTGTAGATATCGACATGATTCAAACTCGGTCAAACAGCGGGGGAAGTTGGCACTATAACGGCTCTCTATCCTGACGCCTAGTTCCTGACATCACATCGGCAGTGCGCAGTTGCAACAAGCTGGAGCCAAATCGGCGTGGCAATTCCTTACAAGCCCAAGAGTGCTGCGGCCTGACATGCTCATCGCACTGCAACATTCAAATTGCTATATCAGCATCCGCTAAAGCGTTTATTTTCCTAGTGTTGTGGCAAATTTGCCTCAGTCATTTTGCACCTGCAATACCGCCTGGCGAGAGCTGGGGCACAAAGCTTGGCAAGCGGGGTTTTCAATCCAGGCTTGATGATGTAAGGTTAAGCCCAATCGCAATGTAGTCGCGAAAAAATCATAACAAACAGGCCACGTGCCTAGCGCCAACCGAGTGCCAATCAGAGCCTGGAGCGCATGGAGGATGAGACAATGCAGCAAAGCCCAACACAGCAACGCCTGTCGGTAGTAATCCCCTGCTACAACGAAGAGGAAGTGATCGGTGAAACGCTCAAGCGCCTAGGCGAGTTTCGTGCCACCGTTACTGACCTGGACGTTGAATTCATTTTTGTCGACGACGGTAGTAAAGATCGCACTCGCGAATTACTCACCGCTGCCCAGCAAGCCAACCCCGAAATCCGCGTGGTCGGCTTTGCGCGCAATTTTGGCCACCAGACCGCTGTTACCGCCGGGATTGATGCCGCCAGCGGCGATGCGGTGGTGCTGATCGACGCCGATTTGCAAGACCCGCCCGCAGTGATCAGCGAAATGATCGCGTTGTGGCGCACTGGCTACCATGTGGTTTACGGCACACGCGTTGATCGTCCGGGTGAATCGGCATTTAAACTGGTCACTGCCCGCGCCTTCTACCGCGTCCTCAATCGTCTGTCTGACGTGCCGATTCCGCTCGACACGGGTGATTTCCGCCTGATGGATCGCAAAGTCGTTGACGTACTCAAAGGCATGCCCGAGCGCGACCGCTTTATCCGCGGCATGGTCAGCTGGGTTGGCTTTAGACAAATTGCCCTACCCTACCGCCGCGCCGAGCGTTTTGCCGGCGAGAGCAAATACCCGCTGCGCAAAATGGTGCGTTTTGCCACCGACGGCATTATGTCTTTCTCGACCAAACCGCTGCGTCTGGCCGTGACGCTGGGCTTGCTGTCATCCTTCTTTGCCTTGATCGGCATTATCAATACGCTGGTGGTGCGTCTGACCACCGATCACTGGGTGCCGGGCTGGGCCGAGATCATGGTGGCGATTCTGTTCTTGGGTGGCGTGCAGCTCTTGTGTATCGGGATTCTGGGCGAATACGTTGGCCGCACCTACAACGAAATCAAGCGCCGCCCGCTGTATGTGGTGCAAGATCGTTTGGGCTTCCCCGACGAGCAGCAATAAATACAAACCCAGCCTGATCCAAGGCTGGGTTATTTTTTGCCCATAATACCCGTGGTGGTATTGCCCGCTGAATAAAGTAGGACAATGCCGCCAAGCATATACCCTCGAAGAGCGCATCATGCCCCCGTCGAACAAACTGCTGCGTCAACTCGTTCCGCAGTCGATTTATCTGATCTTTGCCGCTATTTTTTCCATTTTTCTGGCCGTCGCCTTTTTTGTCGATGCATTCTGGAAAAGCGACACCTGGTTTTCGCGTGGCGATCTGCAAATGCTGGGGCCACAAAACCCGCTATTGCAGGCACTGGGTATTGCGGTGTGGTTTCTGGTTTTATACGGCGCGTGGCGCGTGGCAAAACGCCTGGATCAAAGCCAATTCATCCGCCTGATAATTGCTGGGCTGTTTCTGGGCTTTTTTGGCCTGATTAATCTATTTATTTATTATTTTCCGGTGCATGCGTATGACGATGCGCTGGTCATCCGCATCGTGGTCGATGATTTATTGCGCGGTAATTTCATCTCGTTTTTTGACACAATGACTTTGGAAAACAAGGCCAAGAATTATCTTTATCTATTTCCATTACAAGTGCCGTTTACGCTATACACCTACGCCATTCACAACCTGATTGGCGATAGCTATACCTGGACGCGCATTATCAATACCATCTGGATTACCGGCAGCAGCTATGTGATTTATCAGATTTATCTGCTGTGGCAGCAAAAACGGCATGATTTTTTTGCCGCGCTGATTTGCACGACGTTTATTCCGTTTATTTTGCTCGGTGCGTGGGTGTATAACGATTTTCCGGCGATTTTTCTCAGCTGTATTGCAATTTATTTTTTTACGCTATGGCAGCAACAAGGCCGCAAACGCGCAATCATTCTGTGCCTGATTGCATTGGCTTTTGCCAATCTATTTCGCCCGATTGCGCTGCTGTTGGCGCTGAGCTTTGCACTGATTATCGTGCTGCGCTGGATTAAATCAGGCCAGTACAAGCCTGATCAAAGTACTAGTGCAAAAGTTTTATGGCAAGGCGTCGAAGCCGCAGACAGTACATCTAGTACGACAAGGCGAGACAACGATGCAAGAAAACTTTTGCTTAACTACTTATGGATTTTGTTTGGGCTATTTATTGCTATTCAACTACCGCACAAACTCGTCAATGGCGCGCTCGCGCTCGGCGGCGTGCCAACGTATAGCGGCTTGAGCACCAGCGCGCCCGCGCCCAAATGGATGTGGCTCAATATTGGCTACGATTACAAACGCCTCGGCGTCTGGTCGTACAACGAAGCGTATTCAACCTTTGTCAGCGAAGCGCCGATTGATGAAGACGCAGTCAATACGCTGTTCAAGCAGGAAATCGCCAAAAAATGGCAAGAGATTGGCCTGACCGGCACGCTAAGCCACTGGGCGAAAAAGACCTACTGGCAATGGACTGAAGGCACGTATCAGGCGGTGTATTACGGCATCGGCGATCCGGCCCGCCCCGATTATTTTGCTCACCCGACCGCTGCGACGCAGTTTGCCCATGGCGAACACGGCGAAACCTTCCGCTACACGGTGCGGCGCATTACGCAATTACAAAACTGGTTGTATCTGTTTGCCGCGACCTGTGTCGTTGTTTTGGCCTTCAAACGCGCCAGCCGCGATCAGGATGCGCCACTGGATGAAACCCTGCTGCTGTTGGCGTTTTACACGTTAATGGTATTTGGCATGTATATGCTGTGGGAGTCCAAATCGCGCTACATCTTATCGAGCACGATCCCGCTCTTGCTGCTCGCCAGTTACGGACTGCCACAGTTATTTGCCCGCTTTGAAGCGGCCTTAAAAGCTACACCAGAACAACAAACCACAATGATTGAGCCAATACCCGCAACGGAAACACAAAACTAAAACGCGGGATGGACGGAGGAAAAACATGAAGCAAGAAGCCAGTCACTTTGACTATCTTGATGGTGTGCGCGGTATTGCCGCGTTTTCGGTCACATTACATCATTTCTTTTATGCCTTTCTGCCTGCGCTGATCTGGGGCGCGGCAGGCAATAAAGGGCTGATTGTTCCGCAGCTAGAAATGGCGATTGCGCAAACGCCGCTCAATATCCTGTGGAGCGGCGATTATGCGGTGATGGTGTTTTTTGTAATGAGTGCGTTTGTGCTCACCTATCGTTTTTTCCGCGATCAGCACGAGCCGGATTTTAGCCGGGTCAGCTTTTTAACTTCGGCCACGCTGCGCCGCTATCCGCGTTTGGTGCTACCGATTTTTGCCGCGTCGCTGATTGTGCTGCTGGTGATGCAAATGGGCGGGCTGTTTCATCAGCAGGCTGCGCAATACTCCTTGTCGTTTGAATGGCTGGCGCTGCAATGGCATACGCCCAACGCTGGCTTTGTCGACGTGCTGCGCAACAGTTTTCTGGAAGTGCCATTCAAACCCGAGCCGCGCTATAACAATGTGCTGTGGACAATCTGCATCGAGTTTTATGGCTCACTGCTGGCGTTTGCGCTGGTGGCGGTGCTCGGTCGCCAGAGCTGGCGCGGCTGGGGCTATCTGGCGCTGGGCTGGTATCTGGGTAATTCGCCTTATCTATGTTTTGTGATGGGCGTGGCGCTGGCTGATTTGATGTATGCGCCGGGCGCGGCCAAAGTTCGCACCATCTTGAGCCGCCCTGCGGCGTATTGGATTTTGGCCATCGCAGGCCTGTATCTGGGCAGTTTTCCGAAGGGCATCGACGCGAGCCAGAACATCTGGTTTAGCTGGCTGTATTGGCTCGACGGCGGCTCAATGTCCAACGCGCAGTGGACGCACAACTGGGGCGCGCTGTTTTTGCTGCTCGCCGTGCTGCACGCGCCAAGCTGGCAGGCGCTTTTGTCGCGTCAGCCGTGGCGCTGGCTGGGGCGGATTTCGTTTTCAATGTATTTAATGCACGGCCTGTTTCTGGGCTCGATCTGCTCGTGGCTGATTGTGACGCTGGTGCCGAGCATCGGCTATGCGGCGGCGTTTGTGATCACCTTGCTCGTGTATTTACTGGCAGTGTTTGCCTCGTCGCACTTCTTTGCCAGGTATATCGATGAAGCCAGCGTCAAATTTAGCCGTCAGGCCTATACCCTGCTTATTGGTCGCAAGCTGGAAGCCTTCCTGCCGCGCTGGAATACGCGCTGGCGCAGCAGCCTGTTTGTGCGCCGAGAATGGGGCTATCTGCTGTTTGGTATTCTGCTGATGTATGTGCTGTTTTACGCGGCGCTGAAGCAGCCGTGGTTTGCGCACAGTGGCTGGGATTCGTATATTTTGCAGGCGCAAGCGTGGTGGCAAGGCCGTACGATGCTGGCGCAGGATTATCCGTATCTGGAATTGGCGATTTTCAAGGGCCAGTATTATGTGAGCTTCCCGCCAGTACCGACGATACCGCAGTTCCTGCTCTACCCTTTCTTCGGCGAGGGCACGCCGAATCATTTCCTGAATTCGGCCTACACCATATTGAGCTTTGCGCTGCTGAGCTTCTGGTTTAACCCGCAAGCCCAGCTGAAACAATTCTGCGTGCCGCTGGCGGCGGTGTTTGGCAGCAATCTGCTCGCTGTGTCGCTTAATGGCGGCGTGTGGTTTCAGGCGCAAGTGCTGGCGTTTTTATTCACGATCAGCGCGTTCTTTTTCGCGGTGAAAAGCCAGAATCGGCCGTGGGCGATGCATTTATCGGCCTTGTGTCTGGCGCTGGCCGTCGGCTGCCGCCCCTTCCAGCTCGTCTACTTCCCAGCGCTGTTATGGATTTTTGCTTATCACCTTGGCCATATTGGCAATGCGGCACCGAAGACCAAAACGCCCGAAGGCCGCGAAGACGCCGAGCCGTTGCAGCAGTTCTTGATTTTCCCGATTCTGATCGGCGGTGCGCTGGCCTGGTATAACTGGCTGCGCTTTGGCAACCCGATCGAATTTGGCCACAATTACCTGCCCGAATTCCAGCGCGCAACCGAGGGGCAATTTAGCCTGTCGTACGTCCCGGAAAACATCATGCGCAGCCTGCGCCTACCGAGCTTTACGCCTGAAGGCGGCTTGAGCTTTCCGCGCATGGACGGCGTGATGTTCTTTCTGGTCAACCCCATTTTCCTGATTCTGGCGCGCAAGCTCACGCAGCTGAAACGTGAATTCTGGCAGGTGAATGCCCTGCTGTTTGCCGCCATCGCAATTCATATGCTCGCCACCTGGAGCCATCGCACCATGGGCGGCTGGCAGTTTGGCAATCGCTACTTTATCGATATGATTCCGGCGGTGGTGCTGCTGTTGTGGCTCAATCGCAGCAAGTTTGATGGAAAAGATTTGATGCTGGCGCTGTTTGGCCTTGGGCTCAATGCGTATGGCGCATTGTGGCTATATCTTGATTGGCCTTAATGGCTGTGAGTAAAAATTTATGCCAAAACTGTTGAAACAATTTCTCACCTTCGCCGCCGTTGGCCTGTGCGGCACGGGTATTCAATATCTGGTGCTGTGGCTCGGGGTTGAGTTTCTGACCATGAAGGCCGCGCTGGCGTCCGGCATCGGCTATCTGCTCGGCTCGGTGGCCAATTACCTGCTCAATTATTTCTTTACCTTTAAAGATCAGCACGGGCAGAAATCGCACCGCGAGGCGGCGGCGAAGTTTTACACCATTGCGGGGCTGGGCTGGCTGCTCAATACCGCGCTGATGGTGCTGTTTGTTGAATATCTGCACTGGGCCTACTGGCCTGCACAATTGTTGACTACGGCGATTGGTCTGGTCTGGAATTTTGCCGGTAGCCGCTGGTGGGCATTTCGCCACCCGGCCAGCGCTTAAAGATTGCTAAAAGAGAAGAAACCATGTTTTTCGCACTGATCTACTTTATCGCCCACCTGATCGCCTGGGGCTATGCCGCGCAAAAGCTGTTTGCTACGCATCCACAGTGGATCCGCTTGGGCGCAGGTGGCGTCTTGGGTGCCACCGCATTAATGTGGGCGCCGGTGCCGTTTGCATTCTTTGTGCAATTTAGCCCGCTGAGCCACGGCCTGGGTCTGGTGCTGTCGTGCACGCTGGCGGGGACGATTTACGCCAAAGCCCGCCCACTAGCGGCCAGCCCGATTAACTACGGCGCGATGCCAAAAACGCTGCTGTGGCTGGGCCTGCCGATCTTTGCTGTAATGGCCTATCTACTGCACACGCATCTGATTTTGCCGACTGCCAATGGTTATGACGTGGGCCAATCAACGTTTGGCGATTTGCAAATGCATATGGGCATGGTGACGTCCTTGGCACGCCAGCAGATTTTCCCGCCCGAATACAGCATCTTGCCCGGCCAACGCCTGAGCTATCCGTTTCTAGTTAATCTGGTGTCGTCGTCGCTGTACCAGCTGGGTTTCTCGCTGCGTTGGGCTCTGCTGCTGCCCTCGCTATTGATGTGCGCGATGATTGTGTTCAGCTTTATCCTGCTCGCATTTGAGGTCAGCAAAGATAAACGCGCGACGCAAATCGCGACGCTGCTGTTTTTCTTTAACGGCGGCTTGGGTTTTATATATTTCTTTGGCTGGCACGAATACACCTTCGCGCAAATTCTGACCGAGTTCTACAAAACGCCAACCAATTACAACGAGATGAATATCCGCTGGTCGAACGTGATCGCCGATATGATTATCCCGCAGCGCACGACGATGGCGGGCTGGTCAGTGGCGCTGTTTGCGCTGTGGGCGCTGCTGCGTTTTACCAGAACGACGGTTCGTGAAGAAAAACGAGCCTGGGGTATGCTCGCCGGGGTCTTGGTGGGATTGCTGCCAATGATACATACCCACTCGTTTATGGCGATTGGCCTGATTTCACTCGGCTGGCTCGGCGTTGATTTGGTGCTACGTCGCAAGGCGATTGTTCAAGTCATTATCGATTGGTGCTGGTACGGTCTGCCGGCGATTGGCCTCGGCATCGGCCAATTGCTGTTCTGGACTTTCCAGCAAGCGACCGCTGGCGAAGGCTTTGTGCATTTCCATCTGAACTGGGTCAACAAGCTCGAAATCGACCCCTATTTCTGGTTCTACCTGAAAAACATGGGCGTGGTGTATGTGGGCTGGCTGATTGGCTTGGCGGTGCTCGCGCGCAGCGCATGGCGCGACAAATTGGCGGTTGCCGCTGATGGCGGAGAGGGTTCGCTGCTTGACAAGCATCTGGCGCTGTTGCAATTGGGCCCGCTGGTGATTTACATCGTCGCTGAGCTAATTATTTTCCAGCCCAACTTATACGATAACAACAAGCTGTTTTATATCTGGTATGTGTTCGCCGCGATCACCGCCGCGTGCGTGATTATCACGGCTTTCCGCTACTGGCTGGCGCGCGGGCGCTATATGCTGGCGGCTAATTTGGTGGTGTTTAGCATCGCGATTGGCTGCATCTCCGGCATACTGACTTTGGCGCGTGAATGGGTATCAAGCTACACCGCGTACAACCCCGCACACGTTGCCGCGGCGCAGTTTATTGATCAGAACACGCCGACTGACGCGATGTTTGTCACTGCCGACAACCACAACAACACCGTTGCTGCGCTGACCGGCCGCAATATCGTCGTCGGCACCGACACCTATTTATTCTTCCACGGGCTGGATACCAAGCAGCGCCACGACGACGTACGCAAAATCTACGAGAGCCCCGCCGAGCGCGCGGCGCTAATCGCCAAGTACAAGGTGGATTATATTTTCATCAGCGATTTCGAGCGTAGCAGCTACCCGGCCTTTGCCAGCCTGTTTGGCCTGTATCCGGTGATTTTTGATAATGGGCAGGTGCAGGTGCTGGCGGTGTCTCAGCGCGCGCAAAACTACCAGCGCTAGCCCAGATTGGCCCAAGCCACAGCCAAAAATGATGAAAATCAACAAGGGTATATCCATCAATAGCAATCTGGAATTGATCTTGATGGGTATACCTGACTACAGTCGGCCTTACCGCATTAAGCCTGATACGGCAGTGTCACTGTGAAGCAGCAGCCCTGCCCGCCCAGCCCGCTACCCAGACTGATGTGGCCATTCAAGCGGGCCACGGCTTGCGCGACAATCGCCAGCCCCAGCCCGGTGCCTGCCACATCGTGCCCCGCGCCGCGATAAAAGCGCTCAAAGACCCGCTCGCGATCAGCCTCTGCAATACCCGGGCCATTGTCGGCCACCGATACAATCAGACAGGCATTGAGCACCTGCAATTGCACCTCGATCTGATCGCCTTCGTTGACATACAAAATGGCGTTATTCAGCAGATTTTGCGCGATGGTTTGCAGCGCATTGCTGTCCGTGCGGCATGGCAGCGTATCGGGCGCATTCAGTGATAACTCGATCTGCCGTGCCATCGCCGCAGGGACTAGGCGGGCCAGCTCCCGCTGCAGCAAGGCCGCAACATCAATCAGCTCGTCGGGCTTAAGGCGATCGTTATCGATATGCGACATATCGAGCAGCTGCGCGATCAGATGCGAGGCGCGATGAATGGCCTGCTCCAGATTTTTTTCAGCGGTTTTTCGCTCGGCAGGCGTGGCCGCCAGTGTCAGTACATGCGCTTGCGCGGAAATCACCGCCATGGGCGTACGCAACTCATGGGCGGCATCCTGCACAAAAGCGTGTTCCCGCTCGATTTTGCCGCGCAATTGATCAAGCAGGTGATCCAGTGCAGTGGTCAGTGGTTTTAATTCGGCATAGGGGCTGGCAAAGTTGAGCGGCGACAGATCATCGCGGTGTTTGGCGGCAATGGTGCCGGACAAGACACGCAATGGGCGCAAGCCACGGGCAACGACCAGCCAGATGGTCAGGATCATGATCGGCAAGGCAATCAGCATTTGAATGGTCATACTGACGACCACCATTTTGAAAAACCAGAACGAATTCAAGCTGGGCACCGCCCACATTAATTCCCAGCGCGGGGTCTTGGCGTGAAAAACGCGATAAGTTTCGCCATTGAGCCGGATATCGTACAGCGTCGTATTCCCTTGCGGCAGAGCGCGCGCCTGAGCCTCTGGCGACAGATACAGCAAGCGCCCCTGCGCATTGCTGAGCTGAAATAGCATCACGCGGGGTATCTGCAGCTCACGATAGTTTAAGTTGTACAAATCGGAATGAGTGGCCATCACCATCTTGGCCTCGGTATCGGTTTGCGCTTTCTCCAGCACCTGCACCATCATTTTGCCCTGGGTGAGTAGCATGCGATCACGCTCGGCTGGATTGGTCTCGGACCAATAGCCATACAGGGCGAGCACCACCCAGACCAAGGCAAAAGCGAGCAAAATCGCCAGCACCACGCGGCGAATCAGACTGGGGCCAAAGTAATCGAGATAGCGTTTCATTTCACCAACATATAGCCAACACCGCGCACGGTGCGGATTTTTTGCGCGCCGATTTTCCGGCGCAGATTGGACAGATGCACTTCCAGCGCCCCAAAATCAATCGCATCCCCCAGCGGCTCCAGACGCTGCGCCAGTGCGCTTTTCGGCACCACAATCCCGGGCTCTCTGGCCAGCTCAAGCAAAAGATGAAATTCGCGCGGCGACAACTCCAGCGGCACGCCCGCCAGACTCACCTGATAACGCCGTGGCTCAATGTGCAGCTCGCCAATGATCCAGACATCGCTGGCCTGCTGGGCATAACGGCGCAAAACAGCGCGCATGCGGGCAATCAACTCCTCGGTGGCAAACGGTTTGATAATGAAATCATCCGCCCCGCCATCCAGCCCCGCCAGCCTATCATCCAGCGCCGAACGCGCGGTAATCACAATAATCGGCGTGGCAATACCCGCCCGCCGCCAGCGCCGGAGCAAATCAAAGCCCAGCCCGTCGGGCAGCGTCAGATCAAGCAGCACACAATCAAAAGCCATGTCCTGTGCGTAATGCGGCGCGTCGGCAATACTGCGCCGCCATTCGCTGCTGATGTCTTCGGCTTTGAGCGCCTGCTGCAGTGCGAACCCGAGATCGAGATCGTCTTCAATGATGAGGATATGCATGCCGCCACTTTACCCGAAGAACCTTAAGCTTAGCCAAAGCTTGCCCCTGTCATAGTGCTGGACATGATCAATCACACCGAATCAGGCACGCGGTAACAGCCAGGCTTGAATTCGGCTTTTAAACGGGAGCTCATCATGTGGGGTTTTGGCCACTGTCCAATCGATCTGGATCGCATCATCGCCGCGCAAACATCATCCGCCGCATCAAGACGCCCGGCCATAGAACGCCGTAGCGAAGCAGAGCAACAAACCCCACTTCATGATTCAGCCGCGAGCCCGGCTCAAATCACGAAGCACAAGGAAAATCAGTAGACAGAAATAAGCAACTGAATCCACAGTTTGGTCTTCACCCTTCGAGCATTTCTCCGACATCACCAAACGGGATCGAACACAGCAAGACGCTGTCATGCCTGCACACCCAATGGGGTTCAAGCCGCGAATATTTCATGCCGGAACATTGCTGGCTGTGCAGTAGCTTGATTCCCAAGGGGTATCCCATTCAAATCCTTGCTGTTATTAGCATCCATGCACATACATTGGATGGTATCGTGGAGTAAGTGTTTTCCTGTATTCACGGTTTGTTCATCAAATAGCCATCGTTCCGTCATCGATGCAGCCTAAGCTTTCCCCTACTTACAACAGGGGGAAATAATGCATAAACCAACAACTTTAGCCATTGCGCTAGCCTTGGCCGGCGTACTAAACGCCTGCGGCGGCAGCAACGATGCCATTATCAGCAATCCATCTGTCACGCCAGCACCTGCCAGCGCACCGATCGAAGTAAAAATGCTGGCGATTAATGACTTTCATGGCAATTTGAAACCCGGTGGCACGGTGACGATTCCCGATCCGGCTGACGCGAGCAAAACCATCAAGGTCGCGGCCGGTGGCAGCGAATATATGGCGACTTGGATTAAAACGCTGAAGGCCAAAAACCCCAACAATATCGTGGTATCGGCCGGCGATTTGATCGGTGCTAGCCCATTGATTTCGGCGCTATTTCACGATGAGCCGACGATTGAGGCAATGAATGAGCTGGGTCTGGAGCTCAATGCGGTCGGCAATCATGAGTTTGACGATGGTCGTGATGAAGTCTTGCGAATGCAAAATGGTGGCTGCCATCCGACCGATGGCTGCAAAGGCGGTGCGACCTTTACCGGAGCCAAATTCAAATTTCTGGCGGCGAACGTGATCGATACCGCCAGCGGCAAAACCTTGTTCCCTGCGTATCAGACCAAGACCTTTGGCGGTGTGCCAGTCGCGTTTATTGGTATGACGCTGAAAAACACGCCGCAAATTGTGACGCCAAGCGGTGTGGCAGGTCTGAGCTTTAAAGACGAAGCCGACACGGTGAATGCGCTGGTGCCGGAGCTGAAAAAACAAGGCATCGAGTCAATCGTGGTGCTGGTGCACGAGGGTGCAACTCAAGGCGGTGGCCTCAATGAATGTAAAGGCGTGTCGGGCGCGATTGTGGATATCGTCAAACGTCTCGATCCGGCGGTCGATGCCGTGGTGTCAGGTCATACGCATCAAGCGTACAACTGCCAGATCAATGGCAAGCTGGTGACCAGTGCGAATCAATATGGCCGCGTGATTTCCGAGATTGACCTCACCATCGATCCAAAAACCCGCGATATTATCAAATCGTCGGCGAAAAACATTGTTGTGAGTAATGATGTTGCCAAAGACAGCATCCAGACTGCGATCATTACCAAATACGATAATCTGGTGAAGCCACTAGAAAACCGCATTGTAGGTAAGCTCGCCGGTGCGCTGTCTAAAACACTCAATACGGCCGGTGAAAGCAGCTTGGGGAATGTGATTGCCGATTCGCAATTGGCGGCCACGAGCCCGGCCAAATTGGGCGGCGCACAAATCGCCTTGATGAACCCGGGCGGTGTGCGGGCCGATTTGACGCCTGACGCGAGCGGCAACGTGACCTACGGTCAGCTGTTTACCGTACAGCCATTTGGCAACACGCTGGTGTCGATGACGGTAACGGGCGCTGATTTGATCGAATTGCTGGAGCAGCAATTTACCGGCTACAGCAATAACCAGCCGTTTGATCGTGTATTGCATGTCTCGACTGGTTTTAGCTACAGCTATGACCGCACGCAGCCAGCCGGTCAGCGCGTATTGCGCAATACGGTGATGCTCAATGGCTCATTGATTTCAGCGGTGATGACGTATCGGATTACCGTGAATAACTATCTGGCGACTGGTGGCGATGCGTTTACCGTGCTGACGAAGGGAACCAATATCCTCGGCGGCGCGCAAGACGTGGATGCATTTGAAGCCTATATCAAAGCCCAAAGCCAGACTGGTTCGGTAGCGGTACCAGCACTGACTCGCATCAAGCGAATCAACTAAGCCGATCTAGCGCAAAGAATCGGCCAGAAAAGCCCCTGCAGGCACAAGCCTCAGGGGCTTATTCAATTGTGCTCTTCAGGTTTGAAAACACCGAATCAGGATGCCCCAGGATAAGCTGCTCGACGCTATAGCTCCTTAAGCTTGCATTAAGGAATACATCAAGATAATGGCATGGTCACCACTTTCAGGAAGTTTGCCATGCCCATCTCTAGCCGCTTTGCCCACTGCCTTATCTACAGCTCGCTTATTTGCGCACTGAGCGCCTGCGGCGGTGGTGCATACCGCGATCCGACAATCGACTGCCTGAAGAAAAATCCTAAGGCCTCGCTTGATGAATTGAAAAAATGCACTACCGACACCAAGACAACACCGAAACCAAGCCCGGCTGCCACCGCTACACCTGCGCCAAGCCCAACGAGCACAGGAGCGCCAAACAATATCCGGCTTAGCCCGCCAAAGCAGGGCTTACTCTCGATTGGCAACAATATCAATCTGGAATATCTGGATTTTGGCGGCAAAGGCGAGCCGGTGATATTACTGGCCGGGGGTGGCAATACCGCTTATATATACACCCGTTTTGCCCCCATGCTCAGCGATCAGTACCGGGTGATTGCTTTAAGTCGCCGTGGTTATGGCGCGTCCAGCCAACCCAGCACCGGCTACGATACGGCCACGCTGAGCAATGACCTGCACGCGGCCATCAACGCACTGGGATTGAATCGCGTCACGCTCATCGGCCATTCAATTGCTGGCGATGAAATGACCCGCTTTGCTGCGCTTCATCCAGAGCGCGTCTCACGACTGGTTTATCTGGATGCCGCCTATGATCGCACCGCCATGCTCCCGGTACTGCTTGAAAAAATGCCAGCCATAGCCGAACCAGAGCCTACAGCGACGCAAGTTGCATCGATTAGCGGATTGCAGAATTACCGTCAGCAAACACGTGGGGTACGCTGGCCGGAGGAGGAAATTCGCGCACTGGTGAAAACCACCCCTCAAGGCGAGATTACCGAACAGGTCACACCGGAGCACATTGAGGTGCAGCTGATCACCGGTGTGATTGCGCCCGATTACAGCAAGGTCAAAGCACCTGCACTGGCCATTTATGCCCAGCCGCAAAAGCCCAGTGACGTTTTTCCCTGGCTTAAACCCACCGATAGCCAATGGCTAATTGCGCAAACTGCCATAAACCAGACTCTGCTGCCCGCTTATCAACAGCAACGCGATTTATTTGCCAGAACCATGGCCAAGCAGCAAACGCTGGTGCTGCCCGGTGCGAACCACTATGTATTTATCTCGCATCAGGACGAAGTACTCAGGGCGATTCGGGCATTTATGCAATAAGCCCTGCGGGTTAATCAGCCCCAGCAAAGAATAACCTCCAAGGAAGTCCATCATGCTTAAACCATTGATTTTATCTGTATGTATTCTGAGCCCGATCAGTTTTGCCAGCGAGCTCACGCTAGGCTCGGGCACCGAGCAAGGTCTGTCGCGCCTGCAAAGCCTGTGGGCCGAGGCCAGCGAGGGCGACAACTGGCAGCTCGCTGCCGGTCTGGGCGTGGCCTATGCGCCCGAAGTGCTGGGTGGCAAGAAATATAAAGCCAGCCCAATGGCCAGCCTGGAAGTCGCACATCGCTCGGGCTTTTTTATCAGTAGTAGCAATGGCATAGGCTGGAGCTACACCGACAATCCGGCTTGGCAAGCCGCCGTTTTTCTGGGGCAAAGCGCCTCACGTGATGAGAAAGACAAGCTCACCGACAAAATCACTTTCAAAGGCATGGGCAAGATTAGTTCCGCGCTGCAAGCTGGCGCGTCGGTCAATTACACCCTGGGAGATGTCGAGCTTTCCAGCGTGATCACAACGGGCTTATCGGAGAAAAATCGCGGTGTGCAACTAACGCTGGGTGCCGATTACACCGCATACGCCAGCGAGCAATTTGCCTTGACGCTGAACAGCGCACTCACCGCCAGCAATGGCAAATATCAGCAGCGCTGGTACGGGGTAACAGCCCAACAAGCCAAAAACAGCCGCTTTAAAGCGTATCAGGCGGGCAGCGGCCTGACTTTGGCCAGCGTGGGCATCACGGGCATTGTACCGATCAACAAAGAATTGCGGCTAATCAGCAATGTGACATACAACCAGCTACTGGGCGATGCCGCCGATAGCCCATTGGTAAAATCAAAAGGCAGCGGCGCATTTTCCACATACCTGCAATACACCTGGTGAGCCGCAGCTCAATGATATCGTGACGCTGGCGAGAAAATTCCACGTTAAAAAGGCCGCGAATGCGGCCTTTTTAACATCAGAATGGCGTCTTGATTTTCAAAGATTCCAACAGCCAAGGTATGCAATCCCCTGCAGGACTTACGCGCACTATCCAGCAAAATACACTGACTATGTATTGCCTTTTAGCTCAATACTGGAGCGATCTTCAGCCATATACCCTGCCATTTTGTCTTTCAGCCTGATCCAGCAGCCTTTCACGCCATATTGCAGCAATGGCCGCTCGAAGCAGTAGGTAATCAAGCTGGCGACGATGATGGAGGCGATGAAAGCGATGAAAAACATCGTCCAGCGCCAGGTAGGATCGTCAGTTGGCGTAGGCGTGGCGGCGGTCCACCAGCCGTGTTCTTTGATCACGCGGGCGATAACTTGGTGCCAGATATACAGGTTGTACGAAATCAGCGATAAAAAGGTCAGCGCGCGATTGGCGAGGATGGTGCGGCAAACCGCGTGCGCGTACGTGGCCGCGACGGTGAACGCGATCAGTACAAAGCAAAAAAACAGCCGATGTTGCGATTGCCAGATCGGATAAGAATCGGGTTCGAAACGCACCTGATATAGATCATTGAACAGCAGCAGCATCGTCAGCAGCGCGAGCGCAACGATCACACCCATGCCTGATTTCACTGCGCTAAGCACACTCGTACCTTGTTCTCGCACCCAAACCAGCAAATATGCCGTCAGCATGCCGCCGCCAAATAGATCAAGAAAGCCCGGCAGCTGATTATTCAGATTAATAAACTCACCCACCGGCAAGGTGCGCGTCCAGTGGCGATAAATCAGCGCCACGGCGCACATCAGCGCGAACACCAGCCACGGTTTACGGCGAAAGCCCCATGCGAGTAGCGGGAAGATCACATAAAACTGCACCTCGACGCCCAGCGACCAGAACACGCCATTAATGCTGCCGTGCGTGTCGGGGAACAGATTATGCACAAAGCCCAGGTGCATCAAAATATCGGTCCAATAGCCACGCTGCGCGCTGGTGGGGTACATCTCGGGCAGCAGCACCAGCAGCAAAAGCATCGCCAGCCAGTACGAGGGCAAAATCTTAATCGCGCGCCGATAGGTGTAGTGGGTAATGCTCGGCAAACTGCCCTTGCCCAGCATCACTTTGGCGTGCGGATACGCCAGACAGAATGCACTGAGAAAGAAAAACAATTCAACACCCAGTGCGCCAGCGTACTGGATCATCTCGAAATTGATCCGCCCTTCGGTGAACGGCAGCGGAATCACCCACCAGGTGATTTGCCAGTAGTGAAACAGCACCACCAGCAAAATCGCCAAGCCGCGCAAGCCATCAACAATCGCGATATGCTGCGCCGCGCTCGTTGGCGCGTGCGGGTTTTCTAAGGTTGGCGCGCTCATCATGCGGCATCCTTCGCGCCATCTTTGACGACGACATTCCGGCGCATCAGCAGCATAGCCAAACCCATGCCGATCACCGACAGCACCAGCGTCGATCCCACCAGCATCAGCCACGGCGCGGCTTTGCCTTGCGCGGCGGGGCTGAGTGCGGCAGTTACATTCTCGGTTTTGGCTTGCGAGCGCGGCATTTCGAGCACTTTGGCACCGGCCGGAATCTCGGTAACCTTCTCCAGACTCACCGCATCAAACCACGCCTCGCCCTGATTTTCATTGCCAAAATGCCCCAGCCCGAGCAAGAGCTGGAGTTCCTGCGCATCGTTCGATTTGATATACACCTGACGCAGCTGCCAGTCGGCATCGGTACGCACCGTTTCGCTCACATCGTAGACGCCTTCAACACCGATCACGGCTGCGAGTTTGTCAGCATTTGCGCCGCGCGCTTTGACTTTGGCCTGAAATAAATATGTCTGATTGGGCTCAACGGCGATGGTTTTATTCACCCGCACATGGTTGGGCTTGCTGCTGCTTAAATGCAGCACCTGCTTGCCATCGGCAGCGGCGGCCGCTTCCAGCGTGGCTTTGGAAATATTGGGCTGCCAGGCCATGAAGCTCCAGTCATTCGGCAGCGCCGTGCCAGTTTCAAATGATTCATTGACGAAGAACTGATCAACTGATGATTGCGCCGCTTGGGCGTGAGAAGCTGACGCGGCCAAGCTAAGACTGGCTGCCAGTAAAACTGTACGTAACATTTTTAAACTCCATCCATGGTGGCTCTAACGGCCTTGCGGGTAGCCCGCTGGTATCAGTCTGCCAATGTACCAAAGCCGCGCCCACTAAGCACCAACCTTGTCAGACTTGATGTAGACAGGTATCAGGTATAATCGGCGCAATGCAATGTCGATCACACTGTGGTGCCTGCTGCACCGCCCCATCCATTTCCAGCCCGACCCCCAAACACCCGCATGGCAAAGCGGCGGGGCTGCCCTGCCTGCATTTAATGGACGATTTAAGGTGCGAATTATTCGGGCAAGCCAGCCGACCCGCCGTCTGCGGCGGGCTGCAACCTTCGATGGAAATGTGCGGAGAAAATCGTGAACAGGCGATGTTTTATTTGACGCAACTTGAAGTGGCAACGGCACCACACATTGTCTGAGCGGCAAAAGGCGCATCATGACGATAAGAACAAAATTCAGCCGAATATTTTTAAAATGTATCGCGGTAATCTGTTTTGTGTTTACGCTGCTATCGGGATACCTGCTTTTTTATCAATATGCTCAAGGTGGACATGTATTTTTTCGGGTATGTCGCAGCAATAACAATGATTGCTTGGCGCTCGACGCCACAATTGTAGCGACGATATGTATCGGATCTTTTTTACTGAGCGTGGCTCTATTCTTTTTCAGCCGTAGAAAAACAAATTGAACCTAACTTTCTGCAGAAACCAAATCCAATTTGGTAATGCCCGATCAGAGAGGATATAAGCAATGGAACAACTGCTGCGCGAGATGCAAAACAGCAAGACCGATCAGGATTCACTGGGCAAACTCACTGCGCTGGTCAATGCACTGCGCCCAGCTAGGGCGGATGATCAGGTGACGGCGGTGAATAATATTCGCGCGCTGTGTTATCTGCTGGAACAAAATCCTGAATACCGGGCTTCTTTGCGTCGTGAGTTTTTCTCGCTACTCGACAATACCCGGCAGGTAAATCTGTATACCGAGACGGGCATCTTGCTCAACGAGAGCATGATGACGGCGGTGAAGCGCCGCATTGGTGCCAAGCTGTTGCCTCCCACCATCAATGAAGAGCATTTCAGTGATTTACTGGGGGTAATCTTCCACAAGCCAAATGATTACTTGTGGCTGGACGCACTCCCCCAGGAGGTATGGTATGAAATCGGCCAGGCACTACATATGCACGAGCTGCAGGAAAACGAAGTTCCGCCGCATATCCGCCTGCAGCAGCTGGAAGCCATCCAGGTTTTGTCGTGCCGGATTTCGGCCATTGGCCTGGAGCCGGAAATCATCCGCAATCACCCGGATGTTGAGCGCTTCGAGTCGCCCTTTGTGCGCCTGAATGCCGAAGTGCTCAATTACATCGAGCAATACCGCCACGATCTCACCGCGCGCCGAGCGCCGGACGAAGACCACAGCCATTTACTGGTATTGCTGGAACAGTGCGAAGCGATCATGGGCAAGGTGTGGAAATACGCGTCCAAAAACGGCGCATCGGTCAGCCTGACTTATCATTTATTGCGCTTAAAGCAGCATATCGACCGCATGAAGCTGCTATTCGAGCTGGTCGACCCCAAAGGCGAGCAGGCCGACGCGCTGATTCGCCTGTTCAAGGCACTGGTCACGGCAGAAAACCGCAAAAACAGCGTGCGCGATGTATTTAGCGAAAATACCGAGCTGCTGGCGCTGCAGATTACCGAACACGCCAGCCATACCGGCGAGCACTACACCAGCGAATCGCGCCGCGAATGGCTGGATATGTTCCGCTCAGCCGCTGGTGCCGGGGTGGTGGTCGGCTTTATGGCGCTGATTAAAATCCTGATCAGCAAGGCGCATCTGCCGCTGCTGCTCGAAGCATTTGCCTTCAGCCTGAATTACGCCATCGGCTTTATGCTGATTCACATCATGCATTGCACCATTGCCACCAAGCAGCCCGCAATGACTGCTGCCCGCATTGCCGCCGCCCTGCCCGCACCGGGTAGCAAGGAAGGCTATGGCACGCTGGTCGAGCTGATCGTCAAAGTGGTACGCACGCAGTTTATTGCCATTCTGGGCAATGTGTTGCTGGCCATGCCGGTGGCGCTGGCGATTGCCTGGCTGTGGTGGGATAGCCTGGGCAGCCATGTGGTCGGCCCCGAAAAAGCTGCGCATCTGATGCATGATCTGATGCCGATTTCCGGCATGGGCGTGCCGCATGCGGCGATTGCCGGTGTCTGCCTGTTTATGGCCGGGCTGATTTCGGGCTACTACGACAATAAGGCGCTGTATAACAAGATTCCGCAGCGCATTGCCGCCCTGCCACTACTGCGCAAAACCATTGGCGATTATCGTAGCCAGCGGCTGGCACAGTATATCGAGCACAATCTGGGCGCGCTGGCGGGGAATTTCTATTTCGGCTTTATGCTCGGCTGCATTGGCACGGTAGGGATTTTGCTAGGCCTGCCGATTGATATTCGCCACATTACTTTCTCGGCGGCCAATTTCTCCTTTGTGCTGGCGGCCAATGATTTTTACCTGCCGATGTGGAGTGTGATCTGGGGCTTGCTCGGCGTGGCGCTGATCGGTACCACCAATCTGGTCACCAGCTTTGTACTGGCCCTGTGGGTGGCGCTGCGCTCGCGCAAACGCCGCCTGGGTGAATTGCAACCCGTACTCGGCCTGCTGTGGAAACGGTTCTGGCAGCGTCCGGTCGATTTTTTTATTGCGCCCAAACAGGTAGACAAAGTCAATGAGTGAAGCGGTATACACCTCGATCTGCGATGCGCTGGCCGAGCAGGGCTGGATCATTGTGCCCGATTTTCTTGATGCCCAAACGGTGAGCGAGCTGCATCAGCTGGCGCAGCAAAGACGTGAGGCTTTTCACCGCGCTGGCGTTGGCCGCGAGGCAGCGCATCAGGTGCGCAATGATATTCGCGGCGATTCGGTGCTGTGGATTGAAGATCACGATGAAGCCATGCAGCAAGCCAATGCACGCATGGCCCAATTGCAGCAGCACCTCAATCGCGAGCTGTTTCTGGGCCTGGCCGAGCTGGAATGGCATTTTGCCCACTATCCGGTGGGCGCGTTTTACCAGCGTCATCTGGATCAGCACCGCGCGCAGGACACACGCGTGGTGACCGTGGTGCAATACCTCAATCCGGATTGGCACACCGACGATGGCGGCCAGCTGCGGCTGTACCTGAATGACGGCGAGCAGCTGGACGTCACCCCCTACGGCGGCACGCTGGCGGTGTTTATGTCGGATCGGTTCGAGCATGAAGTGCTACCAGCTCGGCGTGATCGCTATTCACTCACCGGCTGGTATCGCCGCCGCGCACTCTAAGCAGGCCAGCCACCCGAGGGTGGCTGAATATATATTTCAGGCATTACTCCAACCAATCCTCAAACCACAGTCAACACCTGCTGTAGCGGCTTGCGGGGCTTTTGCGCCCAGTTGCTCGCCAGCGGGCGGCCGACGGTGACCAGCATGACCGGAATCAGCTCGTCGCCAAGTGCAAATTCCTCAATCAGCGCGTCGTGATCAAATCCTGTCATCGGGCAGCTGCCCAGCCCCATGCCTTCGGCGGCCAGCATTAGCGTCATTGCGGCTAAGGATGCCGAACGGATGGCCTCGTCGCGCTGCGCTTGCGGCTGCTCGTGCTGGGTGGCGCTGGCTATGGCCACCCAGCTATCGGCCAGTGCAGCCGGAATAGCCCCCTGCTCCACCGAGCCTGCCAGCACGCTGGCCAGCGCCTGATACCCATTGCGCACCCCGCACACAATAAATGTCACCGCTGCGTCGGCCACTTTTTGCTGGCCAAAACTCAGTTGCTGCAAGCGCTGCTTGTGCGGCTGGCTGCGCACGGCGATAAATTGCCAGTTTTGCAAATTAAACGCGCTGGGCGAGCGTGTAGCCAGATCGACCAGCATTTCAATCTGCTGATCGTCCAGCTGGCACTGCGGGTCAAAATGATTGATCGAACGGCGCGCCTCGATCAGTTGATGGATAGGATGTGGGTTGGGATGTGGGATGAAATATGACATGGTTTATTTCTCCTGAAGGGATGAAGGAACGGGCCGCGCAAACCACTGCACCGCCATGACACTGGCAAAAACAATCAACAAACCGGCGAGCGACAGCGGGCTCATTGCCTCGCCCAGCAGCCACCAGCCCAACACCACTGCCGACAGCGGGCTAAGCAGACCCAGCGCAGACACCGCCACAGCCGATAGCGAGCGCATGCCGCGAAACCACAGCACATAGGCAATCAACGCGCCAAAAATACATAGGTAGGCATAAGCCAGCAGCTGGCTGGGCCTTAAAGCTGGCAGTGGCGCATCCAGCCACAGCATGGCCGGCAAGAGCAGCACCCCGCCCAGTAAGAGCTGCCACCCCGTGAGCGCCAGCACCGGCAGAGGCAAAGCCCAGCGCCGGGTTAAATAGGTACCCGTCGCCATACACGCCGCTCCTGCCAATGCCGCCAGTACACCGGATATGCTCCAGCTGCTATCGGGAGCCAGTAGCAAAGCGCTCATGCCCAGCACGCCCATCAGGCAGGCGCACACCAGCCAGAATGCAGGTTTGATTTTTTCCAACATCCAGATCAGCGCCAGAATCAGCAAAGGCTGAATCGCGCCGATCACCGCCGCTAGACCGCCGGGCAGCTGATAAGCCGCAATAAACAGCAGCGATTGAAACAGGCTGATATTCAGCAGCGACAGCAGCAATACCTTGCTCCACTGACCTGCAGCTGGGCGCTGCCATTGCAGCGCCAGCAAAATCAGCCCGGCGGGCAACACACGGATTAGCGCCGCCGTAAACGGCCGATCGGGCGGCAAGAGCTGGGAAGTCACGATATAGCTGGAACCCCAGATCAGCGGAGCCAGCGCGGTGAGCAGTAAATGAGGGTTTAACAAAGCGCGCATGATTTTGTCTCGCATTCAAGATATAATCACTCTACGGGCAATTTATCTCGAATGCAAGATATATTGAGGGAATAAAAATGAAAGAAGCAGCACAGACAGCAGCAATAGGGCCAGCCGACTTTGTCGATGGCGTTCTAGCGCAGTGGCAACAGGAAAAACCGGCACTCGACACGCGCGCCATGGGTACGGCAGGCCGGCTTAAACGCAGTGCAGCCTTGATGCAGCGGCAAATGGATCAGCTCTTTGCGCGATATGATTTAAGCAGCTGGGAGTTTGACGTACTGGCCACGCTGCGCCGCGCTGGCGCGCCATATTGCCTGGCACCCACCGCGCTGTTTTCGGCACTGATGCTGGCCTCGGGTACGATGACCCGGCAATTGCAACAGCTGGAAAACCGGGGCCTGGTCTGCCGCATAGCCAATCCGCAAGATGCCCGCAGCCTGCTGGTGCAGCTGAGCGAGAACGGCCTGACGCTGATTGATGAAGCCATCGAAGCGCACACCCGCAATCTGCAGCACATCCTGTCGCCACTATCCGATGCGCAGCGCACAGCACTCGATCAAGGCCTGTCTGCCCTGCTGCCGATGCTGGAGCAGACATCGTAGTGCGCTAGGGATTCTCCTTCGTCCGGCCACAATTAATGTGCGTCTACCACGACATGGCGCAACTTAAGTTTTGCAGCCAATAGGCGGCAGAGAGACAATCTGGCCACAATCGAAGCTAGCAGATACGCAGACTTGGCTTAAGATGAATCCTGCAATCGTTTCAAGCCATGGACTCATCACGCCGGTGGCACGATTCACTACTCTGTATCCAACATTGAAAGCCGGTGGCGGTTTATTTTTGGAAGCCATTTCATGAAGATGGAAGTCAAACATTATTCGCTGCTGGCCAGCATACTGAACCAGCTGCTGGATGCCATTTGCGTGGTTGATGAGCATGGTCGCGTCATATATGTCAGCGCGGGTTGCGAGCGGGTTTTTGGCTATACGCAGGCCGAAATGATCGGGCGCGAAATGATCAGCCTGGTTGCCCCCGAAGACCGTGAACGCACGCTGGCCGAAGCTGGCAACGTCATGTCCGGACGGCCATGGGTTGGCTTTGAAAACCGCTACATCCATAAAAACGGCCATCTGGTGGACATCATGTGGTCGGCGATGTGGTCAGAGACCGAGCGCGTGCGCATTGCGGTGGCTAGGGATGTCACTGTCCGCAAACGGGCCCAGTCCATGCAGGCGGCAATGTATGCAATTGCCCAGCTGGTCATCGAAGCCGACGATCTGCCAGCTCTGTATCGACAAACCCATCAGATCATTGGCCAGCTGCTGCCTGCTACGGCTTTCACCGTTGCCATCCGGCCCGGCCAGGACGCAAGACTAGTTTTTCCCTACCCGCAGGCACTGGCCAATCAGCACGCAGCGGCGATGGGGCTGTCGGCCATGTTCGACCAGATTCTTGCCTCTGGCGAGCCCTTGCTGCTAAATGATGCGGCGCAATTGTCCTGCGCAATCCCGCATACCGATGGCCGCAGGCTGACCAGCTGGCTGGGGGTTCCTTTGAATGCCGGGCGCGGCGCCTTTGGTGTGCTGGCCTTGGGCAGCTATGAAGGCAGCGTGAGCTACGAGGCCCCAGATCTTGAATTATTGCAATTTGTTTCCGGCCAGATTGCTTCCGCCATCGAATACAAAACCCTGCAAGAACAGCTCAAACGAATGGCCTTGTACGATGATCTGACCCAGCTTCCCAACCGCGTGCTGCTGGCCGAGCGCATAGGCCATGCCATCGCCCGTGCTGAGCGCGAACACCACCCTTTCTCCTTGCTGTTTATGGATCTGAATGGTTTTAAGGCCATCAACGATTGCTACGGGCATGCTGCCGGAGATGGTCTTTTGCAAGAAGTAGCCCGGCGGCTGTGCGCCGGAGTCCGCCAGATGGATATGGTTGCCCGCCTGAGTGGCGATGAATTTGTGATTTTGCTGGACAACGCCAATGCCACGATCGCGCAAGCGGTGGCCGATAAGCTGGTCGCGCAGATCAACGCGCCCGTGCAAGTGGGCAGTCACACAATCCGTGTAGCTGCCAGCGTCGGGCTTAGCTGCTACCCGGCTGACGGACTGACTGAACAGCAATTGCTAAGCTGTGCCGACCTGCGAATGTACACGGCCAAGCGTCTTATGAAACAGTCTAACGCAGACGAGGCACTCGAAGCACAGCGGTTTTCCCAGCACAACTAAGGCTTGGCAGAATGCACAGTGTCATCATCCGCTTGAAAGCGTAGAATAGTTTTTATTCTTTCAACGACAGATCAAGGAGCTTGCCATGCGCACTCGACACTATTTGCTCGGCGCCCTGCTCGCCCTCTGCACGGTACTGACAGGCTGCATCACTGCCGATTCAGCCAATGTATACAAGAAAAACGAAATGAAACAGCTGGCCACTGCACGCGCTGGCGTGATCGAGAATGTGCGCGATGTGCA
The DNA here is from genome assembly GCF_040047665.1 of Chitinibacter sp. FCG-7. Taxonomy (NCBI): domain Bacteria; kingdom Pseudomonadati; phylum Pseudomonadota; class Betaproteobacteria; order Neisseriales; family Chitinibacteraceae; genus Chitinibacter; species Chitinibacter mangrovi. Next base: position 1,099,733 of record NZ_CP157355.1, read on the forward strand.
GATCGACGATAGCAGCACCGGCATCGGCTCGATTGTGGGCGCGGTGATTGGCGGTGTGGGCGCTTCGTCCAATATCGGCAAGGGCAGCGGTACGGTGATTAGTGGCACAATCGGCGCTTTGCTCGGCGGCTTGCTGGGCAACCAGATTGAAAAAAACATCATGCGCAAACCGGCCAAAGAGCTGACCATCCATATGCACGATAATGGCGAGCGGCTGGTGGTGATTCAGGATGCAGATCTGGCCCTGAGTGTGGGTCAGCAGGTTGATGTGATCAGCGATGGCCAGAGCGCCCGCATCGTGCCCAGCAACCGCGCGGCACCGATGAAGAAAACGCTTTAAACCAGCTCAAGGGTATTGCTCTGCAGGACAATCTGGCCTTGACCTACAGCGCCATACCCCAAGCGCTGACATATTGTCGACACGGCTGATGCCGAGTTCAGCGTGTAAAAATGCAAGCCCGGTGCGCCGTTGGCCAGCAAGCGCTCGGCCAGCTCGGTGACCACATCAAGGCCAAAGGCGCGAATCGACGCGCTATCATCACCCAGTCCCTGCAGGCGCAAGCGGCGCGGGATTTCGTAATCGCCGATCTTGTTGACCTTGTTAACAAAGTGCACCACGGCGGCCGCAGCACTGAGCAACTGCGGGTGAAATTCTAGATAGGCTGCCACCCTGATATGAAATCAGTCAGTTAATTAATTACAACCCTTCAAAGATGAAGTAACAGCCAACAGTGCTTAATAAGCATGCAAAACACTTCTTCAACATTTGGGGTGATAGTGAATGTGCTACTTTAGCGCCTAACTTTGCAGTAAAAAAGCTCATTGAGCTTATGCCAATAAAAGCATAAACATGAACATAACCAAGGCTGTTTGCAACTAAAGCTCTGTCATTTACGCCAAAAAATACAAAGCCGATTGCACCAGCAACTGCAATTGGCAATCCGCATGCTGCTGATGTCCCAACCGCTTTTTGCATAACCACACCATAATAATTAAGATATGGCACTGTTAAACTGCCTCCGCCAATTCCAAAAACTGCGGATGCAACGCCTATCCCTGCACCTGCACATATTTGTTTAGTCGTTGATGGAAGTACTTTACCCTGATCAACTGCCTTTTTTGCACCAACAAACATTTTATATGCCACCCAAATTGCAAATGAGCCAATAATGAGCTGCAACTTGGCACTAGATAATAATCCTGCAATACCGGCCCCCAAAAAAGACCCGACTGCTAATCCGGGTGCTAGTTTCTTGAATACAGGCCACAGTACGGCCTCATTGCTATGATGGGCCAGCAATGAGCTGATCGATGTCACAATAATAGTCGCTAATGATGTACCTAAAGCTAAGTGCATTACGATTTCAGGGTCATAAGCCATTTGGGTAAAAACCCCATACAAGAGCGGTACGATGATAAGTCCACCACCAACGCCAAAAAGCCCAGCAGCAAATCCTGCCAACACGCCGATTAGAATAAATATTATTAATTCCACAACTAAACCCGAAAAAAATTTGCTTTAAGCGACTTTCGACTGCCCAACATAATTATAGGTACGATTAAAATAAACCAAACCTTGATCATGTTGACTTTGTTGAATAGCTATAACACGACAAATAAAAATAGCGTGAGTACCTACTTCTTGAACTTGTTCAATTTCGCAATCAAAACTCACTAAAGCATCCTCTAGCACCGGTGCGCCAGTCTCCAGCTCTGTCCATACGCCAAAATCAAACCGTTCTTCTGGGCTTATTTTTGATGAAAATGCCTTTGAAATATATTGATGATGCGCCCCTAAGACATTTACTGCTAAAATTTTATTTTCTAAAAAATGTGCATGTGAATTTGAAGATCTATTCATACAGACTAGCAATGTTGGCGGTGAATCGGTAACACTACATACTGCAGATGCAGTAAACCCATAAGAACCAGAATCCCCTGCCGTAGTCACAACACTGACCGCACTGGTCAACAGAGACATTGCGCTTCTAAATTCAGTCGATCCTATCACCATTTAATCCTCAAGCGAACCACAATTTTAATACTCATCAATTCAGCATTACTTAAAAATATCAGCATACCAAGCAAAGAAATTAAACCAATATATTATTTTCTACCAAATGGAAAACTATTGACCTGACCATAAAAAATAATATCAACATAACATGGGAAAGCCATGTCGAGTTTTCCAATTCTACAGGAGCCGTCAATCTAGCCCCTGTAAAACTTAATTACTTCTGTTGTGGAAATTTAATTGATTAGCATTATGCCAACAATTCATTGCGAACGATTGCAGCACCAGCGCTTAAAGCATTAAGTTTGCCTCTTGCTACTTGACGAGACAAAGGTGCCATGCCGCAGTTGGTGCAAGGATAGAGTTTGTCGCTATCGACAAACTGAAGTGCCTTTCTGAGTGTATTAGCGACTTCCTCTGGAGTTTCAATGGTATTGCTTGCCACATCAATAGCGCCGACCATCACTTTCTTGCCCCGAATAAGCTCAATCAAATCCATTGGAACTCGGGAGTTGTGACATTCCAGTGAGATAATATCAATATTTGACTTTTGCAGTTTGGGAAAAGCTTCTTCATACTGCCGCCACTCTGATCCCAAAGTCTTTTTCCAATCAGTATTGGCTTTGATACCGTAACCATAACAGATATGAACAGCCGTTTCACACTTTAGCCCCTCTATTGCTCTTTCTAAGGTGGCAACCCCCCAATCATTTACTTCATCAAAAAAGACATTAAATGCAGGCTCATCAAACTGAATAATATCAACACCAGCCGCCTCTAGTTCTTTGGCTTCTTGATTCAGAATTTTAGCGAATTCCCATGCAAGTTTTTCCCGGCTTTTATAGTGGCCATCATAAAGAGTATCAATCATCGTCATGGGCCCTGGTAATGCCCATTTAATTGCTTGATTCGTTTGCTGACGTAAAAATTTGGCATATTCAACAAAAACAGGTTTCTGACGAGAGACCGCACCAACGACGGTAGGTACACTTGCATCGTAACGATCACGAATTCGAACGGTCTCGCGTTTTTCAAAATCCACACCGTTAAGGTGCTCAATAAATGTGGTAACAAAATGCTGACGAGTTTGTTCGCCATCACTGACAATATCAATACCTGCTTGTTGTTGCTCTTGCAATGACAAACGTAAAGCGTCGTGTTTCCCCTCAATTAATTCATCACCTTGCAATTTCCAAGGCGACCACAATTTCTCTGGTTCTGCAAGCCAAGAAGGCTTGGGTAAACTACCTGCTGTTGAGGTTGGTAACAATTTTTTCATAATCAGTTATCTTTTATATTTTTGTTAATTAACAAATGTAATTTGCAGCCCATTGCGCAAGAGTTGCCTGGTAAGGCTTGATGAAGTGCTCTTCAACAAATTTTCCTTGCTCAACGGCCAGACGGGCACGTTCTTCGCGATCATACATAATTCGAGTTAATGAATAATCTTCGTGTTCCAAGCTAGGTTGATAAGCTTTTCCAGCTACTGAATTCGCATTGTAAATTTCTGGACGATAAATTTTCTGAAATGTTTCCATTGTGCTAATGGTACTCATAAGCTCAAGATCAGTGTAATCACTAAGCAAATCACCTGAGAAATAAAAAGCCAATGGAGCAACACTATTTGCAGGCATGAAATAGCGAACTTTCAAACCCATTTTTTTGAAATACTCATCAGTCAAAGAATAATCGTCTTGCAGATATTCAATACCCAGTACAGGATGCCGATTCGCAGTCTGCTGATAGGTTTTACTGCTTGACACACTCAGACATATAACAGGCTGCTTATTAAAATAATCTTTGTATACATTCGAATTTACAAAACTCTTGAACAGCTTTCCATGCAATTCACCATAATTATCCGGAATGCTAAACTTAGCCCTCCCCTTATTATGATCTTGCAGCAATATGCTAAAATCATAATCTCGAACGTAAGATGAGAAATTATTTCCTAAAACACCTTCAATACGTTCGTTTGTTTTTCGATCAACAATACTTGTTTTTAGCATTTCGATCAAAGGGAGAGCATTTGCGCTGCTTTCAACATCAACATTCATCTCAACAGAAATAATTTCAAGCTCGACAGAATAACGATCACCTTTAGGATTATCCCAATTCGCCAGAGCATTAAAACGATTGTCAATCATCCTTAAAGTATTGCGCAAATTTTCTTGGCGACGCTCCCCCCTTGCCAAGTTAGCAAAATTGGTTGTAATGCGTGTATTGTCTGCTGGACGGTAGTTCTCATCAAAACAGATACTTTTAATAAAAAATGTAAAATCTTTGCTCATTGTAGTTTGGCGTCCTTATTATGAATAACACACTAATCTATTGCTTGCTCTTTCTGAAATTGCTAAGTTTCGGACGCTCTAATACAGTTTGTTTCCAGCTTTTCTGATTTACAGCTTATGGTGTAATTAGGGATAAGCTGCAATATTTTTATCGTTGAGCACACCGAAAGCTCATTTTGGAAATAGTGCCATTGAATATCAGTCCGCCACGAAAATTTCATCCACAGAAGAGGTATTGCGAGATTTTCGTTTTAAGCATGGTGCAATTTATACCCTAACCGCAGCATGAACAAAAATGATAAAATATAACGACAACGTGAATATTATTCATGCAAGCCACTACTGAAGCATTTGGACCAGACCTTGTTTCGCACCATGCGTTCGCCATCAACATGGTCGTAGACCCTATGTTTGAAAAATTGCCGATTGGAAACCATTGAGTGAAGGACGAGTTTTCTGTCGAAGCAGGGGTTTTCCGAGGAAGCAGTTTTCATCGTGCTGGAGCCGGAAGCGCCGCAAACATTAGGTCATTTGCTCAGAGCGCGCGCGTCACCCAAGCACCACGCTTGGACTTGATCGCTAGGGCTGTTGGTGTTTGGTTTGCAGAGTGCGTTTGTGTTGGTCTTGAGCCGAGACCAGGGTCTGTTTTTTATAAGGATCATCCACCGCCGCATAACCACGCGATGCAAGGTTTCAGCCACAGCTAGGTCAGCTCAGAAGCTGCCTCTTACAGGCGAACAGGAGGAATTAGAAACTGACTGGGCGTAACTGCTAAGGCATGGCGATCACTTCTCGATTCACAAACATGAATAACATCATCATTAAACATAATTAATGATGAAGTATATTCATTCAATACCCACATTAGTCATGTGGTTGTAAGCAGAAATTGTATTTTGCAACAAGCACTTGCCACAAGATTGCCTCATGAACCCGAATCACTTAGTATCAACTGGCCGAGAAAATTTGGCACCCATAGCGGCCACAGAATAGCCGCATACCGATAATAACTGGATGGAGACGTAAAATGACTCAACGCACCCTGATGCGTCGTACCCGTATTGCTGCAATCATTGGCGGGCTGATGCTCGCCGCCAGCGTCAGCGCGGCCACCTGGCAGGAAGGCAGCACGTATGCTGCAGGAACGGTGGTGGATTACAACGGCAAAACCTATAGCGCGCTAGTCACTCACACCGCCTACGCAGGCGCTAACTGGAACCCGGCCAGCACCCCAACACTATGGAAAGAAACCGGCACCAGCAATAGCACAGCCACTCCAGCACCAACCGCAACCCCCGTGCCCACCGCAGTACCAACCCCGCACGATAATGCACCAACCCAGCCACCCGCCACGGCAACACCAGCACCAACTGCCACGCCTATTTCTGGCGTCAGCGCCTGGAGCAGCTCTGCGGTGTACACCGGCGGCCAGCGCGTGAGCTACAACGGCGCAGTGTACGAAGCCAAATGGTGGACCCAAAACAACGCACCGGGTGCCGATCAATGGGGCCCGTGGAAACTGGTAAGCGGCACAGCAGCGACACCAACGCCAACCGCCGTACCTACCCCAACATCAGTACCAACAGCATCACCTATCCCGACCGTTTCTCCAGTACCAACCGCCACGCCAGTGGTCACTGCCACACCAACGCCAGCACCAACGGCAACGCCTTGCGCCAGCAATTGCCCAACGCTGCCCAAACACGCTGTCGTGGGCTACTGGCATAACTTTGAAAATGGCTCTGGCGTGATTCGCATCAAAGACGTACCGGATGAATACGACATCATCAATGTGTCTTTTGTGGAAGGCGATCCTTGGACCAAGGGCAAAGCCACGTTCGTGCTGGACAAAGCATTTAACGAAGCTGAATTCATTGCCGACATCAAGGAAAAACAAGCCAAAGGCAAGATTGTACAAGTCTCGCTCGGCGGCGCTAACGGCACGATCGTGATCGACAGCCCGGCTGCACGTGAGGTGTTTATCCAGAGTCTGGGTGACATCGTTGCCAAATACGGCTTTAATGGCGTGGATATCGATATTGAAAACAATCTGTCGATTGCCGCTGGCGAAGACTTCCGCAATCCAACCACCCCGCAAGTCGTGAATCTGGTTGCCGGTGTGAAAGCGCTGAAAAAACGCTTTGGCCCAGGCTTTACGCTGACGATGGCACCAGAAACCGCCTATGTGCAGGGTGGTTTTGGCGTATCTGGCGGTATCTGGGGTGGTTACCTAGGCATTATCCACGGCCTGCGTGACGAGCTGAACCTGCTGCATGTTCAGCATTACAACTCGGGCGGTATTACCGGCAAGGACGACAAAACCTACACCCAGGGTACAGTTGACTTCCAAGTCGCGATGACGGACATGCTGTTGACCGGCTTCAATGTGGGCCGTGACCCGAACAAGTTCTTCCCGCCGCTGCGCCCGGATCAAGTGGGTATTGGTCTGCCTTCGATTCCTGCTGCGGCACCTTCGGGCGGCTATATGAATAACGCCGAAGTGCAAAAAGCGCTCGACTGCTTGATGAAGCTGCAAAACTGCGGCAGCTACAAGCCAGCCGCAGCGCAGCCAGATCTGCGCGGAGTGATGACCTGGTCGATCAACTGGGACAAAACCAATGGCTACAATTTTGCCAAAGGTCACAAAGCCTACCTCAATACTTATCCGAAATAAGCCTGATTCGGTTTAAGGATTAAGCTTGATCCATTGGCATCTGCGTTCTGCGTAGCGCAGGTGCCAATTTTGTTCCCGAACAAAATCTTTGCCAGACCGGAACGCTAAATTAGCACTGAATTTCGCCAGATTCGGTTAGAATCTGTGCAGTTTTCCCCAACACCCTGACTGGGTTCACGATTTTAAGCATGCAGCTAAGGCATTTTCATCGGCAAGGCACACTCTGGCTAGCGCTACTGGCGCTGGTGATGTACCTATTGCTGCCGTTTGCCCACGCCTACACCATGCAGAGCGATCCGCTGGCCGCACTCAATCAGCTCTGTAGCACCAGCAGCAGTAAAATCACCGCCAGCACGCCAGCCAATCTCCAAACCAATAGCAGTACGGATTCCCCGTCAGCACACGGCATGCCAGCTTGCCCAAGCTGTGCCGTTCAGGCGGGAAATCATCTGGCGCCACCACCGGCGCCGTCGGCCTTACCTTCAATTCGAGAGCACGTCAGCTCGCTCCGACTGACGCGGACTGAAGGTTTTTTTATACCGACCAGCATATATACCCTCCCCCCGAGTCACGCTCCACCGCAGCGTGGATAAGCCTTAGCGCAACATACCCCGCCTAATCAAGCGGACACAGCAGTTCATTTTGAATCGCCACCCAAGGCAACCTTAATAGCGCAGCCCAACCAGCTTTGCGCAGCGGATGCTTTTGCCGTCATCAGACCGCTCAAAGCAGGCTTCAGTGGCGATACGATTCGTATTCATTTTCAGGCTTTAAACCATGCTTAAACAATTCATGCTCGCCAGCGTATTGCTGGCCAGTGCCAGCCTGTCGCTGGCGCACGACTACACAATCGCCCACCTGAATATCCATCATCCCTGGGCGCGCACGACGGTCAACGCTGCTCGCAATGCGGGTGTGTTCATGCAAATCCGCAGCAAACAGGATGATCAATTATTACAAGCAAGTAGCGATCTGGCTGAACGCGTAGAAATTCACAGCATGAAAGTCGTCGATGGCATCATGCAAATGCGCCCACTGCCGCAGCTGGAGATCAAAGCCAATAGCGAAACCCATCTGGCACCCGGCGGCTATCACATCATGTTACTGGGTCTTAAACGAGCGCTACAGGAAGGCGAAAAATTCCCGCTGACGCTACACTTTGCCAAAGCAGGCCAAAGTGTCGTCGAAGTCAAAGTAGAACCCATCACTTATCAAGCATCGGGCAGCGCGCACGCTGGCCACTAAACAGGAGAAACACCATGCGCCAAACCTTCACCCGCCTGATCGCGACGCTACTGCTAGGCACACTGCTGGGCTTGAGCCCACTGGCTCTAGCCGATGATGCCGCTGAAATTACGCATGCCATGAAAGCGGCGTGGGATAAGCCGGAGCAGCCTCTGACCGTCAAGCCGGTGGTGATTGTGGATCAGATCGCCGTAGCGGGCTGGTTGCAGCAGGATCGGGGCGGTCGTGCCCTGCTCAAGAAAACCGCCCACGGTTGGCAAACGCAATTGTGCGCGGGTGAAATGACTTTCGCACTGCTGCATCAGGCTGGAGCCAGCCATGCCACAGCCAACAAACTGCTCAAAGCGCTATCCAGCGCCGAGCAGAGCACATTGAGCGCCAATGAGCGCAAGCAGCTCGATTCATTTAGCGGCGTGGTTAAAATGGATGGCAATGGCCACCACGGCCATCATGCTGAACATGGCCAACCATCGCACCAAAACCAGTCGCACTAAGAAGCAGTCACACGAATCAAACGTGTATTCACAGCTCATTTGCGGGCGGCGATATTGCCCCCGCAAGCCTGACCGCAAGCCAGCTGATTAAGCGGCCAGGCCGCTCAGGCTGAGTGCGCAGCCTATCAGTGCACTGCCCACAATCACCTCGATCACGCCGCGCTTGAGTTTGAACAAAGCCACAGCGGCGGCCACTGCGATGGCGAGTGCAATCCAGTCGATGCTGCCGCCCTGCACCTCGGGTCGATACAGCACGTGATAAGCAAAAAACAGCGCCAGATTAACGATTACACCCACCACGGCGGCAGTAATCGCCGTGAGCGGCGCGGTCAGTTTCAGATTGCCGTGCGTTGATTCAACCAGCGGGCCACCCGCCAGAATAAACACAAACGACGGTAAAAAAGTAAACCAGGTCACCAGACACGCGGCCACTGCGCCAGCCAGAAACAGGCTGTCGGGGCCAAAAACGCCTTTCACATAGCCGCCGACAAAACCGACAAAAGCCACCACCATAATCAGCGGCCCCGGCGTGGTTTCGCCCAGCGCCAACCCATCGACCATTTGCGTCGGCGTCAACCAGCCATACTGCCCCACCGCGCCCTGATACACATAGGGCAGCACGGCGTACGCGCCGCCAAAAGTCAGCAGCGCGGCCTTGGTGAAAAACCAGCTCATCTGCGTCAGCGTATGCTGCCAGCCAAAATACAGCGTCAGCGCGGCCATCGGCAGCGCCCATAAAGCCAGCCCGGCCAGCACCACGCCGAGCAAACCAGCCCAGCGAAAGCGCGCGTGCGCCGGGGTGGGCGTGTGATCATCAATCAGCGCCGGGCCATACGAAGCCTGCGCTGCCGCGTGGCCGCCACCGGCCTGAAAATACTGCGGCGTGTAATGCCCGCCCAGCCATCCGGCCAGCGCTGCGGCCGCGACAATCAACGGGAAAGGCAGATGCAGGACAAAAATCGCGATAAAGGCAGCAATGGCAATCGCCCACAGCGCGCGGTTTTTCAGCGTACGGCCACCTATCCGGTGCGCGGCTTGCGCCACAATCGCCGTCACCGCCGGTTTGATGCCGTAAAACAACCCGGCTACCAGCGGTACATCGCCAAAAGCCAGATACAGCCAGGATACTGCCACCAGTATTGCCAGCGAAGGCAATACAAATAGAGCTCCTGCAACAATACCCCCTAGTCGCCGATGCATTAGCCAGCCGATATATGTCGCCAGCTGCTGCGCCTCCGGGCCGGGCAGCAGCATGCAGTAATTGAGCGCATGTAGGAAACGGCGCTCGGAAATCCAGCGGCGTTTTTCAACCAGCTCCTGATGCATGATGGCAATTTGCCCGGCTGGCCCGCCAAAGCTCACGCAGCCTAGCCGCAGCCAGAAACGAAAAGCCTGCCAGAAGCTCACGCCACCTGTAGCCTGCGGTGTATTCATTGCTTGTCCTTGTGCGGCAGATTGATGTCTGGGTCGCAGTTTACCCAAGCAGCATGCCAAAATCATGCAAAAGCATAGATTCAATGGTGCTATGTATAGCAGGATCGAAATGACCTGAAATGGATTGGAGCGGATTGGAACGGATTGAAATGGATTAAAGAAGAGATGGGCTGAAATCAGCACACTGTCAGGGCAATTCTTTACAGATTGCGCCAGCAAGGCGATGATTTGCGCCTTGTTGGGGAGGTAATATGTGGCGTTTTTTTCTTGGTGTGGTACTGACACTGGTCTGGCCGCTGAGTGTGCAAGCGGGATCAAGCAGCAGTGAATTTGGCCAGCAGGTGGCCGATCTGGTCGCGCTGCGCACCGAGGCGTATCAGTTTGCCGTCAAACACAAAATCACCGAGCAGAAAACCCCGGCGCTGACCCGCGCACAAAGCAATCAGATGCGCGAGCTGGCGCTGCGCTATATTGCATTGCGTGCGCGTCTGCTGCCCTATGCCAGCGAGATGGCACCGCTCTTTCAAACCAACGTCAAGCTCACGCTGAGCACCGAACACGCAACCAACGCCGAGCAGATTCTGAGCGAGCCGCCACCCAGCATTCAGCGTGGTATCCGCACAGTCTACGTCAACCCCAATGACGCCAAGGGCGCACGGCTGCTGCACGACATCCAGCGCGGCCTTGCTGCGGCATTGGTGCTGATGGACAGCTACCAGATTGCCATCGAACCCTATCGCGACAACGCCACCATCGGCTACCTGCTCACCTACGATGTGCGCAGCAAAACGACGCTGCGCGAGCTATCGAACAATTATTATTCATCCGAATACCGGGTTCGCCTGCAGCGCGCCACGCAGTTTGTCGATCAGCTGATGGCCTATCGACGCAGCCAGGGCAAAGCCGCCAGTGATGATGAAAACAATTATTACGCGCTCAGCCAGAGCACCATCTGGTACGTCACCCTGCATCAGGGCAATCCGCTGGCGCTCACCGGCTCATTGCGCCAGCTGTTCAATACGGTGGGGCAAGGCGAGAAAAAACTGCAAAACACGCTGAGCTACGGCCTGAGCATGGGCTTTGGCAATATGATCGGCCTGGTCAAAACGCGGGGCGGCAAGCTATCCAGACTCAAACCCGATGAAGTGGCGGCGCTGGAAAAGCAGCTTAAACCGCTGGACATCCTGCTGGAAAAAACGCCATTCCGCCTGAGCGACAAAATGATTCCCGGCCATTACGGCCATGTGGCAATCTGGCTGGGCAGCGAGCAGGAATTGCGCGAGCTGGGCATCTGGTCGCAAATCCCGGCGCAATACCAGCAAAGTATCCGCGAAGGTGGGCGAATAGTTGAAGCGCTGCGCAGCGGCGTCACCATCAGCCCGCTGCAACGCTTTCTGGACATCGACGATTTGCTGGTATTGCGCCAGAACGGCGAGATCCGCAGCAACGATCAGCAAACTGCCGCGCTGACTGCGATTGAACAGGTGGGCAAGGAATACGACTTCAATTTTGATGTGCTAACGCACGAACGGATTGTCTGCTCAGAGCTCGCTTACGTGGTTTTCCCCGATCTGCCCTGGCCGCTGGCCAGAACACTGGGCCGCTATACCATCAGCCCCGATAATGTGGCGCAGCTGGCAATCAGGGAAAAGCCGCTGCTCGATCCGGTGATTCTGTATCGTGATGGCACGCCGCTCACAGGTGATTTGCGCAAAACACTGGCCAAGCTCATCGCGCCGGAAAGCAGTGTGATGGCGCAGAAGTAATCACGCCTGATCAGAGCGGTTTGAAAGTGATCCGCACCTGAAAGCCGCCTGCAGGCCGATTGGCAAATTGCAGCGTTGCGCCGTGCAGTTGCGCGATGCGCAGCACGATAGATGCCCCCAGACCCGCACCCGGCATGCGCTGGCCAGCTGGCCGGTAAAAACGCTCGCCCAGCCGCGTCAGCGTTTCTTCGCTCACGCCACAGCCATGATCGAACACCAGCAGCTCACTGCCATGAATTTCAATACCGATCAGCACCTGTTCGCCCGCGTAACGCTGGGCATTGTCCAATAGATTGCGCAGCAATAAATTAAGCAGCAAGGCGTGTCCGGCGATCTGGGCGGGCTGATCGAGCAGCAAATGCGGGGGCTGCGCAGGGATTCCGGCTTCCTGCAGCACTTGCGCAGCCAGATCGGCCAGATTGAGCGGGCTAAAAACGGGGCTATCACCATGCTCAAGACGGGACATTTCCAGCAATTGCGCCACCAGCCGCGTGGTGCGATCAACGCCTTCCAGCGCCCGCCCCAAGGCCCGCTCGCGCGTGTCATGCCGCGGGCTGCCTTGTGCCAGCTCGATTTGCACGCGCAAACCGGCCAGCGGTGTTCTTAGCTCATGCGCAGCATCAGCGGTAAAACGGCGTTCACGCTGCAGCGTGGCGCTAACCTGCGCAAACAGCAGATTCAGCCGGTCGCGCATGGGCACAATCTCGCCTGGTACGTCGAGCGTTAGCGGTGCCAGATTATCCGGTGCCCGCTGCGCCAGCGCCTGCGTCACTTGCTGCAAAGGCTGCAAGCCGCGCCGGATGGCAAACACCAGTAGGGGCAGCAGAAGCAGCAGCGCCAGCAAAGCCGTTTGCCCCAGATGCTCGCTGATTTCAGCCACCACCTTGCGATGGTGGCGTATCGGCTCGGCCACAATCAACTGCCGTTCATCATCCTGCCGTACGCAAATCCGCCACAGCTGGCCTGCCCATTGCAGGGTATGGGGTGCATCGTCCGCTTCGCTTTGATAGGGAATGGCCTGCGCCAGATTGCTCGATTGCAATTGCGCCTCGGTATCATAAAGGGCAAACGCCAGTTGCAGCTTGTGCTGCTGAATATGGGAAGCCTGATAAGGCTTCAGATCGTCATCATCGCCCAGATTCTGCCACAGCATATCGGTGTAGGCAGCGAGTTGCTTATCCAGCAGCTCGGACGTTTCCTTGCGCACTTCGTACAGCAAAACCAGACTAAAGCTCACCCACGATAGCAAGGTGGCGAGCACAATCAGCGCTGTGAGCCGCGATAATAAAGAGCGGGTCAAAAGAGCGCGAAGCCGCTGCAGGCCGAACATCAATAATCCTCGCCTGTCGCCGATGGGCTACCCATGCGCCAGCCCAGACCGCGCATATTCTGAATCGCATCGCGGCCCAGCTTTTTGCGCAAATGCGATAAATGCACATCCAGCGTATTGCTCTCAACCTCGCCGCCCCAGCCATATAGCTTGTCATCAAGCTGGCTGCGCGACAGATAATTGGGCGCATTGGCCAGCAAGACATGCAGCAAGCGAAACTCCATTGCCGTCAGCACCAGCGGCTCACCGTGCAGGGTGGCAGTTTGCCGCGCCGGATCCAGATGCAAGGTGCGCCAGACCAGCTCATTGCCGCTGCGTCCCTGTGCGCGGCGCAACAGTGCATGAACCCGGGCAGTCAGCTCGCCCAGGGCAAAAGGTTTAACCAGATAATCATCGGCACCGGCATTGAGCCCAGTGATGCGGTCTTCAATCCCATCGCGTGCGGTCAGCAGCAAAACCGGCACTTGCTGATAGCGCGGGCATTGAGGCCCACGCAACCAGGCGAGCAATTGCAAACCGGTGAGCCGGGGCAAGGCAATATCGAGCACCAGCAGATCAAATTGCTCGCTGCTGCACAGCGCCGTGCGCGCGGCTTCGCCATCTTGCAGCCAATCGACAGCAAAACCGGCGTCGCTCAGGCCATCCTGCACGCCCTCGCCCAGCAAAATATCGTCTTCGACCAGCAGCACCCGCATTCGATTTAGTCCCTGTCTTTTACCTGCGCATCGTCGTTTAAAGCGCGTTTATAGCCATGTAGCATCGCGGCGGGCAGGCTTTCCTTGTGACGATAACTCTCGATCACGGCCGCCAGCACATGCAACCCCACACCACCCAGCAAGGTATAGGCCAGCACTTCATGCAGCTCTTCGAGCCATTCCTCGCCCCAGAAGGCATCGGTGCCCATCAGATAGCCGGTCATGGCCATGCCCAGCACCATAACAAGCAAAAACAGCATCATCACCGCACCGACCGGGTTGTGCCCCAGATAGCGCGGATGCTCGCCGCGCAGCAGGCTTTGAATATACGGGAATAATCGGCTTGGCAGCGGAAACCAGTCGCTAAAGCGTGCATACCGGCTGCCAATAAACCCCCAAATAATGCGGCTAATCACCAATGCCGCGGCGGCGTAGCCTTCCCAGCGGTGCCAGCTGTCGCCGCCTTCGTTCAGAAAATTGATCAACACCGCCAGCGCCAGCGTCCAGTGCAGCAGGCGAACGACGGGGTCCCATACTTTGATTCTGTTCATGATCGTTACTCCAAGATCATAACTCAGTCACAAGGGTATATACCCACAGTCCTTATTTAATAAGGCCTACAGCTACATACCATGCAATAGCACAGCAGGATGCGGCAATACATCCTGCGCGGGGTACGCTTAGTCGATTTCAGCTTTCACCACATTCAGTGTTTTGGTGTCGAAATACACCTCGGCCTTTTTGCCTTCTTTATTGTGGCCATAAATTTCGTAGCACTCGCCAGAGACTTTGAATTTCTTGATTTTGTAACCCATGCCTTCAATTTTGGCTTTGGCATCGGCTTCTTTCAGCCACTCCGCTTTCGGGTGTTTGGGGCAATCTGCGCCAGCAAAAGTGAATGAAGACAAGGTCAGAGCGGCTACAGCGGTCAAAGTGATAAGTTTCATGTTCAGGCTCCAGAGATTAAAAATGCAATTAGCGTTCAACTGACTGCCAGAACATTTAAACAAAGGAAAATGAAGCGAAACTTAAGCGCATCAAAAAAGATTGCGCGCGAACCACCCCACCAGCAGTACCAGCAGCCAGTACGCCAGCGTTAGCCCCAGAAACCGCAGTAAAAGCTGGCGCGCACCAGCGAGCCGCTGCGCCATGCTTCGGGGTGGATGATGTGCCACTGCACGCCCGAACAGGGCGGCGAGCATCTCATCAAGTGCGTTCTCGTCCAGCTCGCCGCGCGCCATGGCGGCGAATAAATACGCGTCAAACAGCAGCCGCCAGCCGTAGAAAAACTGCAGCAGCGCCACTAGCAACGCCAGCCAGTTGAAGACTGAGGCCGGGAAGGATGTGTTTGCCAGATGCAGCAATGTGGGTAGCATCAGCCAGCACAGGCTGGCGAGCAAAGCCGCCATCACCGCCGCGTGGCGCTGATCAGCATGCGGTAGCGCAAACTCTTTCATTCGCAGTTTCCTCGGCTCGCCCCCTGCCCGGCCCATTCGATCTGGCTGGCATTCAGGTGCACCGCCCGCAGCTGGCGAAGGTGTGCAATCGCCGCGGCAATATCGCTGGCGCGGCCGGTCTGCACCAGCCAAGCCGCGATCACCGTCGCGCTGCGCGAAAAACCCAGCGCGCAATGCACCAGCAGCGGGCCAGTCGTTCGGTCACGCAAGGATTCAATCGCCGCCACACCCTGTGCAATTTCATCGGCATTGGGCGGCAACAAATCAAGCCGTGGTAAGTTGATATACGCCGCCGCAGGATGCACCTGACGCGGGATTTCGGCGCATAAATCGAGCACCGCCGCAAAACGCGGATCGCCTGCCGCCGTGCTCGCCCCCAGCCAGACGCCCTCGGCCACCTCGACCGCTGGCGGCACTTGGCGCAAGAAATACCATCGGCTGAGCGCAGCCCCAAGGCGATACGGCGCGGTGAGCCAACGTACGGCGAACGATGTTTCGCCGCCGATTTTCTGCAACGCGACCGGCCCCAGCCCGCCGTAGGCGGCGGCCACTATCGCCAGCGCCACCGCTGGCCAAGCCAGCAGCCAAGCCCAGCCTTGCAACGACAGTACTACAACGGCAAAAAATGCAGCACCCGCGCCGTAGCGCAGCGCCAGTTGCCGCGATTTTTGGCGTTGCAATGCGATCAGCCCCGCTCGCCATTCGCGCGCCGAGCACCAGACGAGCGGCGGCATCGGCAACAGGTAGCACACCAGCAAGCCCATCGCAAAACCGGTGGGTATATCGATGAAATGATGCTGCCACGTGGTCAGCACCGATATACCGATCAGGGTACACCAGAGATGCAACACGCCGCGCGCCAAGGGATGCGTCAAATACGCAGCAAAACGTAGCCAGATAATAACGAGCAGACTGATATGCAAAGACGGCGCCTGATTAAAGGGCTGATCAATCTGCCCCAGCGCCGCAAACATCGCACCAAACAGCCCATCGACCGCTGGCCTGTCCCAGCCAAAACGCAGCGGCCACAGCACAAAGCAGATCGACGACAGCAAGGTGGCCAGCATCAAGCGCAAGGCCTGCGTGCGCACTTCACGCTGATCAGCGCACAGCAGCAGCGAAAATCCGAACATCAGGTCGATCGACCAGTACGGCACGATGCTCCACGGCCAGAACGGAATGGTGTCGCGCTCCCAAGCAAACACGATGTTGCCGACTTGCTCCGGCGGCAAACTGGTGGCGTATTGATTGGCATTGCCATAAAACAGGAAAAAAGCTGGGCCCGCGAGTAGCAGCCACAATATCGCCGAACGCCACGGCAAGCCATCAGGATGAGTTTGATTTTTCATATCGACAAGCAAGCCATGGGTATACAGATGAGATTCAATCTGGAATTAAGCTACAGAGCAATACCCATAGAGGTATTGTTCGTCACACTTTATGCCGCAGCGTGAATACCCAAGACTGCGCTCAACTCAAGAAAGCGCGCCAGCTTGGCGGTGCGAACCAGAACGACTTGTTTTTCGCGGGCAACTGACTGACTGAAATCGACGACGCTATACGTTGGCGCAAGCTCTTCCTGCACTTTCGCCAAAGCAGCGTCCGCGTTCAACCCGGCCAGATCGGCCACCGTCAAATCGAGTTCATCGTCGCCAAAAGCGTCAACGATCTGCGCATACAGTGCGTCCACTTGCGGCGCGTGGAAAATCAGCCCGCCCTCCAACTGCTCCAGCAGCACCCATTCCCACAATGGCAGCGGGTACGATTCCTGGTATTGCGACCCGGTATCGGCTTGCAAATACGCCACCGCATCGGTATGCGCCTTGAGCACTTCATCGCTCATCGCCGCAATATCCTCGGCATCGAGGCTGCCATCGGCGATGATTTCAAATAGCTCGTTAATGTGTTTTTGATTCATAAAAATCCTTTGCAAAGCCCGCTTTGGGCGGGCTTCAAATTTAGGGCATCACTTCGCCCAGAGCGTCGCGAGTGTTTGAACTGGCGACCGTTGCCGCGATTTTACGCTGTGCAATCGAAACGGTAAAAATTCCCCACTCGTCGATGCGTTGGCCGATTTTTTCAAAGCCTGCTGCGGCGACAAGCTGATCCATTTCGGCCTGCGTGCGGCGGCGCATGACCCAGGCTTTGCCATCTTTGTGGCTGGTCAGCGTGCGGGCAATCATTTCCAGCTGCGGATGCCACGGCTGATTGGTGTAAACCAGATAGCCGCCTTCGGGCACGGCCGCGGCCAAACCGGCGAGCGAGTCGCGGATGCCCTGATTTTCGGGGAATAACTCGTACAGACCCGACACCACCGCCAGCGTCGGCTGCGGGTCTAGCGTTGCCAGACTATCGCGATCAAAGGCATTGCCTTGCGCAAAGCGTGCCTTATCGCTCAGGCCGCGCTGCGCAATCATGGATTGCCCGGCTTTGACGTTGATGTCGCTGTAGTCACGCAGCAGCACATCATCAAAAGGCAGGCCATCAATCGCATCGAGAATATAGCGGCCATGCCCGGCGGCAATATCAACAATGCGCACCGGTTTGCCCGCCGCGTGCAAACTACGCACCGCGTCGCCAATCAGCTCTTGCAAATGGATTTTGCGCTGGCGAATACCGCGCCAGCCCACCGAGTCGAGATAGGCCCGATCGCCGAGCTTGCCCAACGGCGTAATGCCGTTGGCCTGATTGCGATACACATAATCGAGCGTCGAGCCCGAATCAAAACCGGTTTGCCAACCCAATTGAATCCCGCCCGACAATTTGCCGATGCTGGCCAAAGTGCGGCGGGTGATGCCAAATTCCCAGCGTTTGGGGCTGAGCAGGCTCAAAGGCTGCTGCAGGGCGCGATACTCGTTATAGGTATAGCCATGTACGTCAGCCTGGCTTAGATCCTGAGGCAATACCCCCAGATCAACTTTGGTGATAAAACTGCGGATCAGCGCAAAGGCTTTTTCGCGCTCCAGCTCGCCCAGCGTGTCGTGATAAAAGCCGTCGAGAACGTGTTTTTCTTTCACAGTAGAGCCCAGGCGTTCGAAAAACTCGTGCTGTGGGCCGTGGTGCACGACAAAATCCGCGCCCGAGATCAGCACTTGTGTCGGCACAGTGATCGCGCCCGCGTCGTCGATAATGCGCTCAGCAGTTTCATACAGCGCCAGCAAAATATGCGAGGCAATCGGCCGCGTGATCAGCGGGTCGCGCTCATAGCTGGCGATGCGTTCGGGATCGTGGCTCAGAAAGCGCGCTTTAACGTAGGAATTCACAAAAAACTGGCCGCGCAATTTTTGCATCAAGGCAATGCCGGTGCGCGCTGCGGGGACATACAACTTCACTTTAAACGCAGGAGCAGCCAGCACCAGAGCACGGATATTCGGCGCGTAATCGTGCACCCAAGTACTCGCCAGCACTGCGCCGACGCTTTGCGCGATCACGATAATATCTTGCGGCGCGTAACCATGTTCATGCGTAATGTGTTTGATAAAGCAATCCAGATCGCGCACGGTGCTGGCCAAGCTCGGCGAATAGCCACGCTTCCCTTCATTGCGGCCATGGCCGCGCGCGTCCCAGGCAAAGAAAGCCGCGTCGTCCAGACCCAGCTCGTCAACAATATGCTGAACGCGTCCGGAGTGTTCGTGACCACGGTGCAGCAAGACCACGGCCCGCCGTGCCCCGCCCTCGCCTGCAGCAGGCCAGTGGCGGTAAAAAATCCCGTGCTGATCAAACGATGAAAACTGGCTTTCCTGACATTCACGGATTTGACGCATCAAACAGACTCCTGTGTGGGAAGAACTTTCTTGCGTAAAGATTGAAATTGTTCGGCAATTTGCGCCTTAAACAGCGGACGCTCGGGCAGCCAGGGCAAAGGCCGGCCTATCGCGACATCAACAAAAAACGGAATCGGCAACCACTGCCCGCGCCCCATTGCGCGGCCAAGCCCGTGCATATACACCGGCACAATCGGTGCTTCGGGAAACTCCTGTGCCAGATACCACAGGCCCGATTTAATTTCGGAGAGCTGCTCAGGCTCACCGCGCGTGCCTTCGGGAAATAAAATCAGCACCTTGCCTTGCTGCAGGGCTTCGCGGCAGCCCGCTAATGGATCGCTGCCTTTTTTGGCGCCACCGCGCTGCACCGGAATAATGCCGATCACCTGCGTGGCAAACCACGCCAGCGCACGATTGCGCAAAAAATAATCCGCCGCCGCAGCCGGGCGAACATTGGTGATGTCTTTTAAATCAAACAGCGAATACAACGTGAGAATATCGAGATGGCTATTGTGGTTGGCGATGACGATTGCCGGGCCTTGGTGCGGCAGGCGATCGGCATTGCGCACCGTCAGCCCCAGCCACAGCTTCACCACCGGGCGCGCCACCAGCAGGACAAATAAGGTTCTGAGATTGAACATACTTCCCCTAAGTATTGAGAAGTTCGACATTCAAATTAATTCGAAATCCAAAAGCATGCAGGCAAGGCGTGCGGCCGTAGACAGTACATCGAGTACGGCAAGGCCGTAACAACGCAGCATGCATGCTTTTGCCTGAACTTCTAGAAGTAGAGGTAACGAATAAAGTGGAAAAATAGCGGCGCGGTATAGGTCAGTGAATCGAGTCTATCCAGAATACCGCCGTGGCCGGGCAATAGCGTCCCAGAGTCTTTGACGCCCAAATCACGCTTCACCGCCGAAATCACAATATCGCCAATAAAACCCATGGTGCCGATCAGCACGCCAGCGCACGCGGCATACAGCGGTGACAGTGGCGTCAGATACGGCGCGATCAGCCAGGCCAGCAAGGTCGTCGTGAAAATCCCGCCCAGTAATCCACCCAGGGTTTTATTCGGGCTAACCGTCGGGCTGGCTTTGCGCCGACCGATTGATTTGCCCCATAGATACTGCGCGACATCGTTGGCTTGCGTCAGCGCGACCAGAAAAAATACCAACTTCGCGCCTTCCGCAGGCGAGCCAGGCAAAGTGAGCAGCGCGGCCAGATGCGAGAGGCTAAAGACGCAAATCATCAAGCCCCAGTGCAAAGACGAAGCCGACTGGAGAAAGCCTTTGGTTTCACCAATCAAGACCATGCGCATCGGCAACAGCAACAACATATACACCGGAATAAACAGCACAAACATGCCGTACCAAGCAATGCCGATCCAGAAATATTGCAATGGAATCGCCAGATACGCCCAGAACAGCACCACATGGTCGGCTTGGCGGGTATTTGATAGCGTTAGATATTCTTTAAACGCCAGAAAACTGATCAGGCCAAATACCGCCAGTGCAATCTGCAATTGCCCGATCAGCGTGAGCGAAAACACCAGCACAATCCACCACCAGGTGTTAATCCGCGCTTTAAGCTCGCGCCAATCTTTGCCGGGATAACGCACGCCCAGCAGCGCAATCGCGCTACTGGCGACAAGAAGTAGCGCAAACACGGCAAGCAGCGCCCAGCGCAGCTCTGGCGCCATCTGTAGCAGAAATTCAGGCATGTTTTACCTCGCTTAAAATGGCGCGGGCACGCTTGATGCAGGTAAGCAGCAATAACAGCGTGAACGCCGCAAACACCCAACTCAGCACTGATGTACCGCTGGGCAGCCAAGCCAAACCATGCGCCAGCCCCAGCACGCCCAGTACAAAAGCTCGGTCACTTTTACCCAGCGGGCCGTCATAACGGCGGCTTGCGCCTAGCATGGGGCCAAGCACAGCGATGTATTCGGTCAGAATCGATAAAATCAGCGAGGCCAGAATCAAGGGCACGGCCAGCGCCTCATCCAGCTGCCAGGCCAGAATCATAAATGGCAGTAGCAGCGCCGCATCAGCGAGCACATCGCCCACTTCGTTCAAAATTGCGCCCAGATGGCTTTGCTGCCCGTGCTCACGCGCCAACATGCCGTCAATCGCGTTCAAGGCCATGCGGATAAATAGCCAGATGGGTAATGACAACCAGACCCAGCTTGCTTCACTGTGCAATAGCGTTGCCATACCCAGCACAACGCCCAGCGCCACCGAAACCAGCAGCGCGGCCATAGTCACCGCGTTCGCAGTGACACCCAGACGCGCCAGCTGACGCACCAGCGGGCGTAGCAGCTGCTGAAAAGTGGATTTGAGTTGATAAATCGACATTCATTGGGAGGCCAAAGTCATGATGCCGACATTATTATCATCGTTTTAACGTAATTGAAACCCGAAAGTGATGTAAGTTGCAGGACCTGAATTGACCAAACTCGAAACGCTAAGCGATTATTTCTTCAGTGAAAACAGGCATTTCCCCGCCCAATCGGGCTAGCCCCCGCCAAGATTTGAACTGATAATTCAAAGGCTTAAACCATAAGTACAAACCCGTAGATCACAGGGGCTTTCACACCATGCCCGAACCGGATCAGCAGCCTGCGCTGGCGCAGCTCTGTGTAAAAATACAGCGCAGAGGCAAAAAAAAACCGACCCAAAGGTCGGTTTCAAATCAAGAGCAAATACTCCCGATGTGCGCAAAAATCAGTTAGAGAAACTCTAACTACAGATCAAATGGTTCGCAAAAACCAAGCAACTGCTTGCCAAGATGGGCCACCTCAGCCAGCAGATCAATCTGGGAAGGATAATACCAGAAGAGCTTTGGCGATTAGAATAGCACTGTGCCAAAATTGTGCGCTATACCACACAGAAACCGCATAAAAGCTGGAAAAATACGGGATTACCCGTACAAAAACGTCCCTATTCCAAGCGGGAAAACTGGTATCAAACCAGTTTTTAAAACGATCATTTCAGGCCTCAATCAAGATCGCCGCCTTGATCGCAGCGATTCTGGCGGCCTCCACCGCCTGTGGGATCTGCTTTTTATCGCTGCATTGCTGCGCAATTTCACCGGCATTGACCGCATTGGCCGCCGCCAGCAAGCGGCGCAAATAGTCGGGCTGCGGATAATCACAATCTTCAAACTGGTAACGGCCGCGTGCGTCGGCCAGACAGGCATCGAGCATTTGATTAAAGCGTTCTGGGCGGCGGAATGCGTCACAGCGGATAAACAGCTTAAGTACGGTTTCGGCGCGCAATTGCTCGGCTGTATGCACCAGCGTGTGCTCGCGACACGTCATCACCGCCAGATCGCGACAATCGCTGGGCACGCGCAAACGCTGGCACAGCGCCTCAACCTGCGGCACTCCGCGTGATTCATGCTGGATATGACGCGGCAAAATATCGGCTGGCGTCAGCGCCTTGCCCAAGTCGTGGCACAAGGCCGCAAAGCGCGTGGCGAGAGGCCAGCTCTGCGCTGCGCTAGAGTCCTGTCCGAGCTGCGAGTCTTGCGCGGCGGGAGAATCCGAACCGAGCCGTGCGCCTTGCGCGGCGGTAGGATCGGTTCCCAGATGCCTCCGCTGCGCGGCGGCATAGTCGAGCACCAGCATGGTGTGCAGGCCGGTATCGACTTCGGGGTGATAGTCGGCGCGTTGCGGCACGCCCCACAGTGCGTCGATTTCCGGCGCAATGCGCGCCAGCGCGCCGCATTCTCTGAGCACCGCAAACATCAGGCTGGGCTTGTCTGCCATCAGGCCTTTGGCCAGTTCCTGCCAGACGCGCTCGGGCACCAGATGATCGGCTTCGCCATCGGCGACCATTTGCCGCATCAGTGCCATCGTTTCCGGCGCGGTGCTAAAACCAAATCTGGCAGCAAATCGGGCAAGGCGCAAAATGCGCACCGGGTCTTCGGCAAATGCAGGCGAAACATGGCGCAAAATTTTGGCTTTCAAATCGGCCTGACCATTGAATGGATCAATTAAATTGCCGTTGGCGTCTTCCGCGATGGCATTGATTGTCAGATCGCGGCGCAGCAAGTCTTCCTCCAGCGTCACCTCCGGGCTGGCATGAACAGTAAAACCAGTATAGCCGTGACCGCTTTTACGCTCAGTGCGTGCAAGCGCATACTCCTGACGGGTATCTGGATGCAGAAACACCGGAAAGTCTTTGCCGACGGCCTGATAGCCCAGCTCAAGCATTTGCTCCGGCGTTGCACCGACCACCACCCAGTCAATGTCTTTGACGGGCAAACCCAATAAACGGTCGCGCACAGCGCCGCCAACGCGATAGATTTGCATCTGCATATCCTTAGTTTCAAGAGTTACTTCAACTGATCTGGCAAGTAAGACTACAATCTGCTGATTATCCCCTAATTCACCTCAAGGATGGACACGTATGAAAATCGCCAATAATGTCACCGAATTGATCGGCAAAACGCCGCTGGTACGCCTGAATCGCATCAACGACGGCGGCGCGACCATCGTCGCCAAGCTTGAATACATGAATCCTTCGCATTCGGTCAAAGACCGGATCGCGGTCAGCATGATCGACGCCGCCGAAGCCGCTGGCAAAATCGGCCCGGACACGGTGATTGTCGAGCCGACCTCGGGCAATACCGGCATTGGTCTGGCGATGGTCTGCGCGGCGCGCGGCTACAAACTGGTGCTGACGATGCCGGAAACGATGTCGAAAGAGCGTCGCGCACTGCTGCGCGGCTATGGTGCCGAATTGATTCTGACACCCGGCCCCGAAGGCATGGGCGGCGCGATTGGCAAAGCCAAAGCATTGACCGAAGAGCACGCCAATTACTTTATGCCGCAGCAATTTGAAAACCCGGCCAATCCGGAAATTCACCGCAACACCACCGCCGTTGAATTGTGGGAAGACACCGATGGCCAGATCGATATTCTGATTTCCGGCGTAGGCACCGGCGGCACGATTACCGGCGTTGCCGAAGTCATCAAGGCGAAAAAACCATCATTCCAGGCGATTGCCATCGAGCCCGATGCCAGCCCAGTACTCTCCGGCGGCGCCAAAGGCCCGCACCCGATTCAGGGCATTGGTGCCGGTTTTGTTCCGGCCGTGCTCAACACGCATATTTATGATGAAGTGATTCGCGTAACGAACGACGATGCATTTGCCACAGCACGTGCGATGGCAACGCAGGAAGGTATTTTGTGCGGCATTTCAGCAGGCGCAGCAACCTGGGCAGCGATTCAAGTTGCACGCCGCCCGGAAAACGCGGGTAAATTGATTGCGGTGATTATTCCATCGTTTGGCGAGCGTTATTTGTCGACCAAGCTGTTTGAAGGCTTGGCCGATTAAGGCTGCGGCGAGCTGACACCGAAAAACAAAGCAGTGCTATAAAATCAATGGGTATTGCCATGTAGCCTCGATTAAATAAGGGCTACGCAGCAATACCCATTCTTATTTCACCGTACAAAAGTCTTCCAGCAAGGCATCGACGCCGCAGGCAGTACAAGTAGTACGGCAAGGCGAGATAACGATGCTGGAAAACTTTTGGTTTACTACTTAAGACAAAATCATTACTAATTAATCATCAACTCAACCCTGTCGTCCAGATCCCGCCAGTTGCTGATATCGCGGAAAACCAGCACCGCGCCGATGGTACGGGTTTGCTCGTCACGAATCCGGGCGGCGGATTCTTCCACCTGAAAATTAAGCCCGAATTTATTGAGCAGCACGCTGCGCCGCGTGCCGTGATATTGACCACCCTCACGCAACACTTCATCCACCAGATCAGGCAAAGGCAAGCGGCTCAGGCGATCAACCGATTGGTAAATCACCGACAGCAATTGCCCCTTGGCCGATGCCAGCTCCCAGCCGACCAGCGATGAAGCCACCGGGTTAATGTAATCGACCCGCCCATAAATATCGGTAGTAATCACGCCATCGGCAATCGACTCCAGCGTGGCCTGCGCGCGCTGCTGCTCGGAAAGCAGCGCTTTTTGCGCCATCCGCACGGCAGTGACATCGCGCCCGATGCCACGATAACCCGTGAACTGGCCTTCGGCATTAAAACAAGGAAAGCCCGAAACGCTGACAATAATGGTTTCACGGCCCAGCGTGGATGAATATTCAAAATCCCGATAAGGCAATTGTTTGGCCAGAATGGCGCGGTGCTCGTCCCATTGCGCCTGACTCAAACCGCCCGAGCCCAGATCCCAGCGCCGCTTGCCAATAAAGAAGCTAGGCGACACATCAAAACGGCTAAAAAATCCGCCTGTCACCAGTGTAAAGCGAGCCTCGGTGTCTTGCTCCCAAAACCAGTCGCTCGAAAGCTCGACCATTTCGGACAGGCGCTGGTTGGATGCTCTTAGCTCCAGATACTGGGCATAGGATTCGGAAACATCGCGCACCTGCATGGCGATCGCGACCGGCTGCAAGATTTCATTGCGCACTGGCTGCACTGCCACATCAAGCTGTCGCCCCTCTGAATCACCCGGCGGATAATGCAGCGAAAAAGTGGACGAATGCGTCAAATCGCCCAGCTCGGACTGGCTAAGCAGCACATCATACTTGCCCAGCAGATCATGCTCATCAGGAGCAAACCACTGCTGCGCCATGGCATTGGCATAAATAATCTTGCCGTCGGGCTGACGCAATACCAGAGCATCGCGGCTATTTTGCACTGCCTGCATCAATAGCTGGCTTTGCTGCTGGCGCAATTGCTCGTCGCCTTGCGCCTTCATCAGCATTTGCAGCGACCACTGCCGCGACAGATATAAAAACTGCATCAGGGCGGCGACCAGAATCAGGCTTAGCGTGGCAATCACGGCCACCATGATCAGCCATTCATTTTCTTTTTCGCTCCAGACGGGGAGCAAAGAATGCAGATCAATCCGCCATTGGCGTCCGGGCAGGTGTACCAATTGCGTCATTGATTGCGACGCGGCAGCGCCCACTGTCGTTGCGCTGCGCATGACTTCGCTGGCGGCACGCGCTTTAAGCCAAGTTTGCAGTGCATAGCCCTGATCAAATAGTTGCCAGCTTAAATCGTGCTCCTCCAGCACGCGGCTGATCGGGCGCAATATCTCGTTAAGCCGGACATAAACCAGCACCGTACCAACATGATGGGTGCGCCGCTCGACCACGGTGGGCTCGACGGGCAGATTGACATAAATGGGTGCAAACAGGCAGAAAACAGGCTCATCGTGCTGATCCAGCCGGATGACGGGGCTGGCCAGCATGCGCCCGGTATCGCGGGCAATGCCCATGCCCTCTTTCAAATCATCCGATTCGGCCAGATTGCTACCAAGAAATTGCTCGGTCAGGCGGTTGATCGGGTACAGATGCTCCAGCACCAGCAAGGGCGAGTCGCCCACAACAGGCTTGGCGGTGAAGTTTTTGTAAGGTAGCGGCGCAACCCGCTTATCGGCGCGCACCGCTGCCAGATACTGCGGCAGATCAGTGTGAGCCACGGGTCTGGCCAAGGCGACGGCCAGCAAGCTGGGGTGACGATACATGACATTGCTTTGCAGCAATAAATTGTAGAACTGCTGGCGATCAAGCTTGGGATTGAGCGTCAGGGCGGCCTGCAAACCGAGCAGCACTTCCTGCTGCTGCACCAGCCGCGCCTCAAGCTGGGCGGCCTGTACGGCACCGATCATTTCCAGCCTGTTTTGTGCCGCGGCTTGAATCTGCTTCTGAATTAGTAGCAGCGTGCCGGCGATCACCAGCAATCCGGCCAGCAATACCGAGAAAAAGACAAAGTAGCGTCGGAAAAATGCCCAGATCAAGTGCAAAGCCAACTCCTTGGTCGATCAAAAAAGGGGCATAAAGCCCCTTTTATTCTTACAGTATATTTCCCAGCCTCCAAGCATGATCTCTTTCTACGGGGTTAATTACAACTTAATTCGAGCCCAAGAAAAGCTGGTAAGCCTGATTTTGGGTTTCCACCCAGTACGGATAACCCAAACGGGACAGGAACTCCTGAAAATGCGCATCGTCTTCGGGTGGTACCTGAATGCCAACCAGCACGCGGCCATAGTCTGCGCCGTGATTGCGGTAGTGGAACAAGGAAATATTCCAGTTATCGCTCATACCATTGAGGAAATTGAGCAATGCACCCGGGCGCTCAGGGAACTCGAAACGGATCACCCGCTCGTGCAAGGCCTGTGGCGCTTGCCCGCCGACCAGATGGCGAATATGCAGCTTGGCCATTTCGTTGTCGGTCAAATCCAGCGCGGGCAAGCCCTCGGCGGCCAGTTTCTCGATTAATTCGACCACTTCGCTGCGTTGCTGAATCGACAGCCCCACAAATACATGCGCTTGCGTATCTGAGCCATAGCGATAGTTAAATTCGGTCACCGCCCGTGCGCCGATCAGGCTGCAGAATTTACGGAAGCTGCCCGGCTGTTCCGGCACGGTCACGGCCATAATCGCTTCGCGCTGCTCGCCCATTTCAGCCTGTTCGGCCACGTAGCGCAGACGATCAAAATTCATGTTTGCGCCTGAAGCAATCGCCACCAGAGTCTGCCCCTGCACGCCTTCACGTGCCGCCCAGGCTTTCATGCCAGCGATCGCCAGCGCACCCGCGGGCTCCAGAATCGAGCGATTGTCTTCAAATACGTCTTTGATCGCTGCGCACATCGCGTCGGTATCGACCAGAATCACATCGTCAACAAACTGTCGCGACAGGCGGAAAGTCTCTTCTCCCACCTGCTTGACTGCAACACCGTCGGCAAAAATACCAACCTGCGGCAAAGTGATACGCTCGCCTAATTTGAGCGACAAATACATTGCATTGGCGTCGGTTGGCTCAACACCAATGACTTTCACATCGGGACGCAAGCGTTTGATATACGCGGCCATCCCTGCCAGCAAGCCGCCACCGCCGACCGGAATAAAAACGGCATGAATCGGATCGGGATGCTGGCGCAGAATTTCCATCGCCACTGTACCCTGCCCGGCGATGACATCAGGATCATCATAAGGATGAACAAAAGTGGCACCGGTTTCGGCCGCCAGCTTGACAGCGTGCTCGTAACAATCGGAGTATGACTCGCCAACCAGCACCACCTCTGCGCCTCGGCGGGATACCGCCTCGACTTTAATGCGTGGCGCAGTGGCTGGCATCACGATGGTGGCACGGCATTGCAGATGTTGCGCTGCCATGGCAACGCCTTGTGCGTGATTTCCAGCTGACGCGGCGACCACACCGCGCTCAAGATCGGCACGGCTCAATTGCGCCATTTTGTTGTAGGCACCGCGAATCTTGAACGAAAAAACCGGCTGCATGTCTTCGCGTTTGAAATACACCGTATTACCAATACGGCGCGACAAATTCGGCGCAAAATCCAGTGGAGATTCAACCGCTACGTCGTAAACCCGGGCGGAAAGCGTGCGTTCAAGATAGTCTTTAGTCATATCGGTCTGGCCAAAATGGGCGAAATGTCGTCGCAATTCACCCATTTTAACCTTAAAAGAGACCGAACGATTTCAATGATCAGTTAAACCTTGTCTGATTTCTTCGATTTTGGGCAGACAATTGAAAAAAGCCTCCACGACGCGTGGATCAAAATGCTGCCCCGAGCCTTCGCGTATAGTCTCCAGCACCTTGGCGCGCGGCCATGGATCTTTGTAGCAACGCGCGTGCGTCAGCGCATCGTACACATCGGCGAGCGCAATAATCCGCCCCGCAATATGAATTTCTTCGCCTTTGAGCTTGCGCGGATAACCCGAGCCATCCCATTTTTCGTGATGTTCATGCGCAATAATGGCCGCCATTTTCAAAATCCGGGGTTTGGATTCGCGCAGCATGTCATAGCCCAACTGGGCATGGGTATCCATGATGGCGCGCTCTGCAGTATCAAGTGGGCCGGGCTTATTGAGCACCATATCGGGAATGCCCACTTTGCCGATATCGTGCAAAGGACTCGCTGCGCGGATAATTTGCGCTTCTTCTTCACCCAGCCCCAATTCCAGCGCCAGCACATAGGAAAATTCGGCCATGCGGTGGATATGCTTGCCGGTATCTTTGGAGCGGTTCTCGATGACCTCGGAGAGCTGGTAAATAATGCTGCGCTGGGTGTCTTCGATTTCCTTATTCAACATCAGGTTTTCATAGGCAATCGAGACATTTTTGCAAAACAGATCAACCAGATTGGCATCCGGATGCGATAGCTCAACCGGCCCATCAATAATCAGCAGATTAATCGGGCCGTGCGGCGAGAGGAAAAAGCCGACAAAATGATCACTGGCAAAAACGCTTTGCTGCTTGGCAATGGCCTCGTCAATCGAAGGCTGCAGGCGGCTTAATTCGGTCTGCCCAAGTGGGCGGCCACAATATTGTTGATACCCCCCGGTAGCATACATCACCATCACCTGATTATCATGGGTTAATGCAGCCATACCCCCATTCACAACCAGATACAAAGCATCTTGTTCGAAGAACAACAATGATTGCAGCTGCTCAAGCACGCCCTGGGCAAATTGCTGGATGGATTGCAAACGGAAAATACTGGTCGACGCATCAACCACTTTGATCAGGCCACGGCGGTTGGCATCAAGCTGGCGGCGCTGATGCTCGATCAGCATGATGTCGTTGTACGAGCGCAGCGTACCTAGCACCGAGGTATACAGCTTGTCGCGGGTCAGCTCGGTTTTGGCTTTGTAATCATTGATGTCGTAATTTTCAATCACATGGCGCTCGGGCGCTACGCCCGGTTGTCCGGTACGCAAGATAATGCGGATATGATGATTATCCAGCGTTTCGCGGATTTCGCGCGCTACCACCAGGCCCGCATCTTCGGTTTCCATCACCACATCAAGCAAAACCAGCGCAATATCATCACGCGATGCGAGCAAGGCTAATGCTTCCTTGCCTGAATAACAGGACAGGATATTGAGTGGACGCTTGAGAAAATCGATATTGGACAAGGCCAGTTTGGTGACATGGTGGATATCGGGTTCATCATCCACCACCAGGACATTCCAGGGTGCTACTTTGACGGCATGATCATCCTGCGTGTCGTCTTCCAGCCAGTTATCATCGTCAAGCATATTCATTCCAAACGTCTCCCTTATAAGACTCGGGGAAAAAGAATCACAAAACTTGCCCCACCGCCCGGCGTTTCTTCAATGCTAATAGTGCCTTTTAATTGGGCGACGACCAAGTTATGGACAATACTCATTCCCAAACCGCTGCCACCTTGTCCCCGCTTTGTAGTGTAGAACGGCTCAAATACTTTTGCTCGAACACTTGGCGCAATGCCCACGCCATTGTCGATAAAGCGCAACTCGACAAATCGGTCGCCATACGGTGCGGCCTGAATCATGATGCTCCCCACCTGATCGGGTGGAAAAGCATGCAGGATGGCGTTATTGAGCAGATTATTCAGAATTTGCGTAAACGCGCCCGGATAGGTACGCACCATCAACTCGGGCGGGCAGGCCAGCTCAACGTGATGCGGCGTTTGCTTCAGGCTTGGTTTCAGCGATTGCAGGATTTCGTCCAGATACGCCCCCAGATTGAATTCGCGCAGCGCATCGGAGGTCTGATCGACCGAGATATTTTTAAAGCTGCGAATCAGCGCAGCTGCATTATCACAGTGTTTCAAGATCAGACCGCTGGCCTCCTGCGCCAGCCCCAGATAATGCTGCAGATCGGTTTTTTTCAGCTGGCCTTCCTGAATTTGCGCCACGATCGCCTGCGTATCTTCGCTTAAAGTCGACGCGGCGGTGAGCGCAATACCCAGCGGGGTATTGACCTCGTGCGCCACCCCCGCTACGAGCGATCCCAATGCGGCGAGCTTTTCCGACTCAATCATCTGCAGCTGGGCGCTGCGCAATTGCGCCACCGCCAGCTCGGCGGCATCCTTGGCGGCAGAAAGATCGGCCGTCGCGCGCCGCTGCTCAGTAACATCGGATTGCGCACCGACCACATTGAGAATTTGCCCCTCAGCATCGCGGTAGGCCACCGCACGCGACAAGATATTGAGCCAATGCCCTTCTTTGTGCTGCATTCTGAATTCAGCTTCCTGCACACAATGCTCGGCCATTTGCCGTGCCTGCAAAAAGGCAGAAAAACGCTCGCCCACCGCGCTGACATCATCCGGATGAATCAGCGCATACAAGGTGGCGGCTTCATCGCGCAACTCATGCTCGGCGTATCCCAACATGTTTTTCCAGCGTGGCGAGAAATACCAGCTGTCTTTGCCCACATCCCACTCCCAGATGCCATCGCCTGTAGCATCGAGCGCCAGAGACCAGCGCCGCTCCGAGCGGCGCAGCTGCAAGCCCATTTCATTAATCTCGTCGAGCGCATCGGCAAATAATTCATTCTTGTTATTGAGCTCGATAATGGCCCGATTTTGCTCGCTCAGAATAGGCTGCAGCGCACGCAATAAGGGCGCAAAAAATCCGCTTAAACCCGCCAGTTGCTGATCATTGAGCTGCCCCAGGGTGGGCAAGAGATGCACTGCTTCACGCAAATGCTGCTGAATCAGCGAATATAAAAACAGCATGGGTATTGCCATCAACAATAGGTGAATCAATGCTAAAACGGCAATACCCCATAGGCCAATAGAATAGAAACCCGCTTGCAGGCAATAAATATCAGTCGCCAGCAGCAGCCCGAACATCAGGGCCAACAGGGTGCGCAAGGGGCGGGATGCAAAGAGTGGATCGGCTTTCAACACTCGGCTCGATTCGTTAGGGTTTCTCCACTATAGACAATCAGCCGCGCAACACCGCGCGGGAAATCTCGTCCAACGCATCTTTAAAACTGGCACGCCTGCCCTGATCTCTTGCTTATTCGTTTTAAAGGATCGCCAACATGACGCAGATGACGCCGCAGGAAATCGTTCACGAACTCGACAAGCACATTGTCGGCCAGGCCGCAGCCAAAAAAGCCGTAGCGATTGCGCTCCGCAACCGCTGGCGCCGCCAGCAAGTGGCCGAGCCACTGCGCCATGAAATTACACCAAAAAACATCCTGATGATCGGCCCCACTGGCGTGGGCAAAACCGAGATCGCCCGCCGTCTGGCCAAGCTGGCTGATGCGCCTTTCATCAAGGTGGAAGCGACCAAATTCACCGAGGTCGGCTACGTTGGCAAAGACGTCGACAGCATCATCCGCGATCTGATGGAAATCGCGATCAAACAGGTGCGCGACGTGGCGATCAGCCGCAATCGCGTCCGCGCCGAAAACGCCGCCGAAAATCGCATTCTGGATGTACTGCTGCCACCACCAGCGACCAACAATAACTACGGCAGTGTGAATGGCGAAGACCCGATGGCGGAAACGCGGCAGAAATTCCGCAAAATGCTGCGCGAAGGCAAATTTGACGACAAGGAAATCGACATCGAAGTCGCCGCCGCCGTACCGACCATGGAAGTGTTGAGCCCGCCGGGAATGGAAGATTTTTCCAGCCAGATCCAGCAAATGTTCAAAGGCGCGATGGGCGGCAAAACCAAAACGCAAAAAATGAAAGTGACCGATGCGCTGAAACATCTGATCGAGGAAGAAGCCGCCAAGCTCGTGAACGAAGACGACGCCAAAGCCGAGGCGCTCAAGGCGGTCGAGCAAAACGGCATTGTGTTTATCGACGAGATCGACAAGGTGACGACGCGATCCGAAGGCAGCGGCGGTGAAGTCTCACGCCAAGGCGTGCAGCGCGATTTGCTGCCACTGGTGGAAGGCACCACGGTCACCACCAAGTACGGCATGGTGAAAACCGACCATATTCTATTTATCGCCAGCGGCGCTTTCCACCTTGCCAAACCGTCCGATTTGATTCCCGAGCTGCAAGGCCGTTTCCCGATCCGTGTTGAGCTTAACTCGCTGACTGTGGACGATTTCGCCACCATCCTCACCGGCACCGACGCTTGTCTGGCCAAGCAGTATCAGGCGCTACTGGCCACCGAAGAGATCGAGGTGAATTTTAGCGATGACGGGATCAAGGAAATGGCGCAAATGGCGTGGTCGGTGAATGAAAGCACCGAAAACATCGGCGCGCGCCGTCTTTACACCATCATGGAGCGCCTGCTGGAAGACGTGTCTTTTGACGCCAAGCGCGGCGCGGTGAATGTGGATGCGAGCTTTGTGCAGCAAAAGCTCGGCAATCTGGCTGGCAACGAAGATCTGGCCCGCTATATGCTGTAACGCAGCGCAGACACCGATCACCCAATATACACCACACTGTATTGCCCTGTAGAGCAAAATCATCAACACCTACAGGGCAATACCCCCTTTGCGCTAGCCGCCTATTCAGATTTTTCCTCAAGTCTACCCCACTTGCAGATGTCAGCTTCAATCGCTGGCCGTCAGTATTTGATACTCGTCAAAAACAGCACATATAGCGAACATCAAGCTGAAAAAACACCATATATTGTGTTTACGCGTAAAGACCACCGATCAATGCCGCACCGCAGCGCCAGCTCGCTGCGCGCACACCACAAGGCAGCAGCACTGATCCGGCTCAGGTCTGACACCGCTGAAATGAGCCACTTGGGGCGAGCATACGGGCTCGCCCGCTTTTTCGCGCCACCTTGGCGCAACAGGTGCGTATTGGTCTTGGGCATCGCTGGCCGCAGCCTGATGCCGGGCACAATCTGATTACAGGAACAGCCAAGCTTATGCTGAAAGTCATCAAACGCGACGGCGCCAAAGCCGCTTACGACGGCGCCAAAATCTTTGAAGCCTGCCGCCGCGCCGCCACTGCCGCCCGCTATCCAGAGCCCGAGCTACTGGCCGCCGAGATCACCGCCTACGTCGAAGATGAATGCCGCAAGCTGACCGAGGCCGATCTATTTAGCAAAACACCGCCTCAGCTCGACATCCCCACCATTCAGCAATTGGTCGAAGACGCGCTGATGGCGCAATACCCGGAAGTGGCACGTATATATATACAGTACCGTTCAGATCGCGACCGCATCCGCGCCCAAGGCTCGGAGCTGCACGCCAAGCTGATGGGGCTGGTCAATAAAACCGATCTTGAAGCCACCACCGAAAATGCCAATAAAGACGCCAATGTCTTTCCGGTGATGCGCGACTTGATGGCTGGGATCGTCTCCAAGCAATTTGCCAGCACCTTCCTACCCAAAGATATTCTGGAAGCGCACCACAGCGGCGATATTCATTTTCACGATCTGGATTATTCACCCTTTCTGCCGTTTACCAATTGCTGCTTGGTCGATCTGCAAGGCATGTTGAAAAATGGCTTCCGCCTGGGCAATGCCAAAATTGAAAGCCCGAAATCAGTCGGCGTGGCGTGCGCGGTGACAGCGCAAATCATCGCGCAAGTCGCCAGCCATCAATACGGCGGCACGACGATTCCGAATATCGACCAAACCCTCGCTCCGTATGTACTGAAAACCTACGAGAAAAATCTGGCGATTGCCGCCGAATATCAAATCGCCGATGCCGAGCGCTACGCACGCGAGCGCACCGAAAAAGAAGCCTACGACGGCATTCAGGCCTGCGAGTATGAAATCAACACGCTATTTAGCTCCAATGGCCAGCAGCCGTTTGTGACGTTCTCTTTCGGCATGGGCACCAGCTGGGCCGAGCGGATTATCCAGCAAGCCATCTTGCGCGTGCGCATCAAAGGGCTGGGCAAAGAAGGTACGACGCCGGTTTTCCCCAAGCTGGTGTTCTTTATCGACGAGGGCATCAACCTCAAACCCACCGACCCCAATTACGACATCAAGCAACTCGCGCTCGAATGCACATCCAAGCGGATGTACCCGGATATTATTTCAGCCAAACTCAATCGCCAGATCACCGGCTCCAGCGTACCGGTCTCGCCCATGGGCTGCCGCAGCTTTCTGCCGGTGTGGCGCAATGCTCAAGGCGAGGAAGAACTCGATGGGAGGAATAATCTGGGCGTCGTCAGCCTGAACCTGCCCCGAGTTGCGATTGAAGCGCGGGGCGATCTGGGGCGCTTTGAGCAATTACTCGCCGAACGGCTGCAGCTATGTTTTCGCGCACTGTCGGTACGGATTGAGCGCCTGAAAGGCGTTAAAGCCAATGTGGCGCCCATTTTATATACCGAGGGCGCTTTCGGCATTCGCCTGCAGCCCGATGACGACATCATCAGTATTTTCAAAGATGGCCGCGCGTCGATCTCGCTCGGCTTTATCGGTCTGCACGAAGTCGGCGTGTTGATGTTTGGCGAACACCCGGCCAACAGCCAGAGTGCGCAAGCGTTTCTGCAGCACATCGTCCGCACCATGAACGAAGCCACCCAACGCTGGAAAGCCGAGACTGGCTTTGGCTATTCGCTGTACTCAACCCCCAGCGAATCACTATGCCATCGTTTCTGCAAACTCGATCAGGCCCGCTTTGGCCACCAGCCTGAAGTGAATAAATTATGTGCCAAAGGCTATTACACCAATTCTTTCCATCTGGACGTTGCGCACAAGGTCAATCCATTTGAAAAAATCGACTTTGAAGCGGGCTACGCCGAACTCGCCAGCGGCGGACACATTACCTACGTTGAATTGCCCAATATGAAGCACAATCTGCTGGCACTGGAACGCATCTGGGACTACGCCATCACCAAGGTGCCGTATTTTGGCAGTAACACCCCAGTCGATGCCTGCGGAAAATGCGGATTTATGGGCGAAACATTAGCTACGGCGCATGGTTTTACCTGCCCGGAATGCGGCAACCACGACAGTGCGACACTTTCCGTCACCCGCCGCGTCTGCGGCTATCTGGGCAGCCCCAACGCCCGCCCATTCAATGCGGGCAAACAAAAAGAAGTCATGCGCCGCGTAAAACACCACGCCCAAGCCCAATACACCAACGGGTATAGCCCTGAAGCTAATATTAATCAAAAGCTACAGAGCAATACCCAAGCAGCATCATTAGCACAATGAACTACGACCGCTACTACACTCACGATCTAGTCAACGGCCCCGGCATCCGCGTGACGCTCTTTGTCACCGGCTGCACCCACGCCTGCCCCGGCTGCTACAACCAATCAACATGGGATAGAAAATCGGGCTTACCTTTTACGGCACAAGTACAGCAAGAACTACTAGCCGCCTGCGAAGGCCACGACGGCCTGAGCCTATCCGGAGGTGATCCACTTCACACCGCCAACCGCGAAGCGATCCTCGAACTCTGCAAAGCCTTCAAAACCCGCTACCCGGACAAGAATATCTGGGTGTGGACGGGGTATTTGTATGAAGAAGTACGCGAGTTGCCCGTGTTTGACTATGTGGATGTGGTGATCGATGGCAAATACGAAAAAGAAAACCCCAGCACACTGCCGTGGCGGGGGTCGGGGAATCAGCGCCTGATCAATACAGGTCAGCCCTCCTCGGTGCGTTAAAATAACCACAACCGTAGATAACACTATGCAAACTATCGCGGCCAAAGCCCCAGACTGCTGACAGTATATCGTTTTTGAAGCGGGGAATGTGTTGAATTGAACGGTGCGCTAAACTCAATCTTAGCCATAACTTATTAACAGTTGCGAGTTCGGAGAGTGATCAGCAGTCTGCAGCACATGATTTACACCCCCAAACGGCACAGGCCCCGTGAACCGTGAACAGCGAAAAAAAGGCCATAGGGTACAAAATCCGACAGGGAATAACGCATTAACATAAGGCTTGAATTAACAATGGGATTTATCAGCGGGGCAGTCTGAGTGTGCAAATCAAGATTTGCACACCCTAACACAGCTGACCGAGATGGCTTAGTTTTTTTTCGAGGCACCCAATAGATCAATTTGAATATTAAGGATCAATTGCACAGCTACCACTTTGGGTTTGGCAGGTAATTGTTTTAACTCCAGGAACATTGGGGGTTAAAGTAAAGCTTGCAGCAATGCCAACATAGGTATTGGGAACTGTCCCCGTGCATGATTTAAGAGTCAAAGTCGGCATTAAACCATCATCCGAATTAGTTACAGCAGTAGCAATAAAATTAGCAACACCTTTTGCCTCAGCCAAACAAGCTCGCTCCGCAGCTGTTTGCGTATAACTTTGATATTGAGGAAGCGCAATGGCAGCCAAAATACCAATGATAGCCACTACAATCATCAGCTCAATTAAGGTAAAACCCCGTTCGGAATTATGTGTAACTTGACTCATGTCATATCTCCAATCCGACTCTAACTTGCTTTAAACGAAGCAATACCCATGCCAATGCAAAGAAATAAGTAGGCCTGCTAATAAACTTAGTTGGAATGATGAGATGCTAAATCTTTGCTTTACATAGAGTCAGAATCAACAGCATTCAAACTATCTGTGGCGGGCGTACTTAAAATCTTGTGGAAAATCTAGTTTTTACCAATGTAAAAAAAGCCGAGACTAGTCTCGGCTTTTTATATTTAATACTTGTCACTATTTATGGAGCAGCAACACAATTACCTGTCGCAATTGTACAAGTTACTGTGTTTGTACCTTTGGTAGAGTTTGCAGTCCAAGTAGTACCAGCGGCAGCTGTAGCGTAATCAGCAGGTACTCCAAATGATCCATCACATGCTTTGCCGGTAGGAACTGGGTTTGGATACAACGCTTCGTTAGCAGCAGAAACTGCAGTGGTCACCAGATTTGATGCTGCTTTAGCTTCAGCCAAACAAGCGTTATCCGCAGAACGTTCTGTGTACTGTTTATACTGAGGCAAAGCAATTGCAGCCAAAATACCGATAATCGCGACAACGATCATCAACTCGATCAGCGTAAAACCTTGTTGAGCACGTTTCATAGTTTGAGTCATTTTGCTTCTCCTTGGGTTTGGATTGAGCAGGCTTATCGCCTTGCTTGGGCTTAGTATAAGCATAGGGTGTGCCAACTTTGTTTTTCTATGCCTTGCAGGCCATTTTTGGTGTGATCCTGCTTACATAAATAAGGCAAGATCGCTGCCGATGCGCCGTATTGCTTGTCAAATCGGGCGATCTGCAGCCGTGCTTTGTAATTGTTTCCCCGTACACGTTTCCACGTCTTGATACATCAATACCGGGCGAGTGACATTTATCGTCACTACATTGCCCTTATCAGGAACTGCTAATCCACGGACATTCAAGGCAGTGCCCGGCTTTGGGTCATCTGATATAAAAACTGGCTACTAGGCAGCCACAGCACCATATCGTCCAGCTCGGCATCCGGGGTGTCGGCTCGGTAATTAGCGTCGGCATTGCGGTTGTCATTTTCATCGCTCGTGCCTAGCGCGCCCAATTCGCCTTCGGAATAAATTACCGCGACGGCGTTGCTAACGAGGATGCGGGATGTGGCTGCAGCGCCATTGCGGCGGGTGGCGGAGCGCAGGGTGAGTAGGTTGCTGGCGCTTTGCAGTGTGAAACAGGGTTTGTTGGTGGGTAGACCACAGGCAGTGCCAGCGGTGGGGTTGGATCCAGCAAAATCACCTGCGTAGCTGGCCGTACCTCCGCCTGGATTGGTGGCCACTGCATATTTAAGCCGTCGGCCCCACGCATCAAGCTCGGGCAGGCCCAACTCACGCCACGGCAAATCGCCGTAGCTGCGAACACAGCGATAGGCGTTGGCATTTCCTGCGTCCTGCCGCTCTTGCATGCCCGCGGTGGCCTCAGTATTGGCCAGAGCCGGGTCTGCGGGGCATGGCAAGTGATGGTTGGCCAGCGCAAAGCCAAATAGGGCTTCGTTGGCGCGCTCGAGCATCAGCTTGCTTTCCCGATGGCGCTGGGCGGCCATTTGCCCGCTAAATGCGCCAAGACCGCTGGCCAGCATAATGCCGATAATCAGCAACACCACGGCCAGCTCCAGCAATGAAAACCCGCTCTGCTTTAACATAGTCTTGTCCTTTCGCTGCATACGCCCTGCCGACACACCAGCATCAGATCATTGCTGGTACACGCAGGAGTGACAAACTCACGCGCTTGCGGCTGCAGCCATTTATCCTGATGCGCCGCATCGTCCAGATACAGCGCCAGATCAAGGCTGGCATTGGCCGCCAGCTGGGTATTATCGGCTCTGGCACTCTGGCTGGCGCCGGGCAGAATCAGCAGTGCGTCAATATCCGGCTCAGCCACACCATCCAGAACAAAATCGGCCGTGCAGTGGATACCCTGTTTCACCGCGTAAAACACCGCCCGATGCCAGATATTCTGCCGAAACCACACCGGCAGCCGATTGATCGCCGGGGTAGCGAAGCGCCCCTGCCCTGTCCAGTCGTTCGCCGCTCGCGGCAAAATGCCTGCGCATAAATCGGCCTGGCTGCGGCATCCGGTATTGGCCGCGTAGACCACATTATCGCGGCAAGTTGCATCGCCCAGCATATTGGCGGGATAGGGATAAGCTTCGGGAATGGCAGTTGGTACAGGTGGAGGAGTCGGAGCCGCACTCGGTACAGGGCTCGCAGAAGGGGCTGGTGGGTTGGCGATTTGAAACGCTTCCCAGTAGCTTTGCAACTGGCTGGCAATCGCCACACCCAAGCGTGGCTGCGCCAGTTCGATCAGCTCCCGGTCACGAATAAATAGCAATTGGTCGTTAAAGTCACTGGCCAATGCCGCAGTAATATACGGCCCGCCCACCTGCGCATTATTATAAATACCTGCCGCATCCAGAAATTGCGCAGCCTGATACGGAGCCAATCTGTTCTGCCCGGCCAATGCCGGGCCAGGGGCAAAGAGGATGGCCGCCGCCCCATCGCCCGTGGCGGTTAGCTCGACACCATTCTGAAAAACCCGCAAGCTGGCCTGGCTATCCAGATTGATTTTGCGCGCCTCGGTATCTTGCGTGCGCACCACAAAGCCCCGATCCACGCTGTACCACAGTGGCTCGCCATAGGCGTCGAGCAATTTGGGAATGCCCAGCGTTTTCCACGGCAGCCAGCCCTGGCGCGAAGCCGGATTGGCCGCGCTATTACAACTGGTGATCGACGTGCCAATGCTGTTGATGGCGCTTTCATTGGGGTTGGCCGGGCAAGGCAGCTCAAGCGGCGAGCAGGCACGGCCATTCGGGGACGAGGTGGGTGAGCAATGGCCGAGCCCGGCGGTGCCATCGCGGCTTAAAGACCAAGCCAGCAAGGCCTGCCGTGCTTGCGCCAGAATTCGAGCATTATGCTCGCGGCGCAGTAATTCGGCATCACGGCCACGCAGCGCCGACAAGGCAAACGTCGAACACGCCAGCACCAGCAACATCAGCAGTAGTAATAAAGCCGCCCCCTGCTGAGCCAAACGCCGTGCCGCGCAATTACCCACCATCAGTATTGCCCTCCAAGTCATTTAAATCATAACTTGCAGGGCAATACCCTTATAGACCGAACCTGCACATTATGTGTTTACAGATATAGTCAGAAAAAGAATAAGTCTCAAGCACCGTAGCCATTCGGGTTAGCGTTTTGCCAGCGCCAGCTGTCATTGCACATATCCTGCAAGGTCTTTTCGGCGCGCCAGCCCAGTTGCTCGAAAGCGGCTTGCGGGTCGGCGTAGCAGGCGGCAATATCACCAGCGCGGCGGGCGACGATCTCATACGGCACAGCACGATTGGACGCCACTTCAAACGCTTTGACCATATCCAGCACTGAATAGCCGATGCCCGTACCGAGGTTGACAGTGACATTGCCCGGCTTGGTTTGCAGCTTTTGCAGCGCCTTAACGTGCCCCAAGGCCAGATCGACGACGTGAATATAATCGCGCACGCCGGTACCATCGGGCGTTGCATAATCGCCGCCAAACACCGACAATTTTTCGCGTTTGCCAACGGCTACTTGCGTGACAAACGGCATCAGATTATTCGGAATACCCTGCGGGTCTTCACCGATCAGGCCGCTTTCATGCGCGCCAACCGGGTTGAAGTAGCGCAGCAAGGCGATATTCCAGCACGGATCGGCCACGCGCAAATCGCGTAGCATGTCTTCGATCATCAGTTTGCTACGGCCATAGGGATTGGTTGCCGAGAGCGGGAAATGCTCCAGAATCGGCACCGCATGTGGGTCGCCATACACCGTGGCGCTGGACGAGAACACCAGGTTTTTAACGCCAGCGGCCTTCATTGCGTCCAGCAGACGCAGCGTGCCGACGACATTGTTATCGTAATACTCCAGCGGCTTGGCGACCGATTCACCCACCGCTTTCCAGCCGGCAAAATGCACCACCGCACTAAACGGATACTGGGCAAAAGCGGCATCCATCGCGGCACGATCACGGATATCGCCTTCAATGCACAGCACATCGCGCCCGGTGATTGTTTTCAGGCGGTTCAGCACTTCGGGTTTTGAATTGTAAAAATTGTCAAAAATGACCGGCGTGAAGCCCGCTGCGAGCAATTCTATATAGGTATGTGATCCAATATAACCTGCACCGCCAGTTAGCAAGACATACATAGCAAGGGTATCCATTCAACTCAAAGAATATACAAAGCGCTAGGGGCTAGTGCGGCGTAATTGATCAGTGCTCGACCAGCAACAGCGCGTGAACTACGCTCAACCTTTTTCCTGCCGCCACAAAAAGTAAATCGCCAGCAATGACAAGCCCAGCGTTGGCAAGGCCGCAGCCAGCAAAGGCGGCAGCTGATAAAGCTCGCCAATGTGGCTCATCATCTGGTTGACAAAATTAAACGAAACTCCCAGCAAAATGCCGAGGAAGATTTTCATGCCGACATTGCCGCTGCGGCGCTGGCTTAAGGCAAACGGCAAGGCGATCAGCATCATGGCCAGACAGGCAAAGGGATAGAAAATCTTGGCCCACAGCGCCAGCTCATAGCGCGCCGTACTTTGTTTATTGTCTTTCAGATGCTCAACATACTGCTGCAAAGCCTGCACTGACATATCTTTGGGCTTGATCATCAGAACGGCCAGCATCTTCGGGTCCACCTGCGTAGCCCACGGCATGCTGCCTGCGCGCGTCACCGACACCGAATCGGCCAGAAAACGCGTTTGCGTCACGTCTTCGAGCTGCCACATCCCATTACCCTGATAGCGGCCACCTTGCGCATCGATGATTTTCAACAACTTATGCTGATTATCATGCACATAAATCCGCAAGGCCTGCAGGCTTAAATCGGACTGCATGGCGGAGACATTGATAATTTCCTGATTATTTTTCAGCCATACGCCGGAGCGAAAGCGCCCGAATAGCACCGACTCTTTGGCCGCCACCTGATAGCGCGTGGCCGCATCATTGCTTAAAGGCGCGATATATTCGCCAATGGCAAAGGTCAGGCCGCCAAACAGCAAGCCAGCAGCCAGCAGCCAGCGGCAAATGCGCAGAATGGACACCCCAGCGGCGCGCATCACGGTGATTTGCGAGCTATCGGCCAGGCTGGACAAGGCAAAAATACCGCCAATCAGCAAGGACACCGGCAGCAATTCATAGGCGCGGGCCGGGGAGCTGAGCAAGACATACACCAGCGCATGCCCGAACTGATAGCTGCCTTTGCCCACATCGCGCAGCTCGCCGATCAGGTCAAAAAAGACAAACAAGCCAAACAGCACCAGCAAGGCCAGCAGCACATGCCAGGCGATGGTGGAAACGACGTAACGGCCCATGCGATTCATGTTAAGCCCTCACCTTGCTGCGCCAGCGGTAAAGCAGCAGCGTCAACAGCGCCGCCAACACATGCAGCGGCCACATGCCGATCAAACCGGGAATTTTTTCGGTGGCAATCCATGCTTGCAGCACGTTAATCGCGTTGTAATAAGAGAAAGCCAGCAAAGCGGCAAACAGCAGGTTGAAAGAGCGCCCACCGCGCGGGTTGGCAAAGGCCAGCGGGATGGCAGCCAGCATCAGAATCAGCGCCTGAATCGGCAAAGCCATGCGCCAATGCAGCTCGGCCCAGGCTTGCGGACTTAAGTGTTTCAGCAACTGGAGCGTTTTCATGGCCTCGATGGCCGGGCTGACCAGCGGTTTGCTGGGCACATCAATGCGGATTTTGCCCGTTTCAAAGGTCAGAATATCGTACTGCGGACTACCCGGAATGGCCTGATACGCGGTGGCATTTTTCAGCCACATCCAGCGGTCGCCCTGCTCATCAATCTCCATCCCGCCCTGATCGGCCAGAATGGTCGAGATCTTGCCGTTCTGGCGAATCTGCAAAAAAACATTCTCGCCCAGCCCGCGCTCAGCCGAAAAATTCTCAATGAAATACACCCGGTCAGCGCCGCGCGACTCGCGAAAAACACCAGGAGCAACCTGGGTGACTTCCTGATTGCTCAGGCTGGCTTCGCGATATTCCTTGCCTTTGAGCTGTGCCCACGGAGACACGCCCAGCGATAGCGCGCCAATCAGCAATACCACAGGCAGACCCATCGTCAGTACCGGGCCAATAAAGTCATAAATCGAGCGCCCGGCCGAAAACCAGACAAACATTTCGTGATCTTTCCATAGCCGGGTAATCACCGACAAAATGGTAATAAACAGCATTAGCGAAAACAGCAGCGGCAGATAGCGCACGGCGGTAAAGCCCATCACGGCCCAGACAGCCGAGCTGGCCAGCGCCCCTAGCGCAGCTTCGCCGAGCAGGCGCACTACTTGCGAGGTCATGACGATCAGCAATAACACAATGAACAGGCCAAAGGCCATCCAGGTCATTTCATGAATCAGGGTTTTGCGAAAAAGCATTGCCAAATAGGAATCCAAAAATTTGCACGCAAGGCGGGCAATGAATATAAGCACGCCACAGACAGCTCATACAGTGCGCGGCCAGCGAGTTGCCGGTTTTTGCCTGGCCAGCTGAGATTTGTCTTTTGACTTGGGCGAAGTGTAAGTGAATAATCGATTCATTCTTAGAAAATGAGCCCGGAGCGCCCCATGGAATTTACCATAGTTTCACCCTCACCCGAGTCTGCCGACTGCCTGGTTCTGCCT
Organism: Chitinibacter sp. FCG-7; assembly: GCF_040047665.1. Classification (NCBI taxonomy): domain Bacteria; kingdom Pseudomonadati; phylum Pseudomonadota; class Betaproteobacteria; order Neisseriales; family Chitinibacteraceae; genus Chitinibacter; species Chitinibacter mangrovi. The sequence continues at coordinate 1,143,675 of NZ_CP157355.1, forward strand.
GTTTGCGGTGAAAAACTGCCCGCGCAAGGCAAAGAGCTCGATACCATGGCTGGCGGCATTTTAAGCCAGGCGATCAAAGATGGCGAATTGGCAGCCAAAGCAGCGTCGGTTCTGGCACTGGGATTGCCTGCGGGTTTGGGCTTTAAGCGCGTTATTCTGGTGCAACTGGGCAAAGAGCCCAATGAGAAAATCGTTCGCGACAGCGTCCGTGCGCTGGCCAAAGCACTGATTGCCAGCCAGAACCAGACCGCGTGTATTGCACTCTCGGCAGCAGGCTACAAAAAACAGGATCAAAAAGCCACAGCGCAGGAAATCGTCAACGCGCTGATGCTCGAAGTTTATCGTTTTGATCAATTCAAGTCGGATGCGGCGCCTGCGCCCAAACTCGAACTCGTCAGCCTGCTTGCGCCGAAAAAAGGCGATATCGACGAGATCGAAGCGGGTCTGGTTTACGGCCTGGCGCTCGGTCACGGCATGAATCTGACGCGCGATCTGGGCAATTTGCCACCTAACGTCTGCACGCCGGATTATCTGGCAGCGACCGCACAGCATCTGGCGCACACCTACGACTTCTCCTGCCATGTATTGGAGCAGGAAGAACTCGAAACGCTGAAAATGGGCTCGTTCCTCTCGGTCGCCAAAGGCTCGATTGTGCCACCCAAATTTATCGTGATGGAATATCACAACGCCGATAAAAAACAGAAACCCGTCGCGCTGGTCGGCAAGGGCATCACCTTTGATTCAGGCGGTATTTCACTCAAGCCCGGCGAAGGCATGGACGAGATGAAATACGATATGTGCGGTGCCGCCACCGTGCTGGGCGTATTCCGCGCCGTGGCCGAGCTGGATCTGAAAATCAATCTGGTCGGCATCATTCCTGCCTGCGAAAACATGCCTGCTGGTAACGCAGTAAAACCCGGCGATATCGTCACTAGCATGAGCGGCCAGACGATTGAGATTTTGAACACCGACGCCGAAGGCCGCCTGATTTTGTGCGATGCGCTGACCTATGTGCAGCGCTTTGAGCCTGCTGTGATTATCGACATCGCCACGCTGACCGGCGCGTGCATTATTGCACTCGGCCACACCACCACCGGTCTGTTTGCCAATGATGACGAACTGGCTGATGCGCTGCTCGCGGCATCAAAAGAAGCGGATGACAAAGCATGGCGCATGCCGCTGTTTGATGAATACCAAGAGCAGCTTAAATCCAATTTTGCCGATATGGCCAATATTGGCGGTCGTCCGGCTGGCTCGATCACGGCGGCGGCGTTTTTGTCGCGCTTTGTCAAAGAGCAAAAATGGGCGCACTTGGATATTGCTGGCACGGCATGGAAATCGGGTGCGGCCAAAGGCGCAACAGGCCGCCCGGTTCCGCTTCTCTTGCAATACCTCGCAACACTGTAAGGAGTTAGGTGTAAGGAGTGAAGAGTGAGGTGTAAAGGCTGTTTCGCCTTACCCCTTACCCCACACCTTGCCCCTTACATCGCATGACTGACATCACGTTTTATTTTAATGTGCGTTCCCGCGAAACGGCGCTGTGCCAGCTTGCGGGCAAGGCACTCGCGGCGGGCAAATCGATCTGCATCCTGACCGGCTCGCCCGCCGCGTCGCAAGTGCTTGATCGCCTGCTGTGGGAAATCCCGGCCATCGGTTTTTTGCCGCATTGCAGTTTTGACGCAGCCATCGCCGAGCAAACGCCGATTATTCTTGACCATCGCGTCGAGCTGATGCGCGCGCGCGATGTACTATTCAACTGGACTGACCACGTTGCGCCGCGCTTTGGCGAATTTGGTCGCCTGATTGAAATTGTGGATAGCGACGAAACACTTCGTCTTGCGGCCCGCCAGCGCTGGGCCGCCTATAAACAGCAGGGCTTTAGCCCAAGCGCGACAGATATGACATCCCCAAGCGATGCCACAGCCAACCCATCCAGGAGCGATTGAAATCGTGGCCGACCAGAAGCAAACTCCGAATAACGACTCGGTAAATCCGCTATTCAATAAAATGGACGCGCTGATGGCCCGCCACCGCAATGGCCCGGCTGCCAGCCTGGACGATATTCCGGTGCTGACCGAAGTGGCACCCAAAACCATACCCAGCCTGTTTGATGTGGTCGATGACATTCCATCGCTGACCGACGTGGTTGAGCCCAATCTGGCTGACAAAATTGCCAGTTTGGAGCTGGAATGGGGGATTGACCATCAGGATGGCGACATTGCGCAGCTGGAAGCAGAGCCAGCCGCCGTCAGCCGCAAACCACAAGCCCTGATGATTGACCCGCTGCCGTTTCAAGCCGCACCAGCCAAGAGCCGGGACGAAACGCCAACCGTCCAGCCAGCCGTGGCACCACAGCCCGCAGCCATTCCGCTACTACCCGGCGCGGCAAAGCCCCCCCAGAGCGGCGCCAAACCAAAACCCGAGCCCGTCTTTCTTGATCTACCCATGCTTGACCTTGAAGCACTCAAGCAAGAGCACAACCCTGACCTGATTGAGTTACCCACGCTACCGAGCACGACGCGGCGCGATCTGGTTAGCAGCAGCGAACACCAGTTTCTGGCCAGCGATCTGGTGCTGCCGCTGGAGCTCTTGCCCGAAGCAACACCAGCCGACACCGACTTCACGCAGGCACTGGCTGAAGCCAGCCTAGCTGCAGCGGAAGTACCACATCTGGATCTGGACGCCATCCTCAGCCTCAATAGCACCGAGCAGGTCGAGCCCACCGAATCGATCGCCGAGCCAGACAGTACCCCAGCATCTGCGGCTATTGCCGACAGCAGCGCGGACGAAGCCTCAGGCACCCCGGAGCCCAGCGATGCAGAGCCGGTGGCTGAGCAAGCCGCGCCAGCTCAAGCACTCGCACTCCCCGATCCAGAAGATGCGGCACCAGAAGACGCAGACCAACATGACGCGGGCAATTTTGCCGCCGTCGTAGCCGAGTCTACGCTTGGAACACCAGCACCCAACGCCGAACCCGCCCGCCTTGAGGCCGACCACATCGAAGCAAACCTGCAAGCTAGACTGGACGAACAGGTTGATGAAAACCCGGCGAGCAACCCGGAAGACGAAGAGCTGCAGTATATTGATCTGCACCTGAGCGACGATGACGATGCGCCGGAAGCAGATCTCTTCGATGCGCCAGCTTTGCGCGTCGGCGAGCCGCAAGACCTGCAAAGCACGCCCTACCCAGCGCGGCGTCACAGCGATGAGCCCACCACGGACGAGCTGATTGTGTATGGTCGACACGATGAATCGCTGCCGATCGTAATTGATCTGGACGCCGACGAAGCCGAATGGCAAACCGTTACCGATGAGATTGTCCTTCCCGCCGCCCTGACGGACAGCGCGGTTCCACCGGAGGAATGGCCGGATACCGTACCAGCCCAAGCCGACACCGATACTGATACTGATACTGAAGCGGGTATAGCCGCAGAGGTGATGAATGATGAGCCCCAGGAAGCAATACCCCAGGAGCTGGATCAGAATGCCGTCGCCGAAATCACCGCCATCGTTGGCGCCCAATTGGCAATCGATATTGCCAGCGAAGTTGAGCAGCTCACAAAGCAGCATTTCAGCGCGCTGATGAACCAGCTCTATGGCGAAACGCTGCGCAAGCTCACCGAAGAAATCAGCCGCGATCTTGAAGCGCATCTCGCACCGCGCATTGCGGAGCTGGTTGAAGCCGAATTGCGCAGCAAAGGGTTACTCTAGCGAAAGAAGCCGCGTGAGGCCTGCCGAGAAAGTCGCGTGAGACGTGAGGCGTGAGGCGTGAGGCGTGAGGCGTGAGGCGTGAGGCGTGAGGCGTGAGGCGTGAGGCGTGAGGCGTGAGGCGTGAGGCGTGAGGCGTGAGGCGTGAGGCGTGAGGCGTGAGGCGTGAGGCGTGAGGCGTTCAGATTGTAAAAACCACAGGGTATTGCCCTGCAAGACTTATTCTATAAAAGCTGTATCAATATACCTCCCAACTCCATTTAGAAAATACACCTCACACCTCACACCTTACTCCTCACTCGCTCACTTCACGTATAATCTGCGGTTTCGCGTTTAATTCGAGCACGCCGCCATGGAACTCGCCAAGAGCTTCGAGCCACAGAATATTGAATCCCGCTGGTACCCGTTCTGGGAAAGCCAGGGTTATTTCCAGCCAAGTATGGACCTCGCCCGTGAGGCCTTTTGTATCCAGTTGCCACCGCCGAACGTCACTGGCACTTTGCACATGGGACACGCGTTCAATCAGACCATCATGGATGGCCTAACGCGCTACCACCGTATGCGCGGCGACAACACGTTGTGGTTGCCGGGCACTGACCACGCCGGTATCGCGACGCAAATCGTCGTAGAGCGCAAACTCGACGCGCAAGGCGTTTCGCGTCACGACTTGGGTCGCAGCGCCTTCCTCGAAAAAGTTTGGGACTGGAAAAAAGAATCGGGCGACACGATCACCGGCCAGATGCGCCGCATGGGCTCGTCGGTCGATTGGAGCCGTGAATACTTCACGATGGACGACAAAATGTCGACCGCCGTGATCGAAGCCTTTGTTCGCCTGTTTGAAGAAGGCCTGATTTACCGTGGCAAACGCCTATCGAACTGGGATGCCAAACTCGGTACCGCGATTTCTGATCTGGAAGTGATTTCCGAAGAAGAAAACGGCCATATGTGGCACATCAAATACCCAGTTGTCGGTAGCGATGAATTCATCACCGTCGCCACGACGCGTCCAGAAACGCTGCTTGGCGACGTGGCCGTGGCGATTGCGCCAGACGACGAGCGCTTTACGCACTTGCTCGGCAAGATGGTCGAGTTGCCTTTGACTGGCCGCCAGATTCCCATCATCGCTGACGAATACGTTGATAAAGCCTTCGGTACTGGTTTCGTCAAAATCACCCCAGCGCATGATTTTAACGACTACCAAGTGGGTAAACGCCACAACACGCAGCTGATCAATGTAATGAGCTTGCAAGCGACCATCCTCGCCAAAGCGCAAGTATTCAGCTTTGACGGCGCGAGCCTCGGCAGCGTTGAGTTGCCAGCTGCGTACGCGGGTTTGACGACCGCCCAGGCGCGCAAAGCGATGTTGGCAGACTTGGAAGCGCAAGGTCTGTTGCTCGACACCAAACCGCACAAATTGATGGTGCCACGTGGCGATCGTACCGGTACCGTGATCGAGCCTTTGCTGACCGATCAGTGGTTTATGGCAATGAGCAAGGCCGACGCAAACGGCCAGAGCATTACTGATAAAGCACTTGAAGCCGTCCATAGCGGCGAAGTGCAATTTGTGCCGGGCGACTGGGTCAATACCTACAACGCATGGCTCAATAACATCCAAGACTGGTGTATTTCACGCCAATTGTGGTGGGGCCATCAGATTCCGGCTTGGTACGACGAAGACGGCCAAGTGTATGTGGCGCGTACCGAAGCGGAAGCGGTAGCCAAAGCTGGCGGTAAGGCTGTGACACGTGATAACGACGTTTTGGATACGTGGTTCTCATCAGCGCTAGTGCCATTCTCTAGCCACGGTTGGCCGAACGAAACACCGGATCTGCAAGCCTTCCTGCCTTCATCGGTTCTCGTCACCGGCTACGACATTATTTTCTTCTGGGTTGCCCGGATGATTATGATGACCAAGCATTTCACCGGCAAAGTGCCGTTTAAACACGTCTACATCCACGGTCTGGTGCGCGATGCCGAAGGCAATAAGATGTCGAAATCCGAAGGTAACGTGCTCGACCCAGTCGATTTGATCGACGGTATCGCACTTGAGCCTTTGCTGGAAAAACGCACCACCGGTCTGCGTCGCCCGGAAAACGCGCCGAAAGTCGCGGCCAAAACCGCCAAGGAATTCCCGGAAGGAATTCCAGCTTACGGTGTCGATGCCTTGCGCTTCACGTTTGCGTCGCTGGCATCGCTGGGCCGCTCGATCAATTTCGACCAGAAACGTTGCGATGGCTATCGCAACTTCTGCAACAAAATCTGGAACGCAACGCGTTTTGTGATGATGAACGTCGAAGGCAAAGATTGCGGCCTCGAAGAAGGCGCTGAGCTCGAGTACAGCTTCCCAGATTTGTGGATCATCGGCCGTCTGCAAGAAGCCGAAGCAACGATCACGCAAGCACTCGACACTTTCCGTTTCGACTTGGCCGCGCAAGCGATTTACGAATTTGTCTGGAACGAATACTGCGACTGGTATATCGAGCTAGCCAAGGTATCTACTCAGTTTGGAACAGATACCCAGCAACGCGCAGCACGCCGCACGCTGATTCGCGTACTCGAAACGATTCTGCGCCTCGCGCATCCAATCATGCCTTTCATTACCGAAGAGCTGTGGCAAACCGTTGCCCCACTCGCCGGCAAGAAAGACAGCGATTCGCTGATGACCGCGAAATGGCCTGTAGCTGATTTGAGCAAAGTGAACGCGGAAGCGAACACCAAAGTCGAAACACTGAAAGCCTTGGCCTTCGCAGCGCGTAATCTGCGCGGCGAAATGGGTCTGTCGCCTGCGGTAAAAGTGCCGATGTTCCTAGAAGGCTCAGCCGAGATGGCCGAATTCGCGCCATATCTGAAGCCTTTGGCCAAATTGTCGGAAGTGAATATCGTCGCGGCGCTGCCAGCCGGCGATGCGCCTGTGGCCGTGGCTGCTTCGGCCTTGGGCACCACGCGCATGATGCTGGTCGTTGAAGTCGATAAAGCGGCCGAAACCGCTCGTGTCACCAAGGAAATCGGCAAAACTTCTGATGCACGCGAGAAACTCGTCGCTAAACTCGAAAAACCAGGCTACACCGACAAAGCGCCAGCGCATCTGGTCGAGAAAGATCGTGCGCAACTGGCCGAGCTGGACGATAAACTCGCCAAGCTCAATGCGCAGCTGGCCAAACTGAAGTAATCTGCCCCATCCCACAGCGACCTTCGGGTCGCTGTGCTTCCTCCCGAGACACTTTCGGCCTTTTGCGTCGAATCTGCTTCTCGCCCTCCCCGTCTCATACTATATTTGATTACCCTTCAAACCTTACGCCTTACAGGACTTCACCCTGCTCATGCTGCGCTCGTTTTTTAACAGTGACTCAAGCATTCAGCGTATTCGCCAGCATCGATTGGCGCACTTTATCAGCATCGCCATGTTGGCCATCCTGATCAGCGCGACGCAGAATGCTTTTTTTGGCAACTGGCGCGACGCCAGCCTGCTTGGGATCGCCTTTGTGGTCATCTCCCTGTCGCTGCTGCTCGTCAGGCGCTCGCATTACGAATCGGCTTCGATACTTTTTTCGCTCTGCCTGACCGGGATGATCGCCAGCATACACTGGACCAGCTCCGGTCTGTATGGGCCAGCCATGCTGGTCTATCCGGCCATACTGGTCTTTACTGGTCTGCTGTGCGCACCGTGGCTATTTGTATTGCAATTTGTGCTAATCATGTCGCACCTGAGCGCGCTGATTTTTGCCGAAACCCAGGGCTGGCATGTTTCCAAAGTGATGCCGGTGGATTTGAGTTTCTGGATTGATCTCAGCCTGATCATGAGCACGGTGGCCATCAGCGTTGGCCTGATCATGAAGGACTTTCGCCGCACGCTGGCCGCTTTGCACTCCGAGAATGAACGCGTTTCCAAATCACAAAAAGAAGTCGAGTTTCTCGCCACGCATGACACCCTAACAGGGCTGCCCAACCGTGTGTTGGCGCGGGACCGCTGTACCCATGCACTGGCGCTGAACCAGCGTCAGCAGAGTCATACCGCACTGCTGTTTATCGATCTGGACAATTTCAAAACCATCAATGATTCACTGGGGCACGCTGAAGGCGATCAATTGCTGGTTATCATGGCCGAACGCCTGCGCTCCTGTGTACGCGCCTCGGACACAGTGTCGCGCCAGGGGGGCGACGAGTTTCTGATTATGCTCGACCAGATCAGCGATGATCGCATCGCCGCAGAAATTGCCGAGAAGATCATTCAAAGCCTGTCACAACCGCTGACGCTGCGTCACCTGAGCATTACGGCCACGTGCTCGATTGGCATTGCCATTTCCGATCAGCATGTCACCGACTACGACCAATTGATGCAACGCGCCGATATGGCGATGTACAAGGCCAAAGCGGCCGGGCGTAATGGCTATCGCTTTTACGACGAAGGTATGAATACCAAAGCCACCGAGCAGCTGCAGCTGGCGTCCAAAATGCGCGTCGCACTGGGGCGCTCCGAGTTTACCTTGCACTACCAACCGCAGTTTGACCTTAAAAGCGGCCGGATTATCGGCGCTGAGGCGCTGGTGCGCTGGCGCCACCCCGAGTTGGGTCTCGTGCCACCGGGCAAGTTCATTCCGGTAGCAGAAAACTCGGGCCTGATCGTGGAAATGGGCGAATGGATTGTGTTTGAAGCCTGCCGACAAGCCAAGGAATGGTACGACGAAGGCCTGGGGTCCATCGTGGTCGGGATTAATATCTCACCCATCCAGTTCCGCCGTGGCGATGTGGAAAAACTGGTGTCTACCGCGCTCAAACTGACTCAGTTGCCACCCGAGCTGGTCGAGCTGGAGCTAACCGAATCGCTGCTGCTGGAAGACTCCGATCACCTGAAAATCATTCTGCAGAACCTGCGCAGCCTGGGGCTTAGCTTCTCGATCGACGACTTTGGTACGGGTTATTCCAATCTGAGCTATCTGAAACATTTTGAGGTGGAACGCCTGAAAATCGACCAATCGTTTATCCGCCGCCTGACCGAGGACGCGCACGATGAAGCCATCGTCAGCGCGATTATTCAGGTGGCCAACAGCCTGGAGCTGCAATTGATCGCCGAGGGGATTGAAGATCAGTCCACGCTGAACCGGCTGATCGAGCTCGGCTGCGCCCAAGGCCAGGGCTACTACTGGTCACCCGCCATTCCGGCCGCAGAATTCAAACAATTTGTCCTTCGTCACCAAGCCCAAGCTCACCATGTACCTTAGCCATCTGCACCACCCGCAAGCGCCCTTACCGCGCATAATTGAAACCGCGCTGGACTATTTGCGCAGCACCGACTTTAGCCAGATGGAGCCCGGCCGCTATCCGCTGGATGGCGAGCAGATGATCGCGATTGTGCAAACCCCGCAAACCCAGCCTTGGGAAACCGGATTGCCCGAGTTTCACCAGCGCTATCTGGATATTCAATATGTGCTGGAAGGTGAGGAAATCATGGGCTACCACATCGCACCGCACACGCCCAATCTAATGAAAGATCAGCTGGCCGAGCGCGATATTGCTTTTGTTCACCCGATCGAAGGTGAATCGCGCCTGCATTTAAGCGCTGGCATGTTTGCCATTTTCTTCCCAGGCGAGCTGCACAAACCCTGTCGCAGCGTGACGCAATCGTGCACGATCAAGAAAGTCGTTATCAAAATCGACGCCAGCTTGCTTAGCGCATAATCCACTATGGGTATAGCCCTGCAGCGCAATATCCAAAAGCACTACAGAGCTATACCCCTGCTGTCTTACTGAATAATCCCGCCGCCCAGGCAGACTTCGTCTTTATACAAGACCATCGATTGCCCCGGCGTCACCGCCCATTGCGGCTCGTCGAACACCAGTTGCACGCCGCCGTCGATGTGAGTGAGCGTGCACGCGCTGTCTTGCTGGCGGTAGCGGGTTTTGGCAGTGTAGCGCCCTTCCGCCGGTGTTTCGCCCAGAATCCATGAGCAATCTTTGGCGACCAGCACCGGATTGAGCAGCAAGGGATGGTCGTGCCCTTGCACGACGATCAGCTCGTTCTTTTCCATATCCTTGCCCGCAACAAACCATGGCTCAACACTGCCTTTGGTGCCACCGATGCCGAGGCCCTGACGCTGGCCGAGCGTGTAGTACATCAGCCCCTGATGCTCGCCCATTACCTTGCCTTCGGGCGTCACCATCGCACCCGGTTTTTTCGGCAAATAGCGATTGAGAAACTCGCGGAATGGGCGCTCGCCGATAAAACAAATCCCGGTCGAATCTTTTTTCTTCGCGTTCGGCAGATCAATCTGCTCGGCGATCACGCGCACTTCGGATTTCAGTAAATCACCGAGCGGGAAAACCGCGTGCGAGATTTGCTCTTGGCACAAGCGATACAGGAAATAAGTCTGATCTTTGCTTTGATCCGCAGCGCGCAGCATTTCGGTGCGCCCGTCCTCTCTTAATCGCGTTTTGGCGTAATGCCCGGTGGCGAGTTTGACGCCACCGAGCTTGATCGCGTATTCCAAAAACGATTTGAACTTGATTTCGCTATTGCACAGGATGTCGGGATTTGGCGTGCGGCCAGCCGAGTATTCGGTCAGAAAATGGCTGAAAACGCGATCTTTGTACTCGGTCGCAAAATTGACCAGCTCAATGTCGATACCGAGTAAATCGGCAACAGCGATCGCGTCCATCGAGTCTTCTTTGATCGAGCAATATTCGTCGTTATTGTCGTCTTCCCAGTTCTGCATAAAAACGCCGTGTACTTCATAGCCCTGCGCTTTGAGTAAATGCGCGGTAACGGATGAATCAACGCCGCCAGAAAGACCTACTACAATCTTGCTCATAATGCATTTCCATCAAAGTCACGGATGATCTCTAGCGGATAGCGCCGACCCGCCAAATAATCATCAATACAAGCCAGCAGCAGCGGGCTGCGGTGTTGCTCGGCGCGGGCGACGAGTTCATCGCGGCTCAACCAGACTGCCGCTTCAATGCCTTCATCGGCCAGACCCAATTGGCGCGCAGCATCATGCTCGCCCAGCTCGCCAGTGAACGCATAGCGCAGATAAGTCAGATCGGTGCCCGGCACGGTCCACTGATAAATCCCGACCAAGGCGCGGGGTTCAAAGTGATACGCAGTTTCTTCCAGCGTTTCACGGCGGCAGGCAGCGATGATCGATTCATTGGCGTCGACGTGGCCTGCGGGTTGATTGAGTTTAAGTTGACCTTGAATGCGTTCTTCAACGATCAGAAAGCGCCCGTCACGCTCGATTACTGCGGCAACGGTGGTATTGGGTTTCCACATGGAAGTGTCTTGTTTTTACTTGGGAATTGGCCAATTTTACCTGATCGCCGCAGAAAAATCCCCCGCAGGACAGCAAGAGCAGCAGCTCGATCAATATTCACAGCCTAGCCATTTCCACCGCGCCGATGAAATCATTTGCCGATTCGCAAGACCCAGTGCTAGAGTAAATCGTTGCTCTAACATGGGGTTAGGGCAACACGTACGGTTGTGCAAACAGGCTGGCACCAATGTGTCGGCGAGGCAGGAGACGACACTCCTGCAACGAGCGGCTGATTTAGCAGCCGCACCTGTCAGCAAAATCAGCGACGTAGATAGTGAAACCTTCAAGGAGTTCGCCATGCGATTTAACTTCATGGAAGGCTTAGCGAGTACGGTCAACGATGCGTTGATGAACTTGTTCCGGGCCTTTAAAGCACCTAGCAAACTGGATCACGATGACGCGAGAAATCTCGCTCTGGAAATCGCTGAACCATTTCGGTAGCTACGGCCAGCCAGGATTGAATGATTAAATAGCAACGGGGCGAAAGCCCCGTTTTTATTTGCGGCCATCAGCTATCTGTTACTGGCACCAGTACCCCAGCTTTAATGGCGCAACAGATTGATCGGCTCTTGCTGCTCAACAGGCGCCTCAACGGGCAGCACCAAGATAAACAAGGCCCCGCCTGCTGGCGCATCGCGCAGCTCAAGCGAGCCGCCCAGCGTGCCATTCACCAGCGAATACACCAGATACAGGCCCAGACCGCTGCCGCCCTGGCCAAAGCGGGTGGTAAAAAAAGGATCAAATACGCGCTTTTTCATCGCATCGGGAATGCCGCAGCCATTGTCCTGATAGTTCAACTCGACTTGCATCTCATTAACCATCCGCGCCGAGATCACAATTTCCCCAGCAGCATGCGCGGCAAAGCCGTGAATCAGCGAGTTATTAATAAAATTGCCGATCACCTGCTCCAGAGAGCCCGGATAACTGTGCAGCACCAGCCCTGCCGGTACTCGGTTCACAATCTGCACTGCAGTTTTGTTCAGATTCATCGCGTTTGCCGCAATCGTTTCGGCGATGATCTGCTGCAGATCAAAGCGGCGACGCTTGTTGGACGCGGTATCAACGGCCACCTGCTTTAAATTGGAAATCAGATTACTCGCCCTGCGCGCATTACGCTCGACCAGCTCGGCAATCATGCTGGTATCGTCCAGATACTGCAGCAGCAGGGTTTTTTTCATTTGCCCGTCGCTGATTTTGTCGAGTATTTCGTGATTTTTATCGAGCAGCGTGCTCGCTGCCGTCAACGTATTGCCCAGCGGCGTATTAAGCTCGTGGGCAAAACCGGCCACCAGATTACCCAGCGAGGCGAGTTTTTCCGACTCGATCAAATGCGCCATGGCTTTTTGCAGCTCGATCGTGCGCTCGACCACTCTGGCCTCCAGCTCGGTATTGTTTTGCTGCAGTTTGGCGTTCAGCCGGGCAATATCGGCCTGGAAAATCTGCCGCTCGATATTGGCCAGCGCGCGCGTGCCAATAATGGTGAGCTGATTGATATATTGCACCTCATCGGCGCTCCAGTTTTTGGTGCCGCCGCTTTGCTCAACCATCAGCACGCCATACAGGCTTTCATTCAAGCGCAGCGGACTAATCACGACTGCACCCACTTTGCCGGGCTGAAATAGTTGCTCGTACATATCCCAAGTGTGCTGGTGATGCTGGGCATTGTGCGCTACGGTCACCTCGCCCAGCCGCAGGCTTTTGAGCAATCCGGCACCAAATTGCTGCAATGATTCGGTTTTGTGCGGGTAAACCTGCCGGAACGACTGAAAATCGGTCATGTATTCCCAATAGCTCGCGCCGACACCCTTGATAATTTGCGTACTGGTCTGGCACAGCAGCAGAGCCAGCTCGTCCAGATCACAATGCTCAAGGCGGCCATTATTGGCCAGCTCAAGCAAAATGCGCCCCGAGCTGGGGCGTAAACCGGCCAGATCTTCCAGCTCGGCCAATTGTTGCTGGTGATCGTGCGGGCTGATTTTCTCGCGCAACTGATTGGCCAGCCTAAAGGCACGCAAAGCCAGTGAGGCGTCATTGACCGACTCAGCCAGCTCAGCCTGCAATATCAATAGCCGCATCTGGATATGCGCCGAACCTGATGCGCTGGCAAAATCGATCCCGGTTTGCACTTCATCCAGTGCGGCTTGCAGATGGCCTTCATGCTCGGCAATGCGGGCGCGAACGCCATAAATATTGGCCAGCGCCCACATATGATGCGCCTGCTGGCAAATGCTCAGCGCTTGCGCCAGATTGGCCTTGCTGTGCGCCAGCTCACCCTGCTCCAGATACGCCTCGGCAATCCGGAAATAAATCTCGCCAATATCATCGGCGTGATCAAGCTGCTCGGCCAGTTGCAAAGACTCCTGATAGACCGTGAGCGCCTCCTGATTCTGGCCGATCCGCAGCAGGTTCACGCCAAGATTAAGCAGGATATTCATCAATAGCGTTTTATCATCAATCAGCCGGGCTTTTTCCTCGGCCTGACGCAACAGGATGGCCGCGGTGGCATTGTCTTCCAGCGCGTCGTAAATCTGCGCAATCCCTACTTTGGCCCACACCCAGCACACCTGGTCTTCGGCCAGCGTGGCAACCTCCAGACAATGCGCCCACGCCTGCATGGCGCGGCGGTATTCGGCACGCGTATAGACTGCGCGGCCAATGACATTGAGCAGACGCGCTTCATCCTGAAACCAGTGATAGCTTTGCGCCAGCTGCAATGCTTCATACAGAATATTGATGCTGGAGTCGGGGTAGCCATGCTGATCGATCACCAGGCCATACTGGATGGCAATGGCAATAAACGCGGCATCGTCGTGCGCGGCGCGCGCCATGGCAAAGGCGGCTTCACAGTAGCCAAACGCTTCGTAGCGGTCGGCATTGCATAATTTGATGATTTTATCGAGCGCCGTTTGCAAGGGCGCGGTGATGGCGGGCAGACTCATGCACAGTCACTCGGTGTCGGGTGATGTTCACTATAGTCAGTGACCTTGGGCAAGCCAATACACCATTGCTTTTAGCGAAGGGTATATGCTTAAAAGCCAATCTGGATATAAATCAGGGCGACATACCCACAAGAAGTAATGTCGCCCTGTTTCACTTTTCGACCAATTTAAAAACCATTTGGCCCAAGCACAATACAAAAAACCTGATTAGCTGCGGTATTCGGCGTTGATTTTCACATAGTCATACGAGAAATCGCAGCTCCATACCGTCGCCTGATGTTCGCCACGATTAAGCTTGATATTGATCGCGATCTCGGCTTTGTTCATCACCGCCTGGCCCTGCTCTTCGCGGTATTCCGGGTTGCGCCCGCCGTTGATCGCCACCAGCACGTCATCCAGACGCACCTCGATGTTATCCACATCCAGATCGTTAATCCCCGCGTAACCAATCGCTGCCAAGATGCGACCCAAGTTTGGATCCGACGCGAAAAACGCGGTTTTCACCAGTGGCGAGCGGCCAATTGCGTAGCCAACGGCTTTACATTCGTCATAGCTCGCGCCGCCTTCCACATTAATCGTGATGAATTTGGTCGCGCCTTCGCCATCGCGCACAATCGCTTGCGCAAGGAACTGCGACACTTGCAACACCGCCGCTTGCAGCGCGGCAAAGTCAGCGCTGTTGGCGTCGACGATTTCGTCATTACCGGCTTGGCCTGTCGCGATCAGGATAAAGCTGTCGTTGGTGCTGGTGTCGCCATCGACGGTAATGCTATTGAACGAGTGATCGGCGGCGTATTTGAGCATTTGCTGCAGCAAAGGCTGGCTAATCGCCGCGTCGGTCGCCACATAGCCCAGCATCGTCGCCATATTCGGGTGAATCATGCCCGAGCCTTTGGCGATGCCGGTAATCGTCACGGTTTTGCCGCCGATGCTCACTTGTGTGCTGCTCGCTTTAGGCACGATGTCGGTGGTCATAATGCTGCTGGCCGCTGCAGCCCAATTGCTGGCCGAAAAGTCGGCTTTCGCCGCAGGCAGCGCGGCGATAATCTTGTCAGCCGGTAGCGGCTCTAAAATCACGCCAGTTGAAAATGGCAGCACCTGATGGGCTTCAATACCCAACTCGGCCGCTGTTGCGGCGCAAATCGCTTGCGCGCGCTGCATGCCATCGACGCCAGTACCGGCATTGGCATTGCCAGTATTGATCACCAAGGCACGGATTTCGTGACCTACAGACAAATACCCCTGACAAAGCCGCACCGGCGCCGCGCAAAAACGATTCAGCGTAAATACGCCAGCGACCCGCGCACCCGGTGCAATACGGAACAAGGTGGTGTCTTTGCGACCCACTTTCTTGATGCCTGCCGAGGCAATTCCAATTTCAACGCCGGCAACGGGCAACAGAGCAGCAGGGTCCAGCGGGGCGATATTTACGGGCATGATGGCTCCAAACGAAATCTGAAAAATGCAGCAAAAGCGCATTGTAACTGATGCGCGATGACGATTTAAGGGCAGCGCCTGAAAACGCAATGTTTGCTACGGCGGACAATTGCAGGCAGCACGCCGCGCTAGGTCTGCGAAGCTGTGTTTGCCCTGGTGCTAACGACTATGCGGGCTTGCCACAATAGAGCAAACCAGCGGGCAAAGGCATACTGCAACGCTTTGCTGTACCCCACGCGGCATCGCCAGCAACGGTACAGAAAGCGTTTTATTCATTCAGGTAAATCAATATGTCACGCGCAAACTGGGGCTCGAAACTGGGCTTTATCTTGGCTACCGCTGGCTCGGCTGTCGGGCTGGGTGCCATCTGGAAATTTCCGTATATGGCCGGCAAAAACGGCGGCGGCGCTTTTCTGGTGGTGTATCTGGCCTGCGTTTTTACCGTCGGCATCGGCATGCTGCTGGCTGAAATGGCCATTGGCCGCGCGGCGCAAAAATCGGCTACCACCGCGTATCGCAATCTGAAAGGCGGCCTGTGGCCGTGGGCTGGGCGGCTATCGGTGCTGTGCTCGTTTGTGATTCTGTCGTTTTATTCGGTGGTTGGCGGCTGGACTTTTGCCTATTTATACCAGTCGATTACGGGTGCGGCGATTACCAGCAATGTGACCGAGCTGGGGAATATTTTCAGCCAGTTTATCGCCAACCCTAGTCTGGCCATTCTCTATACCACGCTGTTTCTGGGCGTAACCATGCTGGTGGTGCTGGGCGGCGTACAACAAGGGATTGAGCGCTGCAGCAAGGTGTTGATGCCGCTGCTGTTTGGCTTGCTGATTCTGCTGATCGGCCGCTCGCTGACGTTGCCGGGCGCAATGGCGGGCGTGGACTATTTTCTGACACCCGATTTTTCGCAAGTCAACGCCCCGATGATTCTGGACGCGATGGGTCTGGCGCTGTTTTCGCTCTCGGTTGGCATGGGCTTGCTGATTGCCTACGGCTCCTATGTCGCCCCAGATACCAATCTGGCCAAAACCTCGGTCTGGATTACGCTACTGGGCACGCTCGCCTGCCTGTTGGCCGGGCTGCTGGTGCTGCCCGCGGTGTTTGCTTTTAACGTTGACCCCAGCGCTGGCCCCGGCCTGACTTTTATCACCATGCCGGCGATTTTCGCGCAAATGCCGTTTGGCCAGCTATTTGCGATTGCGTTTTTCCTGCTACTGATTTTTGCCGCGCTCACTTCATCGGTATCGATTCTGGAGCCGCTGGTGGCATTTTTGATGGACGAATTTCATTTCGAGCGCAAACCCGCCACCTGGCTTGCCAGTGGCAGCGTCTGGGTGTTTAGTATTCCGGCGGCGCTGTCGTTTGGCGCGATGAAAGATGTGCTGTTCTTTGGCAAAAATGCTTTTGACCTGATGGATTACGCCAGCAGCAACATCATGTTGCCAGCAGGTGGTTTATTGTCGGCGCTGTTTGTCGGCTGGGCTATCTGGCCGCGAATGCACCAGGATCTGCACTTGGAAGGCTCGGCGCGCATTCTGCCCGCTTTCCGCGTCGTGTGTGCCTGGGTATCGCCGCTGGTGATTGGCGCAATCTGGTGGCACAGTCTGTAACATAATTACTGCGCTTGTGCGCCAGTCGGCTCTGTATCAATCGGGGCAGATTGGGCACAATGCACAGCGTGAAAGCCACTACTTATCAAATCGAGCCGCTAGGCTATCTCGCTACGCCATTTGCCGATAAATTCGGCATTCCGCGCCAGCCGCGCCTTGCGCCACACGCCATCGGCACGCTCAAGCTATTGCCGCCATACAATCGCACCGAGTGCATACGCGGCTTGAGCGACTTTTCGCACGTCTGGCTCCAATTTATATTCCACGAAGTCGCCGGTCAGTGGTCACCCACCGTGCGCCCGCCGCGCCTGGGCGGCAATGCCAAAGTCGGCGTGTTTGCCAGCCGCAGCCCGTTTCGCCCCAATTCGCTCGGCTTGTCGCTGGTTGAGCT
This sequence comes from Chitinibacter sp. FCG-7, assembly GCF_040047665.1. Taxonomy (NCBI): domain Bacteria; kingdom Pseudomonadati; phylum Pseudomonadota; class Betaproteobacteria; order Neisseriales; family Chitinibacteraceae; genus Chitinibacter; species Chitinibacter mangrovi. The sequence continues at coordinate 1,161,067 of NZ_CP157355.1, forward strand.
GCTTGACGTCGATACCACGGACGGCGTCACGCTGCGTTTTGGCGGTGTCGATCTGGTCGACGGCACGCCGATTATCGACATCAAACCGTATATTCCCTTCGTCGAAAGTCTGCCCGAGGCTCAAGGCGGCTTTGTCAGCGGCGCACCGGAGCAACTGGCGGTGGCGTTTTCCGAGCTGGCGACACAGCAGATTGCCGCCGCGCCTGAAGCCCACCTGCTTGAGCTGATCACCGAGGTATTGGCTCAAGACCCACGCCCAGCGTACGCCAGCGACGTATACCGGCTATATGGTATCCGGCTATACCGCTATGATGTGAAATGGCGTTGCGATGGAAAAACCGCTTTTGTTGAATCACTCGACCTCATTTGAACGGGTAGCATCCATATGAAAATCACCGCTTCACACCGCGCAGCACTAGCACTTTGCGCCGTTATTCTCACCGCCTGCAACACCAATCCCAGCGTACCGACTGCGCCCGTGAAAACGCCAGCACCAGCACGCATCGGCCTGGCGCTCGGCGGCGGCGCGGCCAAAGGTTTTGCGCATATTGGCGTGATCAAAATGCTCGAAGCCAACGGCATCAAGGTCGATGTCGTCACCGGCACCAGCGCGGGCAGCGTCGTCGGCAGCCTGTACGCCAGCGGCATGGACGCTTTTGCGCTACAAGAACGCGCCGTCGCGCTCGACGAAGGCCAGATTCGTGATGTGAATCTGCTCGGTGGCGGCCTCGTCAAAGGCCAGAAGCTGCAAGACTATGTCAACGCGCAAATCGGCAATAAAACCTTCGACAAGCTGGCCAAGCCCTTCGCCGCCGTCGCCACCGATCTGGACAACGGCAATCGCATCGTGTTCAGCCGCGGCAACGTCGGCCAGGCCGTGCGCGCCTCAAGCAGCATTCCGGGCATTTTCATGCCGACGGTAATCGGCAAGCATAAATACGTCGATGGCGGCGTCGTCAGCCCGGTGCCGGTCGATGCGGCACGCGAACTCGGCGCCAATTTCGTCATCGCCGTCGACATCTCAGCCAAAGCCAGCGGTAAATCATCGACCAGCACGCTGGGCATGATGAATCAGGCAATTGTGATCATGGGGCAGAAACTGGGCGAGCAAGAGCTGGCGCGCGCCGATATTGTGATCACGCCCAAAGTCGGCAAAATCGGCGCCGCCGATTTCGATCAGAAAAACGTCGCCATCGTCGAAGGCGAAAAAGCCGCACTGGCCGCGTTGCCGCTGATCCGCAAGAAACTGGCAGAAAGGAAATAAGGGTATATGTCTGTAGAGCAATCCAATATTGACTTACAGGGCAATACCCGTAGCCCGCACATCTGGGTCGACGCCGATGCTTGCCCGGTGGTGATCAAGGAAATCCTGTTCCGCGCTGCCGAGCGTTTGTCTTTGCCAACGGTGCTGGTGGCCAATCAGTTGCTGCGCGTGCCGCCGTCCAAAGTCATCCGCGCGGTGCAGGTGTCGCACGGCTTTGACGAAGCCGATCACTGGATTGTCGAGCAGGCGCAGCCGGGCGACTTGGTGATTACTGCCGATATTCCGCTGGCGGCGCGCACGGTGGAAAAAGGCGTTGCGGCGCTCAATCCGCGCGGCGAGTTTTACTCCGCCGAGAATATCCGCGAGCGGCTGAATATGCGGGATTTTATGGAAGAGCTGCGCAGCACCGGCCTGCAAGCGGGCGGCCCTGCGCCGTTTAGCCAGGCTGATCGGCAGGCTTTTGGCAAATCGCTCGATCGTTTTCTGGCCAAAATCAAGCGTTAAAATCTAAGCTCGATGATGAAAGCGGGCGCGCCGCAGCGCTTGGCTGGCTGAATGTGCGGTACCAGTTGTGCCACGCCTGCACATACAGCACCGCCAGCAGAGGAAAAACAATCCAGCTCAACGGATTAAAGCGCCAGGCTGCCGACCAATCTCCAGCCAAAATAGCTAGGCCAGCGCGCGTCATGCCACACCCCCAGCAATGATCCCAATGAAGGACAGCACTGAACAGGCATGGCGGAGCGATGGCCAGAAACTGGGCGGGAAAAATGCCGATCAATCCCGCGGCCAGCGCCGGGACGCATAAGTAAAAAAACGGCTTATTTTTTAAGAGGTCGGCCATCGACATCGGTCACTTTTCCCATGCAGATCAGGATAAAGTCGATCAGCGACCAGATACCACAGCCGCCCAGCGTCAGCAATTTAGCAATACCCAGGCCGGTATAACCCAAGTAGAAGCGATCGACCCCCAGAACGCCGACAAAGAAACTGAGCAACATCGCCACAATCCATTCTTTGTCCGATACATTTTCAGGATTTACCGCAAAGCCAGTCGAGCCGTTCACCGGCACGCCACACTTCACACATACCACTGCTTTTGCATTGACTTCAGCACCACACGATGGACAAAACGGCATAGCTTTTCCTTTTAGCAAAATTTCCAACGCAAAACTTGCGTGAATCTTTAATCATTATCCGGCGGGCTCTGCTTTTTACCAATAAAACCCGGGCGGCTGTTGTGCTATCGACGCTCAGCCAGAATGAGGTCAATCAACCCTGATCATCTTGGGCAAAGTGAACCCAATTGCTTCATTGGGCAATTGCCGCTAGAGTAGCAACATCACAGAACGTTTGTTCAATAAACTCATAGTGCAAAAATTCTCCAGCAAGGTGCTGAGTCGCAGCGCAGTACAGGCCGTACGACAAGACGAAAGCAAGGTAGCTGGAGAACTTTTGCCTTAATCAATATGGACTTCGCCAAACTCCCCGCCCCTTTGCAGGCCAAGCTCGCCAAAGTCGGTATTAGCCGGCCGTTTGATCTGGTGCTGCATCTGCCGATGCGTTACGAAGACGAAACGCATTTGTACGCCATTGCCGATGCGCCATTGGGTGCGGGCGTACTGATTGAGGGCGAAGTTTTATCGTGCGAAGTAAACTATAAGCCACGCAAACAGCTGGTTGCGCGCGTCAAGGACGCCAGCGGTTCGGTGATGGTGCGGCTGCTTAACTTCTACCCGAGTCAGGCGCAGCAGCTCGCGGTCGGTAAACGCGTGCGGCTGTACGGCGAAATCCGCCGTGGCTATTTCGGCCCTGAAATGGTGCACCCGAAAATCCGTGTTGGCGGTGAAGTGAGTTTGCAAGAAGCACTCAGCCCCATTTACCCGACGACGGCCGGTTTGTCGCAAAACCAGCTCGCCACGCTCATTGCCAAAGCCTTAAAAGCCGAGCCGCTGCCCGATACGCTGCCGCAAGCCCTGCTCGACGAAATCAGCCTGCCGGACTTTGCCAGCAGCGTGAAACTGCTGCACACGCCAACGCCTGATATTCCGCAAATCCTGCTTACCGCACGCACGCATCCGGCGTGGCAGCGTTTGAAGTTTGATGAATTACTCGCTCAACAATTGTCGCTGCGGCTCGCCCGCGCAGTGCGGCGTGAACGCACCGCGCCCAAAATTGCACCCGCTGGCCGCTTGGCAGCACAACTGATCGGCAGCCTGCCTTTTGGCCTGACGAATGCCCAAAAACGAGTATTACTTGAAATTAATCGCGACTTGGCGCAGCCGCACCCGATGCAGCGCTTGCTACAGGGCGACGTTGGCGCGGGTAAAACGATCGTCGCCGCCGTCGCAGCCTGTCATGCAATCGAGGCAGGTTTTCAAGTCGCAATGCTCGCGCCGACCGAAATTCTGGCCGAGCAGCATTATCAAAAACTCAGCCAATGGCTCGCGCCGCTTGGCGTCAAAGTCATCTGGCTGGCGGGTAGCCTGAAAACCCGCGAAAAGCGCGAAGCACTCGCTGCGGCCGCCGATGGTAGCGGCCAGTTGCTGGTCGGCACGCATGCGATTTTTCAGGCCAGCGTCGAGCTGAAAAATCTGGGGCTGGCGATTGTTGACGAGCAGCATCGCTTTGGTGTGGCGCAGCGTTTGGCGCTGCGCGAAAAAGGCGGTAGCCCGCACCAATTGATGATGTCGGCAACGCCGATTCCGCGCACGCTGGCGATGAGTTTTTACGCTGATCTGGACGTAAGCGTCATCGACGAATTGCCGCCGGGTCGCACGCCGATTGTCACCAAACTGATTTCGGATGCGCGCCGCGACGAGATTATCGAGCGCATCGCCGCCAAAGTGCTTGAAGGTCGGCAGGTGTATTGGGTGTGCCCGCTGATTGAAGAATCAGAAACGCTGCAATTACAAACTGCGGTTGATACGCACGCACAATTGAGCGAAGAACTCGAAGGAGGACAATTTGGAAAAATTTGCGTCGGCCTGTTGCATGGCCGAATGAAAGCCGATGAAAAAGCCGCAACGATGGCGGCGTTTTCACGCAATGAAATTCAGGTTTTGGTCGCAACCACGGTAATCGAAGTCGGTGTCGATGTGCCCAACGCCAGCCTGATGGTGATCGAGCACGCCGAACGGATGGGCTTGTCGCAATTACACCAGCTGCGCGGCCGCGTCGGTCGTGGCGCGCACGCGAGCTTGTGCATTTTGCTCTACACCGGCCCGCTCGGCGACACAGCCAAGGCGCGGCTCAAGGTGATTTACGAGCACACCGATGGCTTTGAAATTGCGCGGCAAGATTTGCAAATCCGCGGGCCCGGCGAGCTGGCTGGCGTCAAGCAATCGGGCGTGCCGATGCTGCGCTTTGCCGATCTGGAAGCCGATGCGGATTTGCTGGAAGTGGCTCGCGAAACGGCCGAGCAGATTCTGGCGCACAATCCACAGCTGGCACAGCCGCATCTGGATCGCTGGTTGCCGGGACGCGAAGCGCTGCTCAAGGTTTAATCCGGCCGAGATACGGCATGGCATGTTCAGATTCTGTGTTGATATGGCCGGATAGTGTGATTTGACGATGAAAGCGGTATGTCGTAGTGGGTTAGGCGGTTTTATGCCGCGTACCCACCGGGACGCGGTATTAATAAGAGTAGCGTGATGGTGGGTTACGGCCGAAATACCTTTGTAGTTTTAGGCAAGATCGTGGCGGCCTAACCCACCCTACGCATGATCAACACCAAATCTGAACATACCCATACGGCAATGGGTATAGCCCCGCAGAGCAAATAGTAAGCGTACTCCAGAGCAATACCCTTCTGAGAGTTGGCACATCATTCCGCTGATCGCGCAAGTAGGGCGCACAATCCATTATTACATCGCGAAGAAAGCCCGATTACAGTAGCATCAAGGCAGATTCTTACACGCCAGCCGCACCAGCACGGTGAAGGCTTGCAAAGCCTTGGGTGTTTTAGCATGACATTTTGCCGCCTTCCCCGCTGGCCACTGCGCAGCCTGCTGCTGGCCAGCCTGATTACCGTCAGCACCAGCAGTCAGGCCAGCGAGCTCACGCTGCTGGTGGGCGACAATCCGCCGTTTAATAGCTTTGTCCACGGCAAGCCCGAGGGGATGGCGGTCGATGTGGTCGGCGAAATGCTCAAACGCAGCGCGATCAGCGCCAAACAATACAATTATCCGTGGGCGCGGGCGCTGCAAACTGCGGCGACCACGCCCAATCATTGCGTCTATACGCTGGGGCGGATTGCCGAGCGTGAAAAGCGCTACGTCTGGATCGGGCCGATTGCGCGGATTCAAGGCGTCTTTTTTGGCTTGCGCGAGCGCCAGCTGCAGCTTAAATCGCTGGACGACGCACGCAAGCTGCGGATTGGTGATTTGCGTCAGGGCGCCAACGCAGTCTGGCTGGAGCAGCTGGGGTTTAAAATCGACTACGCCAATACTGAGGAGCAAAATATCAAAAAGCTGCTCGCCGGGCATATTGACCTCTACCCGGCCAGCCTGCACGCCGGGCCGGAAATTGCCCGCCGGATGAAAATTCCCCCGCAACGGATTACTCCTTTGCTGGCCTTTAATCAGGTTGATCTGTATCTGGGCTGCAGCCCGAACACGCCATCACCGCTGATCAAACGGCTGACGCAAGCGCTGGCGCAAATGCGCGCAGATCAAAGCCTGAAGCAGATTGAAGCCCGCTACAGCCCGCAGCTCCAAATAGCCCACTAAGGTATATCGCTACACAGCAACCTTGGAAAGACCTAGCAAGCAATACCCCTACTCACCTTGCTTGGCAGCCAGCGCGGCGGCTTCACGCAATTTGTCTTTTTTGCTTTTGCGTTTGCCCTTGATACCGCCATGATCATCAGCGACCAAGCTCACCGCCTTGCTGCTGAAAATTTCGCTCGGCTCAAAGCCGGCGATGCGTTCGCGCTCCAGCTTCAATCCCAGCTGTTTTTCCAGCACTTTGAAATGCGCGGCAAAATCGGCGCTGACAAAACTCACCGCTTCGCCCCGCTCTCCCGCCCGGCCAGTACGGCCAATCCGGTGCGTGTAGTCGGTACTGGAGCGCGGCAGATCGTAGTTCACCACGGCGGGCAGCTGGGCGATATCAATGCCGCGCGCGGCCAGATCGGTGGCGACGACCACCTGAATGCGTGACGCTTTAATGTCGCTAATCACCTGGCTGCGCTTGCCCTGCTCGAAGCTGCCGTGAAAAGCTTCTGCCTTGATCCCGGCACGTTTGAGTTTTTTGGCCACATGTTCGGCGGCGTATTGTGTGGCGACAAACACCAGCACGCGCTGCCAGCCGCGCTGTTTAAGCAAATGGCGCAGCAGCATCGTCCGCGCGGCTTCATCGACTTCAATCGCGCGCTGCCAGATGTCGGGTGCGACCACCGGCGTAGCTTCGATCTCGATTCGCGTCGGGTCGCGCAATAGTTTCTCGGCCAGCTCCTGCACCGCAGGCGCAAAAGTCGCCGAGAAAAACAGGTTCTGCCGCTCCAGCGGCAGCAAGGCCAGAATGCGGTTTAGCTCGTCGCTAAAGCCCAGATCAAACAACCGGTCGGCTTCGTCGAGCACCAGCTGCTGCACCGCATTGATTTTCAGCGCATTCTGCGCGAGCAGATCGAGCAGCCGCCCCGGCGTCGCCACCACAATATCGGCACCGCCACGCAAAGCCATCATTTGCGGATTAATCGACACGCCGCCGTAAACGCAGGCGAGCTTGGGTAATTCGGACAGACGTTTGCTCAGGCCACGAATCGTCTCGGCCACCTGCACCGCCAGCTCGCGCGTCGGCACCAGAATCAGCGTTCGGACGTGTTTGTGTTTGGGGCGTAAATCGGGGTCAAGCGCGTGGATGTGCGCACGATATTGCTGATATTTTTGCAGCAGTGGTAACACAAACGCCGCCGTTTTGCCCGAGCCGGTTTGCGCACAGGCGAGCACATCATGGCCCGCCAGCACGGCTGGAATCGCCGCCTGCTGAATCGGCGTCGGGTCTTGATAATGCAAATCCTGCGTAGCGCGGACGAGTTGATCGGATAAGGCAAGGGCAGCAAAAGGCATAGAGGCAACTATTCAAAAATACGGAAATTAAAATCAGGAATACCTGAAAAAACAGCAGTTTACCGCATCAAGCAGATTGATGCGGCTCAGACTGGGCAATAGGGTGCGCAAGGCGATGCGTTAGCGGACTTTATTTGGCCCGCGCCGACCACGCTGCTTGGGGCGCGCCACCTTCACCGGCTCTGGCTTGGCAACGCCCGGCGCGGCAATATTGAGCAACTTATATTGCCCAAGTGGAATATCATCTAGGGTATAGCCACCTACCGCATAGCGGATAAGACGTAGCGTCGGATACCCTACCTTGGCGGTCATGCGCCGCACCTGGCGATTTTTGCCCTCGGAAATAATGATTTCCAGCCATGTGGTTGGAATAGCTGCACGCTCACGGATTGGCGGCACGCGCGGCCAGACGATGGCGGGCTGCTCGATAATGCGTGCGCCAGCGGGCTGGGTTTTAAAATCGCCCAAATCTAAGCCGCCGTCGCGCAGTGCTTGTAGCGCGGCTTCATCCGGAATGCCCTCGACCTGCACCCAGTAAATCTTCGGCAATTTATGCTTAGGGTCAGTAATGCGGTGAATCAGCGTGCCATTACCAGTGAGCAATAACAACCCTTCCGAATCGGTATCGAGCCGCCCAGCGGCATAAACATCCTTGATAGTCACATAGTCGGCCAGGCATTGATGCGGCGGGCTGGGCGTAAACTGGCAAATCACACCGTAGGGTTTATTCAACAGGAGAAGCTGTGGCATGGCGAACGGGCTTGGCAGGAAAGCGTCAAACCTGTGATAATAGTGCGTTTTTTCTGTTTGGCTTGGAAAAATAAAACAAAAAGCCTCACAGGACGTTTTCAATGACTGTATTTCACAGGAAATAGCACGATGAGTCTGATCAAAGTACCTCAAGGCGGCACGAAAATCGTTCCTAACCTCGCGACGCCAGATAATCCAATTATCCCGTTTATCGAAGGTGACGGTATTGGTGTGGATATCACCCCAGTAATGATCGACGTTGTCGATGCGGCTGTGAAAAAATGCTACGGCGACGCACGCAAAATCCACTGGATGGAAATCTACTGCGGCGAGAAAGCGTCTAAATTGTACGCAGATGGCTCATACCTGCCACAAGAAACCCTCGACGCACTGAAAGAATACGTAGTATCGATCAAAGGCCCATTGGCTACACCAGTTGGCGGCGGTATTCGTTCATTGAACGTAGCACTGCGTCAAAACTTGGACCTGTATGTTTGCTTGCGTCCAGTGCGTTATTTCGAAGGCGTTCCTTCGCCAGTAAAACGCCCAGACCTCGTTGACATGGTGATCTTCCGTGAAAACACTGAAGACATCTACGCCGGTATCGAGTGGGACGCGACTTCTGAAGGCGCGAAAAAAGTGATCGAATTCCTGCAAAAAGAAATGGGCGTGAACAAGATTCGCTTCCCAGAATCTTCTTCTATCGGTATCAAACCAGTATCGAAAGAAGGTACTGAGCGTCTGGTGCGTAAAGCGATTCAATACGCAATCGACAACAACCGTAAGAGCGTTACCTTGGTACACAAAGGTAACATCATGAAGTTCACCGAAGGTATGTTCCGCACTTGGGGCTACGAGCTGGCCAAGAACGAATTCGGTGGCGTTGAGATCGACGGCGGCCCATGGTTGCAATTGCCGAACGGCATCGTGATCAAAGACGTGATCGCTGATGCGTTCCTGCAACAGATTCTGTTGCGTCCAGCTGATTACGATGTAATCGCAACATTGAACCTGAACGGCGACTACATTTCTGATGCCTTGGCAGCAGAAGTAGGCGGTATCGGTATCGCTCCAGGCGCGAACTTGTCTGACAACGTAGCGTGCTTCGAAGCAACACACGGTACAGCACCGAAATACGCTGGCCAGGACAAAGTAAACCCAGGTTCATTGATTCTGTCTGCTGAAATGATGTTGCGCCACATGGGCTGGACTGAAGCAGCTGACAAGATCATCGAATCAATGGGCAAAGCAATCCAAGACAAGATCGTAACTTACGACTTCGCTCGCCTGATGGACGACGCGCAAGAAGTGTCTTGCTCGGCCTTCGGTAAAGCAATGATCGAACGCATGTAATTTGATTTAATGCTCTGATCAGCAAAAACCCCGCTTCGCGGGGTTTTTTTATGCGCACAGCGCTCAGACGAGCCGGAACTGCAGTCGATGTTGGCGGTCAATCATCCAGCAAAAGCGCACGCCCGGCGGCTCACCTGAAGCAGTACTGCGCCATGTCGATATACTGATTGAACAGACAATAAAAAAAACCCGCAGGTCAAACAGCGGGCTTTGGGTAAACACAGCGCTTAAGGATTAAGCTGTCTGGATATTACCTGCTTGCATGCCTTTCTGGCCTTGTGTCAGCTCGAAAGAAACGCGTTGGCCTTCTTTCAGCGTCTTGAAGCCAGGCATATTGATCGCAGAGAAGTGCGCAAACAAATCATCGCCACCTTCGTCTGGAGTGATGAAGCCAAAACCTTTAGAATCATTGAACCACTTAACAGTACCTAATGCCATTTTGAAATAATCCTGCAAACTAAATTAAACAATCATGAAATGTCGGCCAACAAATGTATGCTGATACCGCGGTTTAGTTAGACAGAAATACTTCCATCAAACTTGCATTACTTTTTACGCGAGAATAACCAAGTCGGTCAAGTGGAACAATCTTTACCAATTCACAGTGTGTCATCTCTATCACGCTTGAAAAAAGCCGACTTGGAGCCAAAATAGAAGAGACATAGTAGGCAGTGGAACCAATGGCACTTACGCACCAATTTGATACCGAATTAAAAACCGCAGATGTTCGCACCGCCCCCCCGCCAATGTGGCAGGTTGTATTACTCAATGATGATTTCACCCCGATGGACTTCGTCATCGACGTGTTGCAGCAGTTTTTCGGATTAGGATCGGATCAGGCCACACAGATTATGCTTAAAGTGCACCATGAAGGTCGCGGCATCTGCGGAACTTACCCCAAAGACATCGCTGCAACCAAAGTGGCCGACGTTACGCAGCACGCTCGCTCACACCAGCACCCGCTGCAATGCATCATGGAGGTGAAATAAAATGATCGCCCAAGAACTCGAAGTCAGCCTGCATATGGCGTTCATGGATGCGCGGCAAAAGCGCCATGAATATATTACGGTGGAGCATTTATTACTGGCTCTGCTCGACAACCCTTCCGCGATTGAAGTGATGAAAGCCTGCGGCGCGAATCTGGACGAATTGCGTCGTCAACTGGGTGATTTTGTCACTGAACACACCCCCGTTGTATCGGGCACCAGTGAAGTGGAAACCCAGCCGACGATTGGATTTCAGCGTGTGATCCAACGCGCCATTCTGCACGTTCAGTCTTCCGGCAAAAAAGAAGTCACCGGCGCAAATGTGCTGGTCGCCATTTTTGGCGAAAAAGACAGTCACGCCGTGTATTTCCTGCACCAGCAAGGCATTACCCGCCTCGATGTCGTGAACTTCATTGCGCATGGCATCAGTAAAAGCGCGAGCAATTCCTCACAATCTGCGCCTAAAAACGAGCAATCGGAAGAAAGCGAAGGGGAAAGCAGCGCGGGTGGCGCACTGGAAAACTACACGCAGAATATGAATAGTCAGGCCTTGGCGGGCAAAATTGATCCGCTGATTGGCCGCGATCATGAGCTGGAGCGCGTCATTCAAACGCTGTGCCGCCGCCGCAAAAACAATCCGCTGCTGGTGGGCGAAGCTGGCGTCGGTAAAACGGCAATTGCCGATGGTCTGGCGCGAAAAATCGTCGAAGGCGATGTGCCTGACGTGCTCTCAGATGCCACAGTTTACACGCTCGATATGGGCGCACTACTCGCTGGCACCAAATATCGCGGTGACTTTGAACAGCGTCTTAAAGCGGTGATCAAGCAGCTTGCCGAAGAGCGCAACGCGATTCTGTTTATTGACGAAATTCATACGCTGGTTGGTGCAGGTGCTGCTTCAGGCGGCACGCTGGATGCGTCCAACCTGCTTAAGCCTGCGCTTTCCAACGGCACGCTCAAATGCATCGGTGCAACCACCTACACCGAGTATCGTGGCATTTTTGAAAAAGATAACGCGCTGTCTCGCCGCTTCCAGAAAATCGACATCGTCGAGCCTACCATTGAGCAGACAGTAGAAATTCTGAAAGGCTTGAAGGACAAATTTGAAGCGCACCATGGCGTGAAATACACGCAAGCAGCGATTACGACAGCGGTTGAGCTATCGGCCAAATTCATCAATGATAGGCACCTGCCTGACAAGGCCATTGATGTGATCGACGAGGCAGGCGCTGCACAAAAAATTCTGCCGCGCTCGAAACAGAAAAAAACCATCGGCAAAGGCGAGATCGAAGACATCATTGCCAAAATCGCGCGCATTCCGCCCAAATCGGTATCTACCGACGACAAAAACACGCTCAAAACACTGGAGCGTGATTTGAAAAACGTCGTATTCGGTCAGGAAAAAGCGATCGAAGTGCTGGCCACGTCGATCAAGATGGCGCGGGCTGGTTTGGGTAATCCGCAAAAGCCAATTGGCTCATTCCTGTTCTCCGGTCCTACTGGCGTCGGCAAAACCGAAGTGGCGCGGCAGTTGGCCTACACAATGGGCATTGAATTGATCCGATTCGATATGTCCGAGTATATGGAGCGCCATGCTGTCAGCCGCCTGATCGGTGCGCCTCCGGGTTATGTGGGTTTTGAGCAAGGCGGTTTGTTGACCGAGGCAATCAACAAACATCCGTATGCGGTAGTTTTGCTTGATGAAATCGAGAAAGCGCACCCCGATATCTATAACGTGCTGTTGCAGGTGATGGATCACGGTACGCTGACCGATAATAACGGGCGCAAAGCGGATTTTCGCAATGTGGTGATCATTATGACGACCAATGCGGGCGCGGAGATGCTGAACAAGTCGGTGATCGGTTTTACCGCAAAAAAAGAAGCTGGCGATGAAATGCAGGAAATCAAACGCATGTTCACGCCAGAATTCCGCAACCGGATTGATGCCATCATCCCGTTTGCATCACTCACGCACGAGATTATCCTGCAAGTGGTTGAGAAATTCCTGATGCAGCTTGAAGCGCAATTGCACGAGAAAAAAGTGGAAGCCCACTTTAGCAGCGCACTGAAGGACTATCTGGCCAAAAACGGATTTGACCCGCAAATGGGTGCTCGCCCAATGGCGCGCCTGATTCAGGATACCATCCGCAAAGCGCTGGCTGACGAACTGCTGTTTGGCCGCCTGGTCAATGGTGGCGAGGTGATGATTGATATTGATGAGGCTGGCAAGGTATTGCTCGACATCCCTCAGAAAGAAACAGTCCCAGCCTAATACCCCACTCAGATAGCCATGCTGCGATATAAAAAAACCCGCTCACGCGGGTTTTTTTATGGCTCGATCTGCAGTGCGGATTACTTCTGCTGCACAGTAATAAATTGCGCTGGTGTCGGCGCAGGAAAGCTCGCTAGCGTTTCCAGAATGACGCGATTGGTATCAAAATACACTTGCCAGTAATGATCATTGTGGCAGTACGGCCGAACAGCCAGCACTGGACCGACCAGCTGGAACTCGAGGATCTCGACATCCACAGCAGGTTCGGCCACCACATTTGGAATTTTTGCGATATTTTCTTTCAGCTGGGCAATTGCGGCTGGCACATCGGCAGCGCCTGATAATTGCGCCTTTAGATCAACCCGGCGGTACGGCGTTGAGGTGTAATTCTGGATATTGTCGCTGAAGATTTTGTTGTTACCGACCACGGTAATGATATTGTCGGGCGTCAGCACCGTGGTCGCAAACAAACCCACCTCATGCACCACCCCGGTCACACCACCAGCGGTAATCATGTCGCCCACCTTGAAGGGACGCAAGACAATCAGAAATGCGCCGCCGGCAAAATTGGCCAGCAAGCCCGACCAGGCCATACCGATAGCCACACCCGCAGCGGCGAGCAAGGCGGCGAACGTGGTGGTCTGGATGCCGAAGTAACCCAGAATACCCACCACCAGCAACACATTCAGCAACACGGTTACCGCCGAGCCAACGTAACGTAATACGGTAGGGTCGACATTCTGGCGATGTAATCCGCCCTGCACAAAGCGCACCACCACGCCAATCAGCCAGCGGCCAATCACCCAAAATGCAATCGCCGCCAGAATTTTTACGCCAAATTCAGCGGCATACCCCATTGCAATGTCTTGATACTTGGTTAGAAGCGATGCGTCCATTGTTTATTCTCCTGAAATAGTCAATTCGCAGACCCTCACGGATCTTACCCGAATCCTATTAAATTCTGAATTTTAACCGCGTGGATGATGCTCCTGATGCAATGTTTTCAGACGCTCAGCGGCAATCTGGGTATAAATCTGCGTAGTGGTAATGTCCGAATGCCCCAGCAGGGTTTGCACCACGCGCAAATCCGCGCCGTGGTTAAGCAAATGCGTGGCAAAGGCATGCCGCAGCACGTGCGGGCTGAGCAATTCGGGTGCGATGCCCGCTTGCGTGGCGTATTGCTTGATAATGAACCAGCAGCCTTGCCGCGTCATGGCCTCGCCACGCTGGTTCACAAACAAACATGCCTGAGACGGGCTGTTTAGCAAAAGTGGGCGAGCCTCGCGCGCATAGCGGGCCACCCAGTCGGCGGCGACTTCACCCAGCGGAACCAGCCGCTGTTTGCCGCCTTTACCATTGGTGACATGCAGATAGCGTTCGCGCAGATAGACTTGGGCAATCGGCAGCGTGACCAGCTCGGTGACACGCAAGCCGGTGGCGTACATCAATTCGAGCATGGCTCGATCCCGCACGCCGGCGGCCTCTTCCAGATTGGGCGCGTCCAGCAAGGCCTCAATGCTATTCTCGGACAGGGATTTGGGGAGTGGGCGGACGCGTTTGGGCGAAACCAATTGAGCACAAGGATCCAGCGAGAGCATTTCCTGTGCAATCCAGTAGCGATAAAATTTGCGCAAGCTGGCCATCCGCCGCGCCAGACTCGCGGCCTTTAAGTCCCTCGCCTGTCGGGCCAGAAAAGCCTGCACATCATCGCGATCAGCCAGCCAAAGTGTTTTCTGGCGCTCGTTTTGCAGCCACCCAGCCCAGATCAGCAAATCACACCGATAACTGTCGATGGTATTTTGCGCCAGACCATCGCCCAGCCAGATGCCATCTAGAAAACGATCTATCAGCGCCTCTTCTGATTGCGCCAGCGCTGCAGGCGGTAAAGCTAAATCGCTCATTGGCTAGCTGCACGCTCGATCACGCCTTCATGCGCCAGCAGCCAGCGTTTGATCGGCATCCAGTCCAGGCCATTACGATTGGCGTTAAAGCCGCCCAAACCTTGCGCAGCAACGACCCGATGGCAGGGAATAATAATGGGAACCGGATTGCGACCACACGCGCCGCCAACCGCGCGCGGGCTGGAAGCAATTGCGCTGGCAATCTCGGCATAACGCCGGGTTTGCCCGGTGCCGATAGTCGCAATTTGCTGCCAGACTTTCTGCTGATGTGCTGTGCCCTCCAGCTGCAAGGGCAAATCAAACACATGCGCGGGATTACGCGCATACGCCAGCAACTGCTGTTCGGCCTCGTCCAGCAAGGCGTGGGTCGCCGTCGACGGGCAAGCGATTTCTTCGGCGAGAAAGTCCAGCCTGCACACTGCAGTATCTGTTGCACATAGCTGGACAAAACCGAAGGGCAAAGCGATGCAGCGCGAAGCCAAAGCAGATTCAGACATAAATACCCCGCAAAGTATATGGCTGCATGATAGACGCAAATTGCCCTAGAAGAATATACCTAACGAGTTGATTCGTATAAGGCATCGAGCAAGCGGCTATCGTGATCTTCGGTCAGCTCCCAGAACATCACGCCCGCTAATTTCTGCGCCTTAGCGTAGCGCCCTTTCAGCGCAATCGACTCACAGTCTTCATAACTGATAAATTCGTCACCATCGTATAAGTACGGCACCTGGGCATCTGCATCCCAATAGCGAATAAAACGGCCAGAAGGGAGCAGCTCGGCATTAATCTGGCGAAAGCTGGGCGCGCTATTGCTGCCCGCCAATCCGGGTTGCCCCAAGCCGGGCGAGGCGACGCCTTTCAATGAACGGCCGTATAGCGGGCAACCTAGCACCAGTTTTTCGCGCGGCACACCCTCTTTAATAAACAGCTCTATGCTTTTCGCGGCGCTATCGCCCGCTGAATCGACGGTACTATTAAATAGATTGGCGTGATGGCCCGCACGCGTCGCCCAGCCGTTGTAGAAGTCATAAGTCATCAAGTTGATAAAGTCACACGCCGCAGCCACACGCCGGATTTCAACCTTATCCAGATAATATTGACCAGCGCCAGCCGCAATACACAGCTGATAAGGGGCGCTGGATGCGCGCCCATCGCGCTCGGATTGCGCATCCAGCTGTACGCGCAAAGCCTCCAGCAGCAGCGAGAAGTTCTGCTGGTCTTCTGGCCTGGCTTTAATGCTGGCCATGTCGTTGCCGGGATACTCCCAATCCAGATCAATGCCGTCGAGCTGATAATCCCGCATAAACTGCACGGCAGAGCTGGCAAACTGTTCACGCGATGGGGCAGTGAGCGCCGCATCGGAAAATCCATCAGCACCCCAGCCACCGACCGAAACCAGTATTTTCAAATCCGGATTACGCTGCTTGAGTGTCAGCAATTGGGACAAAATACCCTGCTGGCGAGCTAATTCATCGGCATCTTGATCAGGTGCAAACGATGGTTTTAAACCAACCTGATGCTCATGCACATCAGCAAAGGCATAGCATAAATGGCTGAGTTTCTCGGCGGGAATTTGCGCCAGATTGCAGGGTTGCCACGAAGCAAAATACGCCAAGAAAATACCCGCCATACCGACCTCAAACAGATTAAAACTGGAAAAAAGCCCGGCTTGGCCGGGCGACGATGGGCTTTGCTCAGCCCGGATGGTATTTACAGTGCAGCAATGACCGTCATTTCGACCAGATAACGCGGATCAGCCAGCTTGGCTTGCACAGTCGCGCGGGCAGGTGTATGTCCCGCCGGCACCCATCCCGACCAAGCCTGATTCATTGCATCGTAATCGGCCATATCGCTCAGAAAAATAGTCACCTGCAAGATTTTGCTTTTATCCGAGCCCACCTCGGCCAGCAGGCGATCAATACAAGCCAACACTTCTTCGGTTTGCCCCAGAGCGTCTTTCGTCAGATCTTCGGCAATCTGGCCAGCCAAATAGACCGTATTGTTATGCACCACGGTTTCGCACAATCTTGGCCCAACATGGTAGCGCTGAATTGATGACATTTTTGTCTCTCCAAAATAAAAGGCAAGCTTGCACTTGCCTTGATTCAAACAGTTTACGCCACCGCACGCAGGCGAAGCGAGAAATCGGCCAGCGCCTTGATGCCACTGGCCTCAGCCCGCACGCACCAGTCTTGCAATTGAAGAACCAGTTCATCTCGCGTCAGTGTGGAGCGCTCCCAAATGCGGGTTAGCTCTTGGCGCATCTGATACACCTGCTTTAATACTGCGCTTTGCGCCAGCAGAGCTTGCAAATGCATTTGCTCGGCGAGCGGCAAGTCTTTATCGTCCTGCTTGAGCCAAGTCTTCATTTTTTTGCGCAGATTGATATTGAGCGCGGGCATGGCTGCCGATGTTTTCAGTGAATCAAGCTCGGCAGAGACTGTCACCATCAGGGTGCGGGCATAATTGGCCGCAATCGCATAGCGGTTGGCAATAATCGCCTGCAGTGCAGCTTCGTCCAGCACAGGGCGAACCTGCGTCAGCTTCACCTTCGGTGCAATTTTGCGCACGGTGGCCAAACGACAAGCAGCCAGAGCCCGGATATAGAGCCAGCCGATATCGAATTCGAACCATTTATACGACAATTTGGCCGACGTGCCGAAGGTGTGATGATTGTTGTGCAGCTCTTCCCCACCGATCAGAATGCCCCACGGCACAATATTGGTCGAGGCGTCTTCACATTCAAAATTGCGATAACCCCAGTAGTGACCAATGCCATTGATAACACCGGCTGCAGTAATCGGAATCCACAACATTTGAATCGCCCAGATCCAGATGCCATTAACACCGAATAGCATGAGATCAAGTAGCGCCATCAAAGTGGGTCCCCAGAGCGCACGTTTGCTGTACAGATGACGCTCAAGCCAATCGTCGGGCGTGCCATGACCGTATTTTTGCAGCGTTTCAGTGTTGGCAGCTTCGGCACGATACAGCTCCCAGCCTTCAAAAAATACTTTTTTGATGCCGATAATCTGCGGGCTGTGCGGGTCTTCTGCCGTTTCGCATTTGGCATGATGCTTGCGGTGAATGGCAGCCCATTCTTTCGTCACCTGCGCAGTGGTCAGCCAGAGCCAGAAACGAAAGAAGTGGCTGGCCAGCGGGTGCAAATCAAGCGAGCGATGCGCCTGATGGCGGTGCAAAAAAATCGTTACCGAAGCAATCGTAATGTGCGTCAATAACAAGGTAACCAGTATATAAGCCCACCAAGGCAAATCGATGAGGCCATTGAGCCATTCCAAAACCATATTACATCCTATCTATTCAAGGCCAACTTCTGTGCGGTATCGAGCTATACAGTTTCTTTAGCGACATGCCCTGTATCGGAGGGTAGCAGCATTACATCCCGGCGGGGATAAGGAATTTCGATAGCATGCTCTTTAAACGCATGCCAGATTTTCAGATTCAAATCCGACTTCAAACCCATTTGCCCGTTTTCCGGATCTGCCAGCCAGAAACCCAGCGTTAAATTAATGCCGCTATCGGCAAAGGCAGTCACAAAAGCCGCAGGCGCAGGCTGGGGCAGAATACGGGGATTACCTTCGGTAACCGAGACCATCACTTTCATCACCAGCTCAAGGTCGGAATCATACGCCACCGAAACGGGCAAACCCACCCACACCGAGCGATCATTGTAAGACTGATTCACCACGGTCTGCGTGATCATGGTGTCATTAGGCACCAGAGACTCCGTCCCATCCGCAGCTTTTAACACGATATACCGCGAGGTTAAACCGCTAATGACACCCTGGCGATTATCCACCGAAATCAGATCGCCCAGCTTGATTGAGCGATCAAGCAAAATAATAAAGCCAGAGACATAATTGGACGCAATCTTCTGCAAGCCAAAGCCCAGCCCCACGCCAAGCGCACCACCAAATACCGATAACACAGTCAAATCAATCCCGACCATGGAAAGTGATAGCAAAATCGCCACCACGATCAACGCCGAATGAATCACTTTGACCAGCACAACCCTGACATTCATATCCATGACTTTGGTCGACATCAGGCGCTGCTCCAGCGTGCGGGCAATCCACATCGCAACCAGCAAAGTACCCGCCACAGAGAGCAGGCCCTGCAGCACCGTCAACACTGAAATATGCACCTTGCCAGCATTAAAGCTGATGGCGTCCAGCGTACTGAGCACTTCGGGCAAAATACCCAGTACATGCAGCACATAAGCGCACCAAATGCTGATCGCAATATAACGTTCCCACTGCTGCACCCATGCTGCGCCCTCAAAGACTCGGCGGATCACGTACACCAGAATGCGGATATTCACCATCGCCAACATCAGCAAATTGGCGACGCGCAGCAGTGAATTATTCTGCCCTTCCAGCAGATGCAGCACCAGATTGGCGGCACTCACCAGTAGCAAAGCCAGCCCAGGAAAGAGCAGACGCTTTAAACCATCGCCGCCCGTTTTCCAGCGCAAGGTTTGAATGCTTTGGTGCCGCAAAATATTTCTGGCCAGAAAGTAGGCACTTCCCCAGCACAGCAATAGCAAAACAGCCTGAATCAGTATTTGCGGGTGCAGAAAGCCAAATTCGGTCAGGTCCCGCACCAGGGTCGCCAGCAAATTATGTCGGTCTAATTGCATCGTGCCTCACTCACCCCGAATCAACTGCAATGTCTTGGTCGTTGAAGTATCAAACAAAAATGGGATGGAATGCACCGAGCCACCACGCGCTAAGACTTCTTTACTGCCCACGATGTGCTCAAGCGACCAATCGCCACCTTTAACCAGCACCTCGGGTTGAATCAGTTTGATGAGTTCCAGTGGTGTATCTTCATCAAACCAAGTCACCAGATCAACAGACGCCAAACTGGCCATAACCGCAGCCCGATTGGCCAACGAATTGATCGGCCGATCATCGCCTTTGCCCAAGCGACGCACCGAGGCATCAGTATTAAGCGCCACAACCATGCTTGCACCCAAAGCGCGCGTCTGCGCCAGATAGGTGACATGCCCACGGTGCAGAATATCAAAGCAGCCATTGGTAAACACCAAAGGCCGCGCCAACCCAACTAGGCGCTCAGTCAGCTGCTCCGGCGGGCAGATTTTTTGCTCAAAGCTTGGCTTGGCATACTCAAACATGGGAAAACCTTAAATGGGGATCAAAGACGGAAGAAGAATACTACCAAGAAATAGTAACTTTGGTTTTTATAAGAATGACAGAAATAGATTTAGTTTCGCCGCTCGTAACAATTCACATCCGCTCAAACAGCAGGGGTATACACCTGCAATTCAGACCTGACCTAGCTTTTAACCATATACCCCTGTCTCGCGGACAGCAAAAAGCCCAGCTCTTTCGAACTGGGCTTCTGGCTTTCTTAGGGAAGTCTGGCAATGACCTACTTTCACACGGGCAATCCGCACTATCATCGGCGCTGAGGCGTTTCACTGTCCTGTTCGGGATGGGAAGGAGTGGGACCACCTCGCTATGGTCACCAGACAAAACTGGGTGAGTTGACTGCTTAGGCTTTCACCTTTGCAACCACTCGAAATCAATAGAAGAAGTAATCTTTCATCAGTCGCATTCGCATGCTTCCGGTTCATCTCTTTATTTAACAATTCGCAATCGGGTCAATTGCACCTTCATCGCATAACGCGTCTCAGGTTATAGGATCAAGCCTCACGGGCAATTAGTATCGGTTAGCTTAACGCATTACTGCGCTTCCACACCCGACCTATCAACGTCCTGGTCTCGAACGATCCTTTAGAGGTCTTAAAGACCTAGGGAAGTCTCATCTTGAGGCTAGTTTCGCGCTTAGATGCTTTCAGCGCTTATCTATTCCCGACTTAGCTACCCGGCAATGCCACTGGCGTGACAACCGGTACACCAGAGGTCAGTCCACTCCGGTCCTCTCGTACTAGGAGCAGCCCCCCTCAAACTTCCAACGCCCACTGCAGATAGGGACCAAACTGTCTCACGACGTTTTGAACCCAGCTCACGTACCACTTTAAATGGCGAACAGCCATACCCTTGGGACCGGCTACAGCCCCAGGATGTGATGAGCCGACATCGAGGTGCCAAACTCCGCCGTCGATGTGAACTCTTGGGCGGAATCAGCCTGTTATCCCCGGAGTACCTTTTATCCGTTGAGCGATGGCCCTTCCATTCAGAACCACCGGATCACTATGTCCTGCTTTCGCACCTGCTCGACTTGTCGGTCTCGCAGTTAAGCCGCCTTTTGCCATTACACTATCAGTACGATGTCCGACCGTACCTAGGCGACCTTCGAGCTCCTCCGTTACAATTTGGGAGGAGACCGCCCCAGTCAAACTGCCTACCATGCACGGTCCCCGATCCGGATAACGGACCAAGGTTAGAACCTCAAAGGGGTCAGGGTGGTATTTCAAGGACGGCTCCACTGAAACTAGCGTTCCAGCTTCAAAGCCTCCCACCTATCCTACACAAACCACTTCAAAGTCCAATGCAAAGCTACAGTAAAGGTTCACGGGGTCTTTCCGTCTAGCAGCGGGGAGATTGCATCTTCACAAACACTTCAACTTCGCTGAGTCTCGGGAGGAGACAGTAGGGCCATCGTTACGCCATTCGTGCGGGTCGGAACTTACCCGACAAGGAATTTCGCTACCTTAGGACCGTTATAGTTACGGCCGCCGTTTACTGGGACTTCAATCAAGAGCTTGCACCCCATCATTTAATCTTCCAGCACCGGGCAGGCGTCACACCGTATACATCCACTTTCGTGTTAGCACAGTGCTGTGTTTTTGATAAACAGTCGCAGCCCTCATTTCTCTGCGGCCTCATTTAGCTCCGGTTGTACACCTTCACTGACTAGAGGCACACCTTCTCCCGAAGTTACGGTGTCAATTTGCCGAGTTCCTTCTCCCGAGTTCTCTCAAGCACCTTAGAATTCTCATCCTACCCACCTGTGTCGGTTTGCGGTACGGTTCGATATTAGCTGAAGCTTAGTGGCTTTTCTTGGAAGCAGGGTATCGCTCACTTCGTCTACAAGTAGACTCGTCATCATGCCTCAGCGTTAAAGCAGCCCGGATTTGCCTAAGCCACACGCCTACACACTTAAACCAACTCTTCCAACCGTTGGCTGAGGTAACCTTCTCCGTCCCCACATCGCACTAATACCAAGTACAGGAATATTAACCTGTTTCCCATCGACTACGCATTTCTGCCTCGCCTTAGGGGCCGACTCACCCTGCGCCGATGAACGTTGCGCAGGAAACCTGGGGTTTTCGGTGAGGGGGCTTTTCACCCCCTTTATCGCTACTCATGTCAGCATTCGCACTTCTGATACCTCCAGCATCCTTCTCAAGACACCTTCACAGGCTTACAGAACGCTCCTCTACCATATGTACATGGTACATATCCGCGTCTTCGGTTATCAATTTGAGCCCCGTTACATCTTCCGCGCAGGACGACTCGACCAGTGAGCTATTACGCTTTCTTTAAATGATGGCTGCTTCTAAGCCAACATCCTGGCTGTCTATGCCTTCCCACCTCGTTTTCCACTTAATTGATCATTTGGGACCTTAGACGGCGGTCTGGGTTGTTTCCCTCTTGTCCCAGGACGTTAGCACCCCAGGACTGTCTCCCATGCTCGCACTTGACGGTATTCAGAGTTTGCCATGGTTTGGTAAGTCGCGATGACCCCCTAGCCATAACAGTGCTTTACCCCCGTCAGTGATACATGAGGCACTACCTAAATAGTTTTCGAGGAGAACCAGCTATTTCCAAGTTTGTTTAGCCTTTCACCCCTAGCCACAGCTCATCCCCTGACTTTGCAACGTCAGTGGGTTCGGACCTCCAGTGCGTGTTACCGCACCTTCATCCTGGCCATGGCTAGATCACTTGGTTTCGGGTCTACGCCCAGCAACTGTGCGCCCTATTCGGACTCGGTTTCCCTACGCCTCCCCTATTTGGTTAAGCTTGCTACTGAACGTAAGTCGCTGACCCATTATACAAAAGGTACGCAGTCACAGAACAAGTCTGCTCCCACTGTTTGTATGCATCCGGTTTCAGGTTCTATTTCACTCCCCTCCCGGGGTTCTTTTCGCCTTTCCCTCACGGTACTGGTTCACTATCGGTCGATGATGAGTATTTAGCCTTGGAGGATGGTCCCCCCATCTTCAAACAGGATTTCTCGTGTCCCGCCCTACTTCTCGTACGCTTAGTACCACAATTGTGTTTTCATATACGGGGCTATCACCCACTATGGCGGCACTTTCCATTGCCTTCTATTAACACGACTGCTATCACGTACAGGCTCTTCCCATTTCGCTCGCCACTACTTTGGGAATCTCGGTTGATTTCTTTTCCTGCGGTTACTTAGATGTTTCAGTTCACCGCGTTCGCTTCACATGACCTATGTATTCAGTCAAGGATGACCCAAAAGGGCCGGGTTTCCCCATTCGGAAATCGTGGGATCAAAGCACTTTGCCAGCTCCCCCACGCTTATCGCAGGCTATCACGTCCTTCGTCGCCTATCATCGCCAAGGCATCCACCAGATGCACTTATTCGCTTGATCCTATAACCTCAAACACGTTTTACCGTACTCTTGGTCAGAGTTTCGTATTTACGACTTGTTGAATAGTTTCTCAGGCTATTCAACGGCTAGTCTTTCGACCAGCAGATACAATCAACCCAATTTCATACTGTAAGGAGTGAGGCGTAAGGCGTGAGGCGTAAACCTCAAACCCAACTTCACTCCTACATTGTTTAATTAGGAGATATTACTTCTTCTATTTTGTTAAAGAACGATACAGCCAATTAAATCGCTGCTGATTTAAGAAATCAGAATTCAAACAACTAACGGTGTTAATTGCTTCAATTGTGATATCTCGTTTAAGCTAGTTTGGAACAGGTTTTACACCTTACTCTTCACGCCTAACACCTCACAGTTTGATTGGTGGAGGATGACGGGATCGAACCGACGACCCCCTGCTTGCAAAGCAGGTGCTCTCCCAACTGAGCTAATCCCCCAATCTGGCATTACTAAGCTGTTTCCACTGACGAATCAATGGTGGGTCAAGCTGGAATCGAACCAGCGACCCCCGCCTTATCAAGACGGTGCTCTAACCGACTGAGCTACTGACCCAGCTTTCCAACCGAGTAGTGATCAAGTTGCCTTGAGCACAGTCTCTGTATCTTCAAAATCTACAGCCGATGAGTGTGAGTACTTGACCCGCAGGTCTTTCTCTTGAAAGGAGGTGATCCAGCCGCAGGTTCCCCTACGGCTACCTTGTTACGACTTCACCCCAGTCATGAATCCCACCGTGGTAAGCGGCCTCCTTGCGGTTAGCCTACCTACTTCTGGTGAAACCCACTCCCATGGTGTGACGGGCGGTGTGTACAAGGCCCGGGAACGTATTCACCGCGACATGCTGATCCGCGATTACTAGCGATTCCGACTTCATGCACTCGAGTTGCAGAGTGCAATCCGGACTACGATCGGTTTTGTGAGATTGGCACCCCCTCGCGGGTTAGCGACCCTCTGTACCGACCATTGTATGACGTGTGAAGCCCTGGTCATAAGGGCCATGAGGACTTGACGTCATCCCCACCTTCCTCCGGTTTGTCACCGGCAGTCCCACTAAAGTGCTCAACTGAATGGTAGCAACTAGTGGCAAGGGTTGCGCTCGTTGCGGGACTTAACCCAACATCTCACGACACGAGCTGACGACAGCCATGCAGCACCTGTGTTACGGTTCCCGAAGGCACTCCTCGATCTCTCAAGGATTCCGTACATGTCAAGACCAGGTAAGGTTTTTCGCGTTGCATCGAATTAATCCACATCATCCACCGCTTGTGCGGGCCCCCGTCAATTCCTTTGAGTTTTAGTCTTGCGACCGTACTCCCCAGGCGGTCAACTTCACGCGTTAGCTGCGTTACTAAGCTCCGAAAAGCCCAACAACTAGTTGACATCGTTTAGGGCGTGGACTACCAGGGTATCTAATCCTGTTTGCTCCCCACGCTTTCGTGCATGAGTGTCAGTATCAGCCCAGGGGGTTGCCTTCGCCATCGGTGTTCCTCCACATCTCTACGCATTTCACTGCTACACGTGGAATTCCACCCCCCTCTGCCGTACTCTAGTTAGCCAGTTCACAATGCAATTCCCAAGTTGAGCTCGGGGATTTCACATCGTGCTTAACAAACCACCTGCGCACGCTTTACGCCCAGTAATTCCGATTAACGCTTGGACCCTACGTATTACCGCGGCTGCTGGCACGTAGTTAGCCGGTCCTTATTCTTCAGGTACTCTCATCCCCGGTGGGTATTAGCCACAAGGATTTGCTCCCTGACAAAAGCGCTTTACAACCCGAAGGCCTTCTTCACGCACGCGGCATTGCTGGATCAGGCTTGCGCCCATTGTCCAAGATTCCCCACTGCTGCCTCCCGTAGGAGTCTGGACCGTGTCTCAGTTCCAGTGTGGCGGATCGTCCTCTAAGACCCGCTACTGATCGTCGCCTTGGTGAGCCTTTACCTCACCAACTAGCTAATCAGCCATCGGCCGCTCCAATAACAAGAGGTCTTGCGATCCCCCTCTTTCCCCCGTAGGGCGTATGCGGTATTAGCTATCCTTTCGGATAGTTATCCCCCATTACTGGGTACGTTCCGATGTATTACTCACCCGTTCGCCACTCGCCACCAGACCGAAGTCCGTGCTGCCGTTCGACTTGCATGTGTAAAGCATGCCGCCAGCGTTCAATCTGAGCCAGGATCAAACTCTTTCGTTTAATCTCTAAGCTAAATGTACTACTTGGCTTGTACTTCAATACTCAAAGAAACTGCGAGATAAATTCCGAAGAATTTGTCTTTCAATTTTCTTTTCAATTGAGTGCAAGCACTTGATTTGACTTACGAATCAAGCACTCACACTCATCGGCTGTAATTTGTTAAAGATCGGGCTGAACAACCAGAGAAACGACTACTTCGTTTCGCTGCGTCATCAGCAGAGAGGCCGAACTATACCCACGCCCCTGAAACACGTCAACACCTGAGTACGAAGAAAAGCCAACAAAGGCGCTAAGTGATTGATCGGAAAGGGAACGAAAATCAAACTATTTTGGCAAGAAGCGCAGAAACACAAACAACAGCACCAGCGAAACGCTCAGCAAAACGGGGGAAAACCAGCAAGAACTGCGCGCAGCGGGCAAAAACAACCCAACAGAATGCTGAAACAGTGCAAAACCCACCCCGAAAAGCACTCAGCCCGCTGGCGCGGGCTGAGTTTTTATACTTTTATTTGATCTGCTCAATCTTTGGCTGGTTTATCTCGATTGCCACCTGCGATCATTTTGTATTCAAACAAACGGCATTCGAGTGGCCCATTAAACAAGACCGTGCGTTTTGACGCTTTCAAACGCATGTATTTAGGCATATCCAGATCGGCAGTGAGGAAATAAGCATTCCAGCCCGCAAAGCGTTGCTTCAATACCGTAGCCCATTGCGGATACAAACTCGCCAGATGCTCTTTCTCGTCCATCCGCGCGCCATATGGTGGATTGCAAACCCACACACCAGACTCAGCAGGCGGCTTGGCATCAAGCACATTCAATTGCTTCAATTGAATCGCGCCATCCAAACCTGCAGCCGCGATATTGGCTTTGGCATGAATCAATACCGTACTTGATACATCGGAACCTGAAATCAGATTATTAGTGCTGCTTTCTTTCGCTTTCGCTTCTGCGCGAACGGTTTGCCAGAACGCATCGTCAAACATCCGCATTTGCTGGAAGGCAAACGAGCGGCGAATGCCTGGTGCGATATTACGCGCGATCATCGCCGCTTCAATCAGGAAAGTACCTGAACCGCACATTGGATCATAAAATGCCTGTTCTGGCGTCCAGCCGCTAAGCGACAAAATCCCTGCTGCCAGATTTTCACGCACTGGCGCATCGCCCGTTTCAACGCGATAACCACGCTTGAACAGCGCCTCGCCCGAGGTATCGAGATATAACGTTGCCATTTTGTCGGACAAATACAGATGAATCCGCATATCAGGCTCTTTGGTATCCACGCTCGGGCGATTACCGCACTTCAGGCGGAAACGATCGCAGACACCGTCTTTCACTTTCAGTGCAATAAAATCGAGGCTACGCAAAGGCGAGCGCACCGCGGTCACCGTCACCTTGATGGTGTTTTCGACCGCGAAAATATCGGCCCATTCGGTATCGCGCGCCATACGGAAAATATCGTCTTCGGTGCGATATGGCTTTTCAACCAGTTTCCACAAAATCCGGCTGGCCACGCGCGAATACAGATTCGCCTTATACATTACCGTCCACGGGCCCGCGAAAGCCACACCACCGTCGGTGACTTTGACCTTCTTGGCGCCCTGCGCCAACAATTCCTGTTCCAGAATTGGCTCTAAGCCACGCGGACATGGGGCGAAAAATTCAAATATTTGCAGCACAGGCTTCTTCTTTATAAAAACTATACGGTTGTAGCCACTATAGCCGCATCGAGCGGCTCGATACGGCGGCGGGTTTGCATGATCAATGGCGCCCAAGTTTCGCCCGGACGTTTTTTACGCGTCGTGAGCGTCAGCTCGGACGGACCATACACATTGGTGTTATGCGTTAATGGCGTGGTGATCAGATACTGCGCTTGCGTCGCTTTCAGGAAAGCGCCGACTCGGTCAATATTGAAAATATCCAAGTGGGCAAACGGCTCATCGATAAAGACAAAGCCCGATGGATTACTATCGTCCATCATCAGACCGATCAGCAAAATCAGCGATTTCATCACCTGCTGACCACCCGATGCTTCGCCGTCGTTCAAGCCCATCATGCCTTTCTGGTCGAAATTGAAACGCGCGGTCAAACCGGCTTGCGCCAGCACGACGTCGTCATTTTCCAGATGCGGCATATCGAGTTCGACGTCGATCCCGGCCAGATCGCCCAAACCTTTGATATTGCGACCATAAGCGCGCACCGTAGCACGCAGCTTATTGATATACGCCGCGCGCGCTTCTTCGGTCAGCTGACCGGTACGCTCAACTTCTTGGCGGTGACCCTGCGATTCATCTTCGAGCGCGTCATAATCGGCGACCAATTTATCGCGGCGTTGGATGATGGTTTCGTCTTTTTCCCAATGCGCTTGCGTCAATTGCTCTTGCTGGCGTTCGATGATATGACGCACCTCGGTCACGCTGCGATATTCTTCTTTCAGCTGTGCCAGCACATTCGGCAACAACCACGCTGGCAGCGCTTTTTCTTTCAGCACGCGAATCGCACCGAGCTGGCG
The DNA here is from genome assembly GCF_040047665.1 of Chitinibacter sp. FCG-7. Taxonomy (NCBI): domain Bacteria; kingdom Pseudomonadati; phylum Pseudomonadota; class Betaproteobacteria; order Neisseriales; family Chitinibacteraceae; genus Chitinibacter; species Chitinibacter mangrovi. The sequence goes on from NZ_CP157355.1 coordinate 1,188,957, forward strand.
GCTAATTTCATTACGCTGGCGTGTGATTTGCGCTTGCAATTCTTCAACCGCACGACGGAACTGATCGCGTTCGATTTCGATTTTTTGCGCCGCCAAACGCAAATCGGAACGGCTCTCACGCGAACCTTCGAGTGCAGCCTGCGCAGCGGCAAGCTCGGCACCAAGGCGCTGCACTTCAGCTTGTTCAGCCGGGAAGCGTTCAGCCGCCGCGGCAAACTCGGCCTGACGCGATGCGAGCTGCAACACCGCCTGCATGCCCATCAATTGCACCGTAATACTCTGAATATCGCGCTGAACGCTGGCGAAATCGGTTTCCTGATCCAAAATCTGATCATTCAAGGCTTTCAAGCGCACCGCAATATCGTTCAAACGTGAATGACGCGCCGCTTCACCGAAGGCATATTCACGGGTATCGACCCCAATGAACCGTGCACCGCGGCGTTCACGGTAATACCCCTCACGGGTAATCCAATCACTGCTGATACGGCTACCGGCTTCCACCGATTTCACGCGCTGAATGCTATTCAGTTGGCGACTCAACCATGCTGGCACCGGCGCCTTGAAGTCGATAATTTCCAGAATCGAACCCAGATTGGCACGCGGCGCTGGCTCGCGCTCGGACACGATGAAGTGGCGATAGCGCAAACGCTCACCCACTTCCCATGCGCGCTGCTTATCCGCTTCGCGTTGCAGCAAGATCAAGTGACGTGATGGTGCCAGCAAAGCCTCGACCGCATCCTGCCACGCCGGATCTTGTACTTCACAAATTTCGGTCAGCAATTGATGCGGAATACCCGCTTCATCAAGCGCGGCGCGCATCTGGCGGACGAACTCGGGCGACGGCGCTTTACCGGCTTGCAGCGCAAATTGCGCTTCGGACAATTGCTGGCGTTCATCGCGGGCATTTTTCAGTGCGAGTTTTTTCTCGGTCTCAATGACTTTCAGATCGGCCAGTTTATCGTTCAGGCCAATCGCATCCGCGCCATGCTCGCGCTCGGCGAGTTCACGCAGCTTTTCGCCCTCACGGATGACACGCTCGATATCACGCGCAGCGTCGCGCACTTCCTGAAACTTGGCAAACATCGCGTCGTAATCGGCTTTGCTTTGCTGCTCACCATTCAGGGTTTGATTCGCCGCCAGTTGCGCCACAGCCAGACGTTTGTCGAGCTGGATCAAATCACCGCGCTTATGCCAAAGATTGCGCCGATTTTGCTTAAATTGCGCGACGTAATTGCGCAGCGTGTCTTGCGCCTCGGCGACCTGCAAAGCGGGAATCACTTCGTTTTCGAGCCGCACCGTATCCGTACCGAGCGAACACCATTCCAGATAGGAGCTGGCGCGCAGGCGGAAACGTTCAACATCCAAGCCCAACTGAGACAATTGCTGCTGCATTTTGTCGAGCTCGCCCTCGGCTTCGCGCAAACGCACTTTGGCTTCTTGATAATGGTCGAGCACTTCCTTGTCGCCAAAGACCTGGAACACCAGATCGAGCAATGCCTTAGGGGAGTATTCGCACAGCTTGTCCGTATCACCTTGCTCCAGAGCCAATACCTCGGCAATTGCAGGTGTTAAACCCGCCTGCTCAAGGCGGCGACGATAATCACCCACGCCCAGCCACTGCAAAGTCGTTTCGGTTTGCCCGTCAAGCTGCGCATCGCCTTCGGCAATTGCGTACTGGCGCACCCAGTCACCGCCCTGCTTTTTAATCCGGCAAAACAGCGTCACCGTTTCAGACGCGAGCGGGAAAAACAAATACGGAAAAAAGCCGCCACCGCTGCGGCGCGGATTGCTGACCACGGCGCGCAGCCAGGCGATGTTTTCCTTGTTATTACGTACATAGCGCTTGTAATCACGGCGGCCCGAGCATTTGAGCGCCAAAATCGTGCGCAAGGCATCGAGCAATGTCGTTTTACCCGAGCCATTCGGGCCCACTACGGTGACAATTTGCGCATCGAGCGGCACAGAAATGCGTTGCCAGAAATCCCAGTGCACCATTTCCAAAGTTTTAATCTGGAACATCAGTTCACCTCCACATCAGCCGCGATTTTGGTATCGGAGACTTTCAGAATATCGGCCATCGCACCATTAATAATGCGCGGCGCGAGCTTGGCGTAATCAATCATTAAATCGAGCATCGGACCTTCATAAATCATCCGGTTGCGGCGCACGACAAAACCGAGCTTGGAGAGCTGCCCCAGATTGGTCGTAAAGCGCATTTTGCCGCCGAGCACTTTACCAAAGTCGGCATACAGTGCGTCTTCCGACACACCTTGTGCGACGCCTTCGCCGTGTTCAATCGGCTTTTCCGCACCAAATAAATCTCCCTGGTCTTCATTACCCGCTTCAACGCGCGCAATCTGGCGTTCGCGTTTCGGCAAAATAATCAGCGCCCACACCACGACCAGCAGCGCGATGCCATCACGCGGCAAGCCCATATTATTCGATAGCCAGTTTTCGCCTTCGCCAAACACCCATTCTTCCATATGCGGCTGTAGCGCCACCGCGATATGTTCGGCGTAGGGATTTTCGAGCAATTGCAGACCACATTCGGCCAGTCGATGTTCGAGCGACTCGCGAAAAGCTTCATCAATCAGCGCACGGCGCGCGAGTGGGTCTTTGCGCAACACAAAACGTTGCGCCAACAGACGCGCAACAAGGATATTCAGGGCTTGATCCATGTTCTATCAGCCTTTTTTCAGCATGGTATTCAGTGGTGTGAGTCGGCCATGACTAATGCTGGCGACTTCCGGATGATCAGGTTCAAATAATTCGGCGCTGGCTTCCAGCCGCAACGGGATTTTGACAATATCGGCGACGATACTTTTTTCCAGCGCAGCTTCAGCATCACCCAGCAAGGACAGCAGGGATAGTCGATAAGCGGTTTCGTTATACGTCGGCGCAATCACCGCTGCGGGCAAATCACCGCCCAAACCTTCTGTCACCAGACGATTCAAATCTTCATACAAGGATTCGGCCAACATCAGGCGCTCGGCCTCGACTTCGCCAACCACTTGCGCTGCAGCACCGGCCGGCATTTCGCTGACAATATTGATCGGGCGTTCGCGCTCGCAAATTTCAAACTCAGCGACGTCGAGCAAAATATCCGATACGACAAAATGCGGCTCGGGATGGAACAAAATCAAATCACGGCCAAGGCCGGCGAGTTTTTCCTGCGTTTGCTGGCGCAACCAGTCGGCGACGTTGGTCGTCGACAAACCGGACTGCCCCAAATGCACGCGCTGCGAAGCCAGCTCGGACAGGCGACGATGAAATACCGAAGTCAGCCGCAACATGCGCGCTTGCGCCAAGGCGATTGACTGGGCAATTTGGTAGACGCGTGGGTCAGTGGCTTCGTCGGTCAGCACGGTACGAATCACGTCCGTGCCTTTTTCGACCCATTGCCACACTTTTTCTAGCTTTTCGCGCGCGGCGCGGATTTGGAATTCGGATTGCGATTCAAGCGCAGCTTCAAAATCGGCGTATAGCTCGTTCAAACGTGCGAGCAAATTGAGCATCACTTCGTTAGAAACCTGGCCTAACGATTGACCGGCCGCCACCTGCGAGGTGAGATAGCCGAGTTCGGCATCACCCTCGGCAAACTGCATCATCGTACCCATCGCCGCCAATGCGACACGCCCTGCTTCGGACATCGCATACAGCTGCTCGTCACTATCCCAGACCAGCAAGCCATTATCGCGCAGACGTTTCAATACGGTATCGAGTTTGACCTGATTGATATAGGCAAAATGCGATTGCAAATCAGCGGGCGACCAGCGCGGCGCATCGGCACGCGCGCCAATTTCGCGCAGGACGATCAGACGAACAAAAACCTCGTCTTCGCCACCGCGAAACAGCGTGATAAACGCATCAATATACGTGCGTGCGCGCAGCAGTTCCGCCATTTGCGGCAGTTCGTGCGGCACAAAACCGGGCTGAAAAAAATCGGAGAATAAGTTTTCGTCTTGCATGGAGATGACAAAAATCAGGAAGCAGCAAGACTAAAGGCAAATGAGGCGAAAAACAATGCCTTTAGCGGGAAGTGAGGCAACAACATGGCCGAGCAATCAATTTGTGCGGCCATCAATACAAAAAGGGGTATTACTCTGCGGAACTTAATACAAATAGCCTACAGGGCAATACCCCCTAAACATCAATTACTCAATATCACCATTGGCTGCAATCGCCGCCGCACGCGCTGCTAGCAAAGCTTCTTGCTCGGCTGCCAAACGGGCGGCAGCATCTTCTTCCTGCTGCTTGGCGAGTTTTTTCGCCTGCTCCAGATAGTCGGCAATTGCGTAGGTCAAATCGCGACAACCTTCACCGGTCAGACCCGCAATCACGAAGTAGCGTGGCTTCGCTGGATCGAATGCCGCATATTCGTCGTATTCGCCGGCGTCCCAGCCGTAGGCTTTCAGGAAAGCTTGTACGCGCTCTTCACGCTCTTCTTCCGGAATCATGTCGACTTTATTGAGCACCAACCAGCGCGGCTTGTTGTAGAGCTCTTCGTCGTATTTGCGCAGCTCTTCAACAATCGCGTTGGCTTCAGCGACCGGATCAACGCCTTCATCAAACGGAGCCAAGTCAACGAGGTGCAGCAAAATACCGGTCCGTTGCAAATGCTTCAAAAAGCGATGACCCAGACCTGCACCGTCCGCAGCGCCTTCGATCAAACCCGGTACGTCAGCAATGACAAAGCTGCGATTTTCGTCGATACGCACCACGCCAAGATTTGGGTGCAGCGTGGTGAATGGATAATCAGCGACTTTCGGTTTCGCGGCAGAAACAGCGCGAATAAAGGTCGATTTACCGGCGTTTGGCATGCCGAGCAGGCCAATATCGGCCAGCACTTTCAATTCGAGTTTAAGTTCTCGGCGCTCGCCTTCAGCGCCCGGCGTCGTTTGGCGCGGCGCGCGGTTGGTTGACGATTTGAAGTGCAAATTACCAAAACCGCCTTGGCCACCTTTAGCAATCGGCAGACGCTCGCCATTTTTGGTCAAATCAGCGATCAGCTCGCCAGTTTCCGCGTCGGTAATTGTCGTGCCAATAGGCATACGCAATTCGATATCATCGCCGCCCTTGCCGTAGCAATCGGCACCGCGACCACCTTCACCGTCTTTGGCTTTGTATTTGCGCACAAAGCGGTAATCAACCAAGGTGTTGATGTCTTCATCAGCAATCGCCCATACCGTACCGCCTTTACCGCCATCGCCACCATCGGGGCCGCCGCGCGGAACGAATTTTTCGCGGCGCATACTGGCCGAGCCATTACCGCCCTTGCCACCGATCACTTCAATTTTTGCTTCATCAATAAATTTCATCGTTTTCTCCTGCCAACAGGGTATCGCCCCGCGAACCAAGGGATTTACCACATACAGCCTTATACCAAGGGATGTATCTGGAAAATCACCTAGCCAGACTGCAAAACCCAGAATATGGGGTCGAATAAATTCGCCCCTGCATCATCAATTCTGATCCAGCGGATCAGAAAGAAAAAAAGCCCCATCACGTGGACAGGGCTTTCAAATCACGCGAGCAAGAAGCTTAAGCTTCTTCGCCTACGTAAGGCAGTACAGTCACAGTGCGACGCTTCAGAGCGCCTTTCACTGCGAATTGTACGTAGCCATCGCATTTTGCGAACAGGGTGTGATCTTTGCCCATACCTACATTGTCACCCGCGTGGAATTCAGTACCACGTTGACGAACAATAATAGAACCAGCAGGAATCAATTCACCACCGTAAACTTTGATACCCAAGCGTTTGGCTTCTGAATCGCGACCGTTACGCGAACTACCACCAGCTTTCTTATGTGCCATGGTTCAGCTCCTTAATTACTTAACGATTTCGTCAATGCGGATTTCAGTGTAGTTCTGGCGATGGCCAGCACGACGCATATAGTGCTTACGACGGCGCATTTTGAAAATGCGAACCTTCTCACCACGACCTTGAGAAATAACAGTTGCTTTGATGGAAGCGCCGGCAACCACTGGGGCACCAATCACTACTGCGTCACCGTCTGCCACCATCAATACTTCATTCAGTACGATCTGGCTGTCGATGTCTGCAGCAATCTGTTCTACTTTAAGTTTTTCGCCGATAGCAACTTTGTACTGCTTGCCACCAGTTTTTACGACTGCATACATAACAAGCTCCTAAGAGTTTGACCCAACGTGCCGCGGACTATTCACACCGGCACGCATCCCCAAAATTGGGAATCGAGCATCTTAATGACTGTTTTTAATAAAGTCAAGGACTTAAGACACCATTCAAACAGGGCAGCGCGGCAAAACGGGCGTACAGGGCGGTTTTCTGCTAAGATCACGCGATTATTTATTCATGCGACTGCGATGCAAACCATTGCACAGCAGTCTTAGCCCAAAGGGTAAACACAGCGTGTCGATGCAGTTTGTAAAGTCGGTCGTAGATGCCGACATGGCCATCATGGACAACGTCATTCGTGACCGCCTCTACTCCGATGTTGTTCTGGTGCGTCAAGTGGCCGAATATATTGTTGCCTCCGGCGGGAAACGGCTACGCCCGATGATCACCCTGCTTTCCGCTCAAGCACTAGGCTACCAGGGCCAACACCACCACGAACTCGCGGCGGTGATCGAATTTATTCACACCGCCACACTACTGCACGATGACGTGGTAGACGAATCGAGCTTGCGCCGTGGTCGCGACACGGCCAATGCACTGTTTGGCAACGCAGCCAGCGTGCTGGTCGGCGATTTTTTATATAGCCGCGCCTTTCAGATGATGGTGAACTGTGGCTCGATGCGGATCATGCAAGTTTTGTCAGATGCCACCAATATCATCGCTGAGGGCGAAGTATTGCAACTGATGAATATCGGCAATATTGATGTCGATGAAGCCGATTACCTGAAAGTGATCCGCTACAAAACAGCCAAACTGTTTGAAGCCGCCTCACGCCTGGGCGCAATCCTAGCCGAGCAGGATGCAAGCACCGAAGATGCGCTAGCCCGCTACGGCATGCATCTGGGCACCGCATTCCAGATCATCGACGACGTACTTGATTATTCGGGCAAGCAAGAAGAAATCGGCAAATCACTCGGCGACGACTTGGCCGAAGGCAAACCGACACTGCCATTGATTTATGTGATGCGCCACGGCCAAGCCGAGGCGGCCGCCACCGTCAAAGACGCCCTTGAACACGCCAAGCGCGAAAATTTCAACGCCGTACTCAATGCCGTCCAGCAATCAGGCGCATTGAAATACGCGCGCGACGTCGCAAAAAAAGAAGCGCAACTCGCCAAAGAATGCCTCGTCCAGCTACCCGCATCACCCTACGCCCAAGCATTACTGGCACTGGCCGACCTGGCCATTGATCGCAACAGCTAATCCAAACCAATCCGTAAAACAAAAAACCCCGGCTTCTTGCGAAGGCGGGGTTTTTTCTTGCAGTAATTGCCGTGCAATTAAGCAGCTGGAGCAGCCACTTTGCGCGCTGGCAATTTTTCCTTGATACGCGCAGATTTACCTGAACGATCACGGAGGTAGTACAGCTTAGCGCGACGAACGTCACCACGGCGCTTAACTTCAATTGAAGCCACCAGTGGAGAGTAAGTCTGGAATGTACGCTCAACGCCAGTACCAGAAGAAATTTTGCGAACGATGAAGTTGCTGTTCAGACCGCGGTTACGCTTAGCGATTACCACGCCCTCGTAAGCCTGCAGACGTTCACGGTTACCCTCTTTTACTTTTACCGATACGACAACAGTGTCGCCTGGCGCAAATTCTGGCAGGGTTTTACCCAAACGGGCGATTTCTTCTTGCTCGAGTTGTTGAATCAAGTTCATTTTAATACTCCATATGAGGCTTGTACCTTCTGCCGCAATCACTCTTGCGGTGGCGCCGAATACTCAGTTTTAAATTCGGCCAGAAGACGAGTCTCTTCTTTAGATAACTGGCGATTTTCCAGCAAATCCGGACGGCGCACCCAAGTGCGGCCGAGCGACTGCTTCAAACGCCAGCGCCTTATTGCGGCATGGTTACCCGAAAGCAAAACCTCAGGCACCACCATATCGCGATAAACTTCGGGACGGGTGTAATGCGGACAATCCAGCAACCCATCCACAAACGAATCTTCCACCGCACTGGCCGCAGTATTTAACACCCCCGGCAACAGGCGGGACACGGCGTCAATCACGATCATCGCGGGCAATTCGCCACCCGACAAGACATAATCACCCACCGAGATTTCTTCGTCGACGTGCGAGGCAATCACCCGCTCGTCCACTCCCTCATAACGCCCACACAACAAAACCAGAGCCGGCTTTTGCGCTAACTCGGCCACTTTTTGATGTGTCAACGGCGCACCCTGAGGGGACAGATACACCGTATACGGCTGCAAGCCAGACGCAGATTGACGTTGCTTGCTATACCCAAGGGCAGCATCCAGCGGCGCAGGCAACATCACCATCCCCGGACCACCACCGAACGGCCTATCATCGACACGATGATAATTGTCGCTCGTGAAGTCACGCGGATTGCAGGTTTCCACCCCAATCAAGCCCAGCTCCACCGCCCGGCGCGTGACGCCGTGCGCAGTGATGGCGCTAAACATCTCAGGAAACAGAGTCACCACATCAAACTGCATACTACGCCGTGGTTTTTCTAACTCAGACATTGAATACGGCCCGGATTAAAAATCCAGCCCCCAATCCACCCGCATTTCACGCGCTTCAAGATCAACATCCAGTACAACGTGCGCCACAAAAGGCACCAAACGCTCTTCGTCACCGTCTTTAACGACAATCACATCGTTAGCGCCAGTCTCGAACAGCTTATCAATAACACCAAGGCGTTCACCTTGCGCATTCACCACCACCAAGCCGATCAAATCTGCCCAGTAGTATTCACCCTCTTCCGGCTCAGGCATTTCGCTACGCGGCACCGCGATCTCGCAACCTTTTAAAGCAAAGGCAGCATCCCGATCGTTAACCCCTTGCAGCTTGGCACCCAGCTTTTTCGGCTGAACATGTGCATCCGCAAGCTGATACGATTTCCACTGACCATTTTTACCCAACCACCATGTTTTGTAGTCGAGCAAACTGTCAGCGTATTGCGTATCAGCAATCAAACTAACCCAGCCCTGAATACCAAAAGCCCCGCTAATGTAGCCCATCACCACCAGATCTTCCGGCACGGTATTTTGAGCATCCATTGACGAGGCTTTAAGATTTTTCACCACGGAAAAATCAGGCCGCTTTTTGCTGTTTGATCAAACGAGCTACGGTATCAGAAGGCTGCGCACCAACACCCAACCAGTAGTTCAGACGATCAGCAACAAAGCGCAACTCTTCAGCAGCGCCAGAAGCTTGTGGATTGTAGAAGCCAACGCGCTCGATGAAACGACCATCGCGGCGGTTGCGAGAATCAGTCACTACAACGTTGTAGAACGGGCGATCTTTTGAGCCACCGCGAGCAAGACGAATCACGACCATAATAAAACCCAATATTGGTAGATAAAAATAAGCTCGCAATCATGCCAGAATTCACCAGCAGCTGCAAGACCAAATACAAAACCATCGCACAAACGGCGATTACATCCCCGGCATTAAGCCCTTGAGCCCGCGCATCATTTTCATCATGCCGCCGCCCGAGAATTGCTTCATCATCTTCTGCGTCTGCTCAAACTGCTTGAGCAGACGATTCACTTCCTGCACCGACACCCCCGCCCCGGCTGCAATCCGACGCTTGCGGCTCGCCTTGAGCAACTCGGGCTTGCGACGCTCGAGTGGGGTCATGGAATTGATAATCCCTTCAATTCGCGCTACCGCTTTATCGGTCACCTGACTATCAGCCATCGCACTCAATTGCCCTGGCAGCTTATCCATCAGCGCGGCCATGCCACCCATTTTTTTCATTTGCTGAATCTGGGTTTTAAAGTCTTCCAGATCAAACCCTTTACCGGACTTGACCTTTTTCATCATTTTGAGCGCTTCGGCTTCATCAACCGAATTTTGCACATCTTCAATCAGCGAGAGGACATCACCCATCCCCAACACACGACTCGCCATCCGATCCGGATGGAATGGCTCTAAGCCTGTTAGTTTCTCACCAGTACCCAAGAACTTAATTGGCTTACCCGTAATATGACGCACCGACAGCGCCGCACCGCCACGCGAATCGCCATCCATCTTGGTCAACACCACGCCGGTGAGCGGCAATGCCTCATTGAAGGCCTGCGCGGTATTCACTGCATCCTGGCCCTGCATCGCATCGACCACAAACAGCGTCTCAACCGGTTTGACTGAAGCATGCAGCGACTTGATCTCCTGCATCATCGCTTCATCAATCGCCAAACGACCTGCAGTATCAACAATCAGCACATCAAAGAAATGGCGCTTGGCATGATCAATTGCCGCATTAGCAATATCAACCGGCTTTTGCGTTACATCCGACGGAAACCACTCAACCTGCAACTGCCCAGCCAAGGTTTTAAGCTGCTCAATCGCTGCAGGCCGATAAACGTCGGTCGATACCAGCAACACTTTTTTCTTTTGCGTTTCTTTCAGCAGCTTGGCCAGCTTACCCGAGGTCGTCGTTTTACCCGCCCCCTGCAAGCCCGCCATCAGAATCACAGCTGGCGGTTGCGCAGCCAGATTGAGCGCGTCGTTTTGCGCGCCCATCAACTTGGTCAATTCTTCATAGACCACGCCGATGACCGCCTGACCCGGCGTCAAACTACCAACAACCTCTTTGCCCTCTGCGCGAACTTTAACATCAGCGATAAATTGCTTCACCGCAGGTAGCGCCACATCGGCCTCAAGCAGCGCCATACGCACTTCACGCAACGCATCTTTAATATTGTCTTCGGTCAGGCGAGAGTGCCCCCGCAGAGTTTTAACAACACCGCCCAAGCGGCCAGACAAGTTTTCAAACATGCAACGCTTCCTTAAACGACAGATGCCGCAGCGGCACCCACTCTGTTAGACTTAATTACTTTCCATTTTACCTCAATTGCCGTGCTGACTCTGCTTGCGCCGCTTTCTTTATTTATTTACCTGCTACTCGGCTGGCATTTTTGCCAAACCCGGCTCGCAGGCAAACGCGCACTTCCAGCAAAACTGGATCACCTCCTTTTGGCGGTAGCTCTGGGAGCACACGGCACCCTGATTGCACACAACGCCATACAGACTCCGCCTTTTTTCGGCGCAGCAGAAGCGCTCTCATTAACGGCTTGGCTCTCACTAGCCATTTATTGTCTAGGCCAGCTCAAATGGAAACTGGACGGACTTGAACCCCCGGTTTTCGCTTTCGCATCAGCTTTTTTGCTACTCTCGATCATGCTTCCCGCCGGACATCCGATTACCTACACGCAATCAAGCTTGTCGCGAGCCCATTTCGTCTTCGCAATGCTGGCGCAAAGCCTACTTTTTATTGCGGCCGGAATTGCAGTCCTGATGCGAATGACGGACAACACCCTACACCATCACGCAAAAAAGCTGCTTGTACGCAATCTACCCCCCTTGTTAACGCTGGAAAGACTGTTGTTTGGCACCATCGCCAGCGGTTTTACGCTACTAACCCTCGCATTTATCGCTGGGGGATACCTCACCCTGCAATCACACGGCGTGATCGCCCAACTCTCGCACAAAACATTATTTGCAGCGATTTCGTGGCTACTTTTTGCCACTCTTTTAGCGGGGCACTACATAAAGGGCTGGCGCGGCAGTTTTGCCGCGAACTGGACAATCGCGGCTTTTGGGATTCTGTTTCTGGGCTACATCGGGTCACGTATAGTCATAGAAGCCATACTCAACAAGACCTAGAGCAGGATACCCCGCACAAGTACAATTCAACTAAGCCACAGCGCGCCCTCAAGGACGTGCAAGCAGCACAACAAGCAACACATCGCCCGCAAATCCACACACCAATACCGCGATTTCCAGTCGCATCTGCTAGACTAGATAAAGACACTATATTGATATGACGCGACTCATAGACCAAAAACATTTGGCGTCTTATGCTGTCATTTGACCAACTGGAGTGATTTTTTTGTTATGAGCACCCCGCAAATTTCCGGCCTTGCCCGTTTATTGGTCCAGCACGGACGTCTAAGCGAGACGGATGCTGAAGCACTGCAATCAGCCGCCAGTAGCAATAAAACCACTTTCATCGAACAACTGACACAAAGCAAAAAACTCACCGCCAGAGAAGTAGCCGAGTTTTCGGCACAAACCTTTGGCTACCCTCTGCTTGACTTAGATCGCATCGACTCGAGTTACCTGCCGCAGGGCGTACTCGACAATAATGTCATGCGCGCACAACGCCTTGTCCCGCTTTTTAAACGTGGCACCAAGCTATTTATCGGCCTCTCTGACATTACCAATTTGGAAGCCGTAGAAAAAGTCCGCTTTCAAACCAATTCCCAAGTTGAACCAATTATTGTCGAAGACAATAAGCTGATCGTTTTGCTAAACCAAACGATAGAAGCAACCGGCGCTAACCTGAAAGATATGGTCATTGACGAAGCCGACCTAGCATTGGAGGGCGGCGAACAGGAGCCCACGGCAGCAGAAACACAAATGGGGCAAGATATTGACGATGCGCCGATTGTCAAATATCTGCAAAAAGTATTGATGGATGCCATCAACGGCGGCGCGTCCGATATCCACTTTGAGCCATATGAGAAATTTTACCGGATCCGTTACCGTGTCGACGGTGTCTTGCGCGAAGTTGCTCAACCCCCACTGGCCATTAAAGAAAAAATTTCATCACGTATCAAAGTTATTTCCAAACTAGACATTTCGGAAAAACGCGTTCCACAAGATGGCAGGATGAAACTGGTTCTCTCCAAATCACGCGCGATTGATTTTCGGGTCTCAACCCTCCCCACTATGCATGGCGAGAAGATTGTAATGAGGATTTTGGACCCATCTTCTGCCACGCTGGGGATTGATGCACTTGGCTATGATCCTGATCAAAAAGCCATCATCTTGGACGCAATCCAGCGACCTTATGGCATGGTGTTGGTGACAGGCCCAACGGGCTCAGGGAAGACTGTTTCGCTCTACACCTGTCTGAATTTACTCAATAAGCCCGACATCAATATCGCAACAGCAGAAGACCCTTGCGAGATCAACTTACCTGGTATTAATCAGGTCAATGTCAACGATAAGGCAGGGCTCACTTTTTCAGCAGCACTGAAAGCCTTTTTGCGCCAAGACCCGGACATCATCATGGTGGGCGAGATTCGCGATCTGGAAACTGCCGATATCGCCATTAAAGCCGCCCAAACTGGCCACATGGTTTTTTCGACGCTACATACCAACGATGCACCAACGACACTGACCCGTATGCTTAATATGGGCATCCAGCCGTTTAATATCGCATCTTCGGTGATCTTAATCACCGCTCAGCGCCTAGCACGGCGTCTATGCAGCTGCAAAAAGCACGTAGACATTCCAAATCAGGCCCTGCTTGATGCTGGATTTAACCAAGAAGATCTAGATGGATCATGGCGACCTTATGGCCCAACAGGGTGTGATATTTGCAAAGGAACGGGCTACAAAGGACGGGTAGGTATTTATCAAGTCATGCCGATTACCGACGAAATCAACCGGCTGATTATGAATCACGGCAATGCAATTGACATCGCCGACCAAGCTCGGCGCGAAGGTGTACTTAGCCTGCGCGAAGCCGGGTTACGTAAAGTCAAACAAGGCCTCACTTCACTCGAAGAAGTCATGGCCGTCACCAATGTCTAGCTAGGGGCTGAATATGGCAACTAAAACAAAAACACCCAACCTCAAAGACTTCACCTTTCGCTGGGAAGGAAAAGATCGTACTAACAAAATCGTCAAAGGTGAAATGCGTGCCAGTGGTGAAGCTGTAGTTAAAAGCACACTGCGCCGCCAAGGGATCAACGTCACCAGCATCAAGAAAGTACGCCTTGGTGCAGGGCGAAAAATTACCGAGCTTGATATTGCCATGTTTACGCGACAATTGGCCACCATGCTAAAATCGGGAGTACCTTTGCTTACGGCATTTGACATTGTAGCCAAAGGTCATAGCAATCCCTCAGTCACCAAGCTATTGATGGAAATTAAAACCGATATTGAAACTGGCTCTTCTCTGACCCAAGCATTTCGTAGACACCCCAATCAGTTCGACGCTCTTTACTGTAATTTGGTACAAGCCGGTGAGCAGGCCGGTATTCTGGATGCCTTGCTAGCTCGCCTAGCAACGTATAAAGAAAAAATTCTGGCTGTAAAAAAGAAAATCAAGTCTGCGATGTTTTATCCGACTGCGGTTCTTGTTACTGCATTTGTTATTACGGCCGTAATCATGATTTTTGTAATTCCAGCATTCAAAGACCTCTTCTCAAGTTTTGGTGCTGATCTGCCAGGCCCCACCTTATTAGTGATGGCGATTTCTGACTTTTTTGTTTCATATTGGTACATTATTTTTGGCGGAATTTTTGGCGGAATTTATTTATTCCTTCAGGCTTGGAAAAAATCAGAAAAGCTCCAATTTTTCATGGACCGTTTACTGTTAAAGCTACCAGTTTTTGGTCAAATTGTACGCAACGCAACGATTGCCCGCTGGACACGAACCCTTGCAACAATGTTTGCAGCTGGCGTGCCACTGGTTGAATCTCTGGAGTCCGTTGGAGGCGCATCAGGAAATATCGTTTACAAACTAGCGACACAAAAAATTCAAGCCGAAGTCAGCACTGGAACTAATTTAACCACGGCCATGCAGAACGCCAATGTATTTCCAAATATGGTGATGCAAATGACGTCGATTGGTGAAGAGTCCGGCTCTCTTGACTCCATGCTGAGCAAAGTTGCCGATTATTTTGAAGAAGAAGTCGACAATGCTGTTGAGGCTCTGTCAAGCTTGATGGAACCTGTGATTATGGTGGTTCTAGGCACACTGATTGGTGGCCTAGTTGTTGCAATGTACCTGCCGATTTTCAAAATGGGCGCAGCGGTGGCTGGTTGATGCTGGAATTAATACAAACAGGAATTGGCCTATTGGTTTTTACAGGCCTGATTGGTTTATTTGTTGGCAGTTTTTTAAATGTTGTGATACACAGACTCCCGATTATGATGGAGAGAGAATTTCGTGCCGAATGCCAGAACTTTGCAGGAACTACCACAGAGCAAGATCAGAATGACACTTACAACCTAGCCATTCCAAGATCTGCCTGCCCCAAATGTCAGCACCAGATTACTGCCCTGGAAAATATCCCGGTCATTAGCTGGCTGGCGCTCAGAGGCAAGTGCAGTAATTGCAAAATTCCTATCAGCATCCGATACCCGTTGGTAGAACTGAGCACTAGCCTGATCTCCATCGGTCTGGCTTGGCATTTTGGCTATGGCTTAGCGCTACTCGGAGCTCTCTTATTTGCCTGGGCATTGATTGCCTTGATTTTGATTGATGCCGATACTTGTCTGCTCCCAGACAGCATTACACTGCCACTGGTATGGCTGGGCATTTTATTCAATACCCAAGGTGTCTACACCACCTTACCCAGTGCAGTATATGGCGCAGTCGCAGGCTATATGAGCCTTTGGAGCATATACTGGCTATTCAAGCTGGCAACAGGCAAAGAGGGTATGGGTTATGGCGACTTCAAACTATTGGCTGCCCTTGGTGCATGGCTAGGCGCAGCCATGCTGCCTGCGATCATTTTACTGTCCTCCCTAAGTGGCGCAGTCATCGGTCTGATTATGATTGCTGGCGCCAAACGCGGCTGGAATAAGCCCATGCCATTTGGCCCTTACCTTGGGATTGCAGGGCTTCTGGCGCTGATCTGGGGGCAGGATTTAAGCCAAGCTTTGTACGGGCTGTGAGATGCGTGTCGTAGGTTTAACAGGTGGAATAGGCTCAGGAAAAAGTACCGTCGCAGAGTACTTCGCTGCCCACCACATACCGATTATTGATGCCGATCTGATTGCCCATCAGTTGAGTGATTTGGCAGAAGTCAAAGACGAGATTATCAGCGTCTTTGGCGCAAATAGCCTTGGGGCAGATAGCCATCTGAATCGTGGCTGGTTGCGTGAACAAATTCATCAGCATGAATTGCTTCGCAAACAGCTTGAGCAAATTTTTCATCCTCGAATTATTTCACAATGCAAACACCAGATTTCGGCTAATACTGGGGCGGCATATACCATCCTGATGGTGCCGCTACTACTAGAGAAGCCTGAATTTAAGGCACTCTGCAGCGACATTATTGCGATTGAATCCGCAGAGGAGCTGCGCATCAATCGGGTGATGCAGCGCAATGGTTTAGCGCGTGAAAGCGTTGTAGCAATCATAAATAATCAATACTCTGATGCACAACGCCGACAAGAAGCTGACTTCTTGATTTACAATGACGGGACATTAGGCACACTCAGCAAGCAGGTTGATCAGATTGATCAGCAACTGCGTCTTTTGCACCCAGTGCGCAATTAGCGCCACATAATGATTTCTTGATTAGGCCTTGCATTGTGATTAGCTATGAATTTCCAATTAATGAGCGTATCCGGACTTTATTGCGCCTGGAGGAGCTTTATATTCGAACTTCAAAGCTGGTCAATCGTGAAGAAGCGCTTGACCATCACATGGCCTTGCTGGGCATTTTTGAAATCATGGAAGTGGCGAGCCGGGCCGATCTGAAATCCGATTTGCTTCAAGAACTGGAGCGGCAACGCCAGACTTTGGCCGGGCTACGCAACAACCCGCATATTTCGGAAGATGCTCTCGATTTGGTGCTGAATGAAATTGAAAGCACGCACACACGTTTACTGGAAATGACCGGGAAGTTTGGCCAATACCTGCGTGAAAATGAATGGTTAATGGCCATTAAACAGAGGGTTTCCATTCCTGGCGGCGTGTGTGAATTTGATTTGCCTTCCTACCACTATTGGCGCAAACAATCACCCGAGCGACGGCGCGCAGATCTGGAACGCTGGCTGACTCCGCTACTGCCCATCAAGCACGGACTCGACATTGTCCTTAAATTACTGCGCGACTCAGCCAAAAGCAGTCATTACACCGCCAAGCAAGGCTGCTTTCAGCAAATGTCCGGCGGCAAAGTGGTACAAATGCTCAAGGTTACTCTGCCTGATGATATGCCGGCGGTACCGGAACTTTCCGCCAACCGCTATGCAATCAATATCCGCTTCATCGTGCCATCGACCAGTGGCGAACGCGCCAAAGTGATCGACAGCGATCTGGATTTTACCCTCAGCTATTGTAATTTATGACCACCAGCAACCCCACAACACCACAGGTCAAGTGTCCAACTTGTGGTCAACTCTCCCCCTATTCTCCCCAGAACGCGTTCCGCCCATTCTGCTCGGAACGCTGTAAATTGATCGATTTGGGTGAATGGGCCAGCGAGTCGTATCGTATTCCCGACAACAGTCAAAGCCCCACCAGCGCTGATGATGGCAGCCTGCTGCAATAGCGACGCTCCGCCTACTACTTCCAGATAGATACCTAGCGCAGTATCCATCTGCAGCACTTATCGAATCTCTTCTGCAGTGCAATACCCCGCTTAGATTGTAAACTTTAAAGCAATTTATCTAGCACATCTTTCTTTGCTGGCCGTCTGTCGGCCACTGAAATCTTTTCATCACAGCAAATTAATCGCATCGTCACACTGCACAAGTAACTTGTAGTCACTCATCTGGAGGACACATCCATGCAGCTTGACCACCATCACTACAAGCAACGCGATAATAAATCCATCACAGTGACCCTGGCTAATAACAACGATCAGATTCGTGCCGCGCAAGCACTTCGCTATCGTGTTTTCGCCGAAGAAATGCAAGCCCGTCTGAATACCAAAGAACCCGGCATTGATCAGGACCTATTTGATGCATACTGCGACCACCTGATCGCACAAGATGAACAGACGGGCGAGGTCATCGGCACCTACCGTATCTTGCCCCCACACCAGGCACGCAAAGTGGGTAGTTACTATTCGGACACCGAGTTTGATTTGACACGGCTGCAGCACATCCGCAGCCAGTTGGTTGAACTGGGGCGCACCTGCGTACACCCCCAATACCGCAATGGTGGCACGATCGCGATGCTGTGGGCGGCTTTGACGCAGTACATGCTGCGTCACAATTATCAATACATGATGGGCTGCGCCTCGGTACCGCTCAGCGACGGCGGCCATACGGCGGCCAGTCTGTACCGTAAAATGGCGACTGAATCAATGGCCCCGATAGAATGGCGCGTTTTCCCCCGCTGCCCACTCCCGATGACCTCGTTCGACACCAAACTCGAGATCGCCACCCCTGCGTTAATCAAAGGCTATTTACGCGCGGGTGCCATGGTGTGCGGTGAACCTGCGTGGGATCCTGATTTCAACACAGCCGATTTTCTGATGCTACTTCCGACACAATGCATCAACAAGCGTTATGCCAGCCATTTTAAGCGCTGATCAAGCTGAGAAAACCGGGTAAAATCAGAGTGTATTTTGAATGGAATCAGGCCTATGTCATTGCGAAGCATTCAACGGGCTCTGCAGCTCGCAGCACACATCACCATTGGCTTATGCTTGATTCGTTTTGCCTTCCCGAGAAAGACAGGCCAGCAACAGGCAGAAATAACCAGAAGATGGTCAGAAAAACTGGCAAATATCCTAAATATTCAAATTGTCAGCAGCGGACTCAAACCTGAATTGACACCCAAAAATCAGATGTGCCTGGCTAATCACATCTCTTGGTTTGATATCTTTGCCTTAAATGCAATC
The DNA here is from genome assembly GCF_040047665.1 of Chitinibacter sp. FCG-7. Taxonomy (NCBI): domain Bacteria; kingdom Pseudomonadati; phylum Pseudomonadota; class Betaproteobacteria; order Neisseriales; family Chitinibacteraceae; genus Chitinibacter; species Chitinibacter mangrovi. Next base: position 1,207,688 of record NZ_CP157355.1, read on the forward strand.
TTCAACTCCCGGTTCATCGCCAAAGCTGACGTAGCGCATTGGCCTGTCGTTGGCTCACTCTGCAAAGGGGCTGGCACTTTTTTTATTAACCGCGAAAAAATCAAAGACACCAAGCGCATTAACGACTCGATTACGCAGTCCCTTAAGCAAGGGGAGTGCATTACCTTTTTCCCGGAAGGAACCACCAGCAATGGCGTAGAGCTCAAGCCACTGAAAACTTCTTTACTGCAATCCATAGTCGAAAGCCAAGGCCTGATCCAGCCTATTTATATTAATTACCGCAAGGCCTGCGGCGCACACTGCCAGGAAGCTGCTTATATTGACGACATCAGCTTCGGGCAGTCCTTGGCGGCCTTACTGAAAGCCGACGGCATCAGTGTCCACGTACATTTTCTCGATGCAATTCATACAGACGGACAAAATCGAGCACAGCTTAGCGCACAAGTACAAACCGCCCTGCACTACGCACACCAGAATTTCATGCGCCAACTTGTTGATAAGCGTGTGCTGCCTCAACAGCAAATGTCTGCCGATCTTCCAGCCGCAACGCAGTAAGCGCACCACCCCAGATACAGCCTGTATCAAGGCAGGTGTAGTTTGGCGTCTGCTTCAATCCCAGTGCAGACCAATGCCCAAAGATGATGGGCGCATCGAAACAATTCAGACCTGATTCAAACCAGGGGTGCAAATGCTCTGGCGCAGAATCAAGCTCGCCTTTGAATTTGAAATCAAGCTTATTCTCTGCGCAAAACCGCATGCGAGTGAATGCATTCACAGTAAACCGGAAAGACTCTTCGGTCGTGAGTTCTGCTTGCCATTGATTCGGTTTATTACCAAACATAACTGAAAACCAATGCATACGCTCCTTACCTGCGTAACGCACTCTTGCCTCATTAGCTAGCTCAAATGCAGTCCGCTGACTCCAGCCCGGATAAATGCCGGCATGAACAACCGAATGCCCATCGACAACACGCATCAACGGCTGCTGAATCAGCCATTCCAGTAAAACATCAACATCATTTGCATGCAGAATTTCTACTGCGGTATCACCTGATTTTGCTTTGGCAAAACCCAACCACACTGCGAGCAAAAAGAGGTCATGATTGCCCAGCACAATATCAACATCACTGCGGTGCTGATAAACCCAGCGTAATACAGCCAGCGATGCAGGCCCGCGATTAACAAGGTCGCCAAGTAATATCAAACGATCTTCCCCGACTTTGAATTGAATAAGTCCCAACAACGCCATAAACTCATCCATACAGCCCTGAATATCACCAATCACATACTTCGCCATCACTTCTCACCTTGTTATTAACCGCAAATGCCAGGCAAAAAAAAACCGACCAAAGGCCGGTTTTTTATTCTTAGCAACAAATTACTCTGCTGCTTCAACTTCTTCTGGACGATCAACGAGCTCAACGTATGCCATTGGCGCATTGTCACCTACACGGAAGCCGCATTTCAGGATACGCAAATAACCGCCATTGCGGGCAGAGTAGCGTGGGCCCAAAACGTCAAACAACTTAACTACGATATCACGATCACGTGTACGAGAAAAAGCCAAACGGCGATTAGCCAATGATGGTTTTTTGCCCAAAGTGATCAGTGGTTCTGCTACACGGCGAAGTTCTTTCGCTTTTGGCAGAGTAGTTTTAATTACTTCATGCTTCAACAAGGCATTTGCCAAGTTACGAAGCATCGCAAGACGGTGACTTGTCGTACGATTTAATTTACGATTAGAAAGACGATGACGCATTTGTCAATTCCTTTGCTAGTACCGGCTTAAGGCTTATCCAAGCCAGCTGGAGGCCAGTTTTCAAGGCGCATGCCAAGGCTAAGCCCTTTCGAAGCAAGCACTTCCTTGATCTCATTGAGTGATTTACGACCCAGATTTGGTGCTTTAAGCAACTCAGTCTCGGTACGTTGAATCAGGTCACCGATATAGTAAATGTTTTCCGCTTTCAGACAGTTAGCAGAGCGAACAGTCAACTCAAGATCATCTACCGGACGAAGCAGGATAGGATCAATTGTTACTTGTGGCTCAACCACTTTTTCTTCTTGCGTACCTTCCAGATCGGCAAAAACGCCAAGCTGGTCGATCAACATGCGTGCGGCTTGACGAACTGCTTCATCAGGCTCAATCACACCATTGGTTTCAATATCGATAATCAAGCGATCAAGATCAGTGCGCTGTTCTACACGAGCACTTTCTACTTGGTAGCTAACACGGATAATCGGGCTGAACGAAGCGTCCAGAATGATCGTCCCAATGGAACGACCTTCTTCCTTGTTTACACGTGAAGGGCCAGGCTGATAGCCACGACCTTTTTCCACGGTAATATCCATGCTCAACTTACCGCCAGCAGACAGATGTGCAATCACATGATCCGGATTAATCACCTCAACATCATGTGGCAACTGAATGTCGGAAGCCTTGACGACACCCTCACCCTCTTTCGAGAGAGTAAGCGTGACAGAGTCCCGACCATGCAGCTTCAGCACAACGCCTTTGAGGTTTAACAGGATATCGACAACGTCTTCCTGCACGCCATCCAACGCGGAATATTCGTGCACAACACCATCAATTTTGACTTCAGTCGGTGCAAAACCCACCATTGAAGACAATAAAATTCGGCGCAGTGCATTACCGAGAGTATGGCCATAACCGCGCTCAAACGGCTCCATAACGACTTTCGCGTGAGCTTGAGCCAGAGCTTGCACATCGATGATGCGCGGTTTGAGCAACTCGTTTGCATTGATTTGCATAAGTCAGTATCCCTTGCCAACCGGTTCAGGTTATTACTTGGAGTAGAATTCAACAACCAGCGATTCATTGATATCGCTAGATAGATCTGAACGCTCTGGCATGTTTTTAAACACGCCTTCCATTTTTTTAGAATCAACCTGTACCCAGCTTGGGAAGCCAATGCCTTCAGCCAAGCTCAAAGCTTCCTGAATACGTACTTGCTTCTTAGCTTTTTCACGTACGGCAACAACATCACCTGCTTTCACTTGGAAAGAAGGAATATTTACAACGTTGCCATTGACAGTGATTGCCTTGTGGGAAACGAGTTGACGAGATTCGGAACGAGTAGAACCGTATCCCATGCGATATACAACGTTATCCAGACGCGACTCAAGCAGTTTCAACAGGTTCTCACCAGTTGAGCCTTTGCGACGAGCAGCTTCTTCAAAATAACGACGGAACTGACGTTCCAAAACGCCGTAAATGCGACGGATTTTTTGCTTTTCACGCAAGTGAACGCCGTAATCCGACAGACGCGTATTCTTTTTAGCGCCATGCTGGCCTGGGGCTTGTTCCAGCTTGCACTTGCTGTCGAGCGAACGACGTGCGCTTTTCAAGAACAGATCCGTGCCTTCGCGGCGTGCAAGTTTGCACTTGGGTCCAATATAACGAGCCATTTCTTACTCCAGAATTAGATACGACGCTTTTTCGCAGGACGGCAGCCGTTGTGCGGAACAGGCGTCACATCCGAGATACTGGTGATCTTGAAGCCCAGTGCGTTCAGAGCACGCACTGAAGATTCACGACCAGGGCCCGGACCCTTGATGCGTACTTCTAGGTTTTTAACACCATATTCTTGGGCAACTTTACCAGCCGCTTCTGCTGCAACCTGTGCAGCAAAAGGTGTACTTTTACGAGAGCCCTTGAAACCAGCACCGCCCGAGGTAGCCCAAGATAAAGCATTGCCTTGGCGATCAGTGATGGTAATGATCGTGTTGTTGAAAGAAGCGTGAACGTGCACGATCCCTTCCGACACGCTCTTTTTGACTTTCTTACGTACACGAGCTGTGTTTGCTTTAGCCATAATTTATGTCCTTAATTACTTCTTGCCAGCGATAGACTTACGTGGACCCTTACGAGTACGCGCATTTGTCTTGGTACGCTGACCGCGAACTGGCAGGCCTTTGCGGTGACGGAAACCACGGTAGCAGCCAAGGTCCATCAGACGCTTGATGCTCATAGTTACCTCACGACGCAGATCACCTTCAATAGTGAATTTGCCTACTTCGTCACGTAGTTTTTCAAGTTCAACATCACTGAGATCTTTTACTTTCTTGCTAGGCTCAATTGCAGTAGTTGCACAAATCGCTTTAGCGCGAGTTTGTCCAATACCGTAAATAGCCTGAAGACCGATCACAGTATGCTGATGATTAGGTATGTTAACCCCAGCAATACGGGCCATACTTCTTACCCCAGGTTAAAAAGTGGTGGATTTTAACACCAATAGCCGATTGACTCAATCAGCCTTGACGCTGCTTGTGCCGTGGGTCAGTACAAATTACACGCACAACACGGTTGCGACGAATAATTTTGCAGTTACGGCAGATTTTCTTGACCGATGCTTGAACTCTCATGGTCTATCCTTTGAGAACAAAGTAAAATCCCAGTCAACAAAAATTGACTGGAATACGTTGCGACTACTGTTTTTGCAGACTGCACTAAAACAACCAGAGCACCCGAATTCCAGTAAAGCCCACGAATATAACACATAAAGCTTCAACAAGAAAACAAAAACAACAACCGCACGTCAGTTAAAAGAAAAGATCTTACATGTAAGATCTTTTCCGAACATTTGAACGTAGATCCGAGGCCTGAAACCAAGCTATAGACTACGAACCCTTGAAGTTAGCTTTTTTCAGCAAACTATCATATTGATGCGACAGAACATATGACTGCATTTGAGCCATAAAATCCATCGTCACAACAACCAGAATCAAAAGAGAAGTACCGCCAAAATAGAACGGGACATTCCATTTCAAAATCAAAAACTCTGGAATCAAACAAACAAATGAAATATAGATAGCACCGATTAGGGTCAACTTCATAATCAGCTTTTCAATATATTTCGCAGTGTGATCACCTGGTCGATAACCCGGAACCATTGCACCGCTCTTCTTCAGATTTTCAGCAGTTTCACGCGGATTGAAAACCAAAGCAGTGTAAAAATAACAGAAGAAGATGATTGCTGCAGCGTAGCAAAGAACATACAAAGGCTGGCCGGGATGCAATTTATCACCGATAGATTTCAGCCAAGAGAAGTGTTCGCTATTTCCTGTCCACGACAACACGGTAGCAGGAAATAGAATAATAGAAGAAGCAAAAATAGGAGGAATAACACCAGCCATATTTAACTTCAAGGGCAGATGTGAACTCTGTGCCTGCATTAAGCGATTACCAACCTGCCGCTTCGCGTACTGAATAGGCACTTTACGCTGGCCGCGTTCGACGAACACAACTGCAGCAGTCAGCAGAATCACACCAACAAAAAGAAATAGGACAAGAAGAATTGGCAAAGCGCCTTGACTAGTCAAACTGAGCGTTTGACCAATCGCAGTAGGCACACCAGAGGCAATACCTGCGCAAATAATGATAGAAATACCATTACCAATACCACGCTCGGTAATCTGCTCACCAAGCCACATCAAAAACATAGTACCAGTAACGAGAGAAACCATCGTTACTGCAACAAATAAACTTTGATCCATTACAACCAGATTCGGTTGCCGGAAAAGCATCAGAGCAATACCAAAACTCTGAGCAGTAGCAAGGAGGACAGTGAAATAACGCGTGTACTGAGTTAATTTACGCCGACCAGCCTCACCTTCTTTTTTTAATTGCTTAAGATTAGGCAGAACTTCACCGGCAAGCTGAATGATAATCGATGCCGAAATATACGGCATGATACCAATCGCAAACACGGTAAAGCGTGACAAAGCACCACCAGAGAACATGTTAAACATATTCAAGAGGCCCGTCTGCGAAGACTGGAACAGATTTGCCAATTCAACAGGATTGATACCAGGAACTGGAATGTGTGCACCGATGCGATAAACAATCAATGCACCCACTACAAACCAAATACGTTTCTTCAGATCAGCAAATTTACTTGCTGAACCAGCCAATGCGGGATTTGCCACGTTCTGCCTTAACCTTTAACAATAATTACTCACCAACAGAGCCACCAGCAGCTTCAATAGCAGCCTTCGCACCTTTAGTAGCAAGAACACCTTTCAGTGTTACTGCTTTTTCAAGCGTACCAGACAAAACTACTTTGCAGCTAATAGAATGCTGAGAAATCAAACCAGCCTGAATCAAACTCAGCATATCAATCTCGACGATTGGCAACGCTTGCAACTCAGAAAGCGTCACTTCTGCGTTTTTGCCCTGAGCCAAAGACTTGAAGCCACGCTTAGGCAAACGGCGCTGCAAAGGCATTTGACCGCCTTCGAAGCCAACCTTGTGAAAACCGCCTGCACGTGATTTCTGCCCCTTATGGCCACGACCACAAGTCTTGCCAAGGCCAGAGCCAATACCACGACCAACACGCTTGCTAGAGTGCTTTGCACCAACGCCCGGAGTTAAAGTATTCAGTTCCATCTTAACCCTCGACTTTCAGCAAGTAGCTAATCTTGTTAACCATACCACGATTTTCTGGTGTATCGATAACTACAGCAGAGCTGTTTGTTTTACGAAGACCTAAACCGCGTGCGCAGGCTTTATGTGACTCAAGACGACCAATCAGGCTTTTTACCAAAGTCACCTTAATTGTTTTAACGTCGCTCATTGCGCACCCCCAAGAATCTCTTCAACTGACTTGCCACGTTTAGCAGCAATTTCAGCCGGTGTATGCAATTTAGACAGACCATCTAAAGTTGCACGCACGATATTGTATGGGTTAGTTGAACCATGACATTTTGCAGTAATGTTATGAATACCCATTACTTCAAAAACAGCACGCATTGGACCGCCAGCAATAATGCCAGTGCCTTCCGGAGCTGGTTGCATAAACACAGTTGTAGCACCGTGCTTACCAAAAACCGTATGCTGCACAGTACCGTTGCGCAAACTAACCTTAACCATTTTGCGACGAGCTTCTTCCATCGCTTTCTGTACGGCTACAGGCACTTCTTTTGACTTGCCTTTGCCCATACCAACGCCACCATCACCATCACCAACGACAGTAAGAGCAGCAAAACCAAGGATACGACCGCCTTTAACGACTTTGGTAACGCGATTTACGCTTACCATCTTCTCCCGAAGGCCGTCCTGACGATCTTCCATTTCGTTCTTAGCCATTATTTGAACTCCAATTAGAAGACGAGGCCAGCTTCACGAGCCGCATCAGCCAGTGCTTTAACACGGCCGTGGTATTGGAAACCTGAGCGATCGAAAGCTACGTTTTGTACACCAGCAGCTTTTGCTTTTTCAGCAATCAGCTTACCAACAGCAACCGCACTTGCCACATTGCCACCATTCTTAACTTCGGAACGTAGCGCAGCTTCCAGTGTATTAGCTGAAGCCAAAACTTTACTGCCAGTCTCATCAATGATCTGAGCGTAAATATGGCTATTGGTACGATGCACCGACAAACGCACGACCTTGAGCTCCGCAATTTTGGCACGGGTTTTACGTGCGCGACGAAGTCTGCTTTGATTCTTATCCATAATTCAGCCTCGATTACTTCTTCTTGGTTTCTTTGATAACAACCACTTCATCAGCATAACGAACACCCTTGCCTTTATATGGCTCTGGAGAACGGTACGCACGAATTTCGGCTGCAACCTGACCAAGAAGTTGTTTATCGGCACCCTTCAACAGGATTTCGGTCTGAGATGGAGTCTCACACTTGATACCTGCGGGCATTTGATGTGCAACTGGGTGGGAAAAACCCAACGACAGATTCAACACATCGCCTTGAGCTTGAGCACGATAACCAACACCAACCAGAGTCAGCTTACGCTCAAAGCCTTTATTAACACCTGCGACCATGTTGTTAACAAGCGCACGCAATGTACCAGACATTGAACGGGCAAACTTGCTATTGCCGTTTGCAGCAAAAACGACAGAACCGTCTTTCACTTCAACAGCAACGTCGGCAACTACAGGGTGAGACAAAGTACCTTGCGGGCCTTTGACTTCAATTTTACCAGCAGCGAGTTTCACCTCAACACCAGCAGGAATTACAACCGGATTTTTAGCTACGCGAGACATTGTGACACCTCATCAAGCAACGATGCACAGCAACTCGCCACCAATACCATTGGCGCGCGCTTTGCGGTCGGTCATCACACCCTTGGAAGTGGACAAAATTGCCACGCCAAGACCATTCATCACACTTGGGATGTCGCCAGTACTGCGATAATCACGCAATCCAGGCTTTGAAATACGGTCAAGGCGCTCAATAACTGGGCGGCCAGCATAGTACTTCAATTCGATAGTCAGAACGGGCTTAACATCACCGCTCACAACAAACGATTCAACATAACCTTCTTCGTGCAATACTTTTGCAATTGCAACCTTCAACTTTGAAGATGGCATCACTACCGAAGCTTTATCAGCGCGCTGTGCATTGCGAATACGAGTCAGCATATCGGCGATAGGATCATGCATTGCCATGTTATTTCTCTCCTATTACCAGCTTGCTTTAACAAGACCCGGGATTTCACCTTTAAAGGCGAGATCACGCAACTTGCTACGGCCAAGACCAAACTTACGGTACACACCACGTGAACGACCTGTCAATTTGCAACGGTTGTGCAAGCGTACAGGAGATGAATTACGTGGCAACTGCTGGAGTTTCAAACGAGCCTGGAATTGATCTTCCTCACTCGCATTTTGATCATTAATAATGACCAAAAGCTTTTCGCGCTTTGCAGCATATTTAGCAACTGCCGCAACACGCTTAGCTTCACGATTAATCAGTGCAAGTTTTGCCATGATCGCCTCAATTCTTGAACGGAAACTTAAAGGCTGCGAGCAAAGCGCGCGCTTCCTCATCAGTCTTAGCCGTAGTCGTAATGGTAATGTTCATGCCACGCAAAGCATCGATCTTATCGTACTCAATTTCCGGGAAGATGATCTGCTCTTTAACACCCATGTTGAAGTTGCCGCGGCCATCAAACGATTTGCCACCAACACCACGGAAGTCACGTACACGCGGAAGCGCGATCGTTACCAAACGATCCAAGAATTCGTACATACGCTCACGGCGCAAAGTCACCTTACAACCAACTGGGTAACCATCACGAATTTTGAAGCCTGCGATCGATTTTTTTGACTTAGTCACTACTGGCTTCTGACCTGCAATTTTTTGCATATCGCCAACAGCAAATTCCATTACTTTCTTATCTGCAACTGCTTCGCCAACACCCATATTGATTGTAATTTTTTCAATACGTGGCACTTGCATAGCTGATTTGTAGCCAAATTGTTTTACCAATTCAGGAACGATCTTGCTTTCATATACTTCTTGAAAACGAGCCATTGTAATTCCCCTTAGGCGCCGACAACTTCGCCGCTAGACTTGAATACACGAACCTTTTTGCCGTCTTCAAGAACCTTGAAGCCAACACGATCCGCCTTTCCTGTCGAAGCATTGAAAATAGCAACATTCGATACGTGAACTGGCATAGTCAGCTCAACGATACCACCTTGAATACCACGCATTGGATTAGGTTTTTGGTGTTTTTTGACCACATTAACACCTTCAACCACAACACGATCAGTGGCAGGCAACGCACGTACAACAGTACCGCGCTTACCTTTATCTTTACCAGTCAGAACTACAACTTCATCGCCTTTGCGAATCTTATTCATACTGGAATCCTCTTATAAAACTTCTGGCGCAAGTGACACAATCTTCATGAAGCGCTCAGTGCGCAATTCACGCGTCACTGGCCCGAAGATACGAGTGCCAATTGGCTCAAGTTTTGCATTAAGAAGAACCGCAGCATTACCGTCGAACTTAATCAACGCGCCATCCGCACGACGAACGCCTTTTGCAGTACGTACAACTACCGCATTGTATACGTCACCTTTCTTCACACGACCGCGTGGAGCCGCATCCTTGATGCTCACCTTGATGATGTCACCAACAGATGCATAACGACGCTTAGAGCCACCCAACACTTTAATGCACATAACAGAACGTGCACCAGTGTTATCAGCAACCTCTAGCTTTGATTGCATTTGAATCATTTAGAACAAACCTCCAACTTAATCCACCTAAATTAGCCTGGTTCAACCAGGTGCCCGGATGAACCGAGCCAAGAGTGGCCAGTTTTGGATCCCGATGGGAAAACAGCGCACCACACCACGACAGCGTGACACGCAAGGAAAACGGGCATTCTACACAACGTAGAATGCCCGCGCAAGCAAATACGTTATTTTATCAATTAAATAACGCGTGCTTTTTCTACCAAGCCCGTTACAACCCAAGATTTAGTCTTAGACAGTGGACGGCACTCTTCAATCGTCACAACATCGCCTTCGGCGTATTGATTAGACTCATCGTGAGCATGGTATTTTTTAGATTGACGCACCATCTTGCCGTAAAGCGGATGTTTAACCAAACGCTCAACCAACACAGTAACCGTCTTATCCATCTTATTGCTAACCACTCGACCAGTCAGCGTACGCTTGAGTTTAGCTTCGCTCATATTAGGCAGCCTTCTGAGTGAGAACGGTAAGAACACGCGCAATATCTTTACGCACGCGCTTGAGTTCGCTGGTATTTGCCAATTGGCCGGTCGCATGCTGCATGCGAAGGCTAAACTTGGCTTTCAGCAGCGCCGTCAATTCGCCTTTCAGCTCTTCAACGGATTTCTGTTGCAGTTCAGTCGCTTTCATCATTGCCCCACTTGGCGAGAAACCATGGTCACAGCAAAAGGCAGCTTAGCGGAAGCCAAACGGAAAGCCTCACGAGCAATCTCTGCTGATACACCATTCAATTCATACAAAACTTTACCAGGCTGAATCTCAGCAACGTAGTAGTCAGGAGAACCTTTACCCCCACCCATACGAACTTCGGCTGGCTTAGTCGAAATTGGCTTATCAGGAAATACACGAATCCAAACACGACCGCCACGTTTAATGTAGCGAGTGATTGCACGACGAGCTGATTCAATCTGACGAGCAGTCAAACGACCACGGCTAGTTGCCTTCAGACCGAATTCGCCGAATGCAACGGTGTTACCGCGGGTAGCGATACCGGTATTGCGGCCCTTTTGGACCTTACGGAATTTAAGTCTAGTTGGCTGCAGCATTGCGTGGCCCCTTACGTGGTTTTTTCTGAGTTTCTACAGGCTCAGCAGCAGATTTTTCACCTGGCTTTACATCACCTTTATAAACCCAAACTTTTACACCGATAATACCGTAGGTAGTCTTAGCTTCTGAAGTCGCGTAATCGATATCAGCACGCAGAGTATGCAATGGCACACGGCCTTCACGATACCACTCAGTACGCGCAATCTCGATACCATTCAAACGACCTGAAGACATGATCTTGATACCTTGAGCACCAAGACGCATCGCATTTTGCATAGCACGCTTCATGGCACGACGGAACATCACACGTTTCTCAAGCTGAGAAGTAATGCTATCAGCAATGATCTGAGCATCGATTTCTGGCTTGCGAACTTCTTCGATATTTACATGAACTGGTACATTCAAGATTTTTTGCAATTGAGATTTCAATTGCTCAATATCTTCGCCTTTTTTACCAATAACCACGCCTGGACGGGCAGAGTAAATAGTAACTTTAGCGTTCTTTGCTGGGCGCTCAATAACTACGCGACTAACAGCAGCACCGGCAAGTTTTTTCTTCAAAAACTCACGCACCTCAATGTCTTCATTCAACATCTTGGCGAAATTGGTGCTGTTAGCATACCAGCGTGACGACCAATTTTTTGTTACAGGTAAACGAAAACCTGTTGGATGAATTTTCTGACCCATGAGTCGCTCCTTAATCGCCAACAGTGAGAGTAATGTGGCAAGTTTGCTTCTCGATACGATTACCACGGCCTTTTGCGCGCGCAGAAAAACGTTTCAAAGAAGGACCTTTGTCCACATAAATCGTTTTCACTTTGAGTGTGTCGATATCGGCACCTTCATTGTGCTCGGCATTGGCGATAGCCGACTCAAGAACCTTCTTAATCAAAACTGCACCCTTTTTAGGGCAGAAGGCCAGAATATTCAGCGCCTGCTCTACGGGCTTGCCACGAACGAGGTCTGCGACAAGACGCGCTTTCTGAGCTGAGAGGCGAGTGTTGCTTAGTACAGCAGATACTTGCATTTCTTCACCTTATCGCTTGGATTTTTTGTCCGCGGCATGACCTTTAAAAGTACGGGTCAGTGCAAACTCACCCAACTTATGGCCAACCATGTTTTCATTCACATACACAGGAATGTGCTGTTTGCCGTTATGCACAGCAATAGTCAAGCCAACAAAATCTGGCAAGATAGTAGAACGACGCGACCAAGTTTTCACTGGACGCTTATCGTTGTTAGCACGTGTTGTTTCGACCTTCTTCAGCAAGTGCAGGTCAACGAATGGACCTTTTTTCACGGAACGTGCCATGTTGCATTACCCCTTGTTCGCGAAGCGACGACGTACAATCATATTGTCCGTACGCTTGTTACGACGAGTACGATAGCCCTTAGTAGGTTGACCCCACGGACTAACTGGTACGCGACCTTCGCCTGTACGACCTTCACCACCACCGTGTGGGTGATCAACAGGGTTCATAGCAGTACCACGAACTGTTGGACGAATACCTAACCAACGTTTTGCACCTGCTTTACCGTATGAGCGCAAGCTATGCTCGCCATTACCCACTTCACCGATGGTTGCACGGCAATCAACGTGAACCTTACGGATTTCGCCAGAACGTAGACGCAACTGTGCATACGCACCTTCGCGAGCCAGCAGCTGAACACTTGTACCAGCAGAACGAGCAAGCTGAGCGCCTTTACCTGGCTGCAACTCGATGCAATGGATTGTTGAACCCACTGGAATGTTACGGATTGGCAGAGCATTACCCACTTTAATCGGAGCATCAGAGCCAGATACTACAGTCATGCCAGCAACCAAACCCTTAGGGGCGATTACGTAAGCACGTTCACCATCTGCATAACACAGCAAAGCAATATTAGCAGTACGATTTGGGTCGTACTCAATACGCTCCACTTTCGCAACGATACCATCTTTGTTGCGACGGAAATCGATCAAGCGATAGTGCTGCTTATGACCACCACCGATATGACGGGTAGTGATATGACCATTATTATTACGGCCGCCTGTTTTAGACTTTTTCACCAACAAAGGAGCATATGGCGCACCCTTGTGGAGGTCAGGACTAACAACTTTAACAACCGCGCGGCGACCTGGTGATGTCGGTTTTACTTTAACCAAAGCCATTTCTCAGTCTCCTTATTGCGCAGCAGCCAAGTCAATTTCCTGACCGGCAACCAAGCTAACGTAGGCTTTCTTCCAGTCTTTACGGCGACCAGCTGTGCGGCCGAAACGTTTAGACTTACCCTTTACGTTAATTGTTGTTACTGCATCTACTTTCACTTTAAACAACAGTTCAACCGCAGCTTTAATCTCAGCCTTGGTAGCATCAGTAGATACGCGAAATACAACCTGCTCTGATTTTTCAGCCAGCATTGTGCTTTTCTCAGACACAACAGGAGCCAAAATCACTTGCAGCAGGCGATTTTCTGCGAATTTGATCATGCGAACATCTCCTCAAACGCCTGAAGAGCCTCACGAGTCAAGACCACCTTCTTGAAACGCACCAAGCTGACTGGATCAGCTTGTGCAGGCTCAAGCACGAGAACGTGTGGCAAATTACGCGAAGCAAGATACAAGTTCTCATCCAACTCTTTAGTCACGATCAGCACGCTATCCAATTGCATTTCAGCCAGCTTCTGGGCAAATGCTTTGGTTTTCGGAGCTTCAAGCACAAAAGAATCAACCACAATCAGACGATCTTCACGCACCAATTGCGACAAAATTGTTGCAATACCAGCACGGTACATTTTGCGGTTAACTTTCTGAGAAAAATTCTCGTCAGGGCTATTTGGAAATGCCTTACCACCACCACGCCACAAAGGCGAAGAAGACATACCAGCACGAGCACGGCCAGTACCTTTCTGACGCCAAGGCTTTTTCGTGGTGTGCTTTACTTCAGTACGATCTTTCTGAGCACGATTACCGCTACGCGCATTAGCGAAATATGCAGTAACCACTTGATGCACAAGTGCTTCGTTGAATTCACGACCAAACAAAGAATCCGAGCCAGCTACAGCCGCTTGGGCCTCGCCTTTGAGATTAACAGATTTAAGTTCCATTACGCACCCACCTTCACGCCCGGACGAACGATGACTTGATTGCCCTTAGAACCTGGCACGCCACCTTTAACCAGCAGCAATTGACGCTCAGCATCAACGCGAACGATTTCAAGATTTTGCACAGTACGCTTGGCATTACCGTGCTGACCAGCCATGCGTTTACCAGGAAATACGCGACCAGGATCTTGCGCCATACCGATAGAACCAGCAGAGCGGTGCGACACCGAGTTACCATGCGACTCACGATTCGAACTAAAGTGATGGCGCTTAATAACACCAGTAAAACCCTTACCTTGGGTAGTACCTGTTACATCAACAATTTGACCAACACTAAACAGCTCAACAGAAAGTGCATCACCAGCTTTTAGGCCAGCGATTTTATCTGCCGACAGGCGAAACTCAACGAGCGCCTCACCAGCTTCCACACCAGCAGCAGCAAAATGACCTGCCTCTGCTTTATTTACGCGACCAGCTTTCTTTGCGCCGAAAGTAACTTGAACAGCTGAATAGCCGTCAACTTCCTGCGTTTTGATTTGCGTGACGCGATTTGCGGCCATATCAAGCACCGTCACAGGGATAGACAAACCATCCTCTGCAAAGACGCGAGTCATACCGACTTTGCGACCTACAAGACCTAAGCTCATAGTTATTCCCTTTATCAAGGGCCAGTTACGATTGACTGGCTATGACCATTAAAAAATAAAACGGACTTGCCATTAAGGAATGACAAGTCCGCGATACTAACACATAATTTCTTTTAGCCGCAAGCAGTTAGCTTGCAAAAAATTAGTTTAGTTTGATTTCTACATCTACACCAGCTGGTAGATCAAGCTTCATCAACGCATCAACAGTTTTATCCGTTGGATCAACGATATCCATCATGCGCAAATGCGTACGGATTTCGAATTGATCGCGTGAAGTTTTGTACACGTGCGGAGAACGCAAAATGTCAAAACGCTCAATTTTAGTTGGCAAAGGAACTGGCCCCTTAACAACCGCACCAGTACGTTTTGCAGTTTCAACGATTTCTTGAGCAGAACGATCGATCAAAGAATAGTCGAAAGCTTTCAAACGAATACGGATTTTTTGGTTTTGCATAATCAATCCCTATTATTCAAGAACTTTAGCAACAACACCAGCACCTACCGTACGACCACCCTCACGAATCGCAAAGCGCAGACCTTGCTCCATCGCGATCGGGCAGATCAACGTCACAGTGATAGATACGTTATCGCCTGGCATTACCATTTCAGTACCTTCTGGCAACGCGATCGCGCCAGTCACGTCCGTTGTACGGAAGTAGAACTGTGGACGGTAGTTACTGAAGAATGGCGTGTGACGACCGCCCTCTTCTTTCGACAGAACGTAGATTTCTGAAGTGAACTTAGTATGCGGCGTGATTGAACCCGGTTTAGCCAATACTTGACCACGCTGAACGTCTTCACGCTTAGTACCGCGCAACAACGCACCAATGTTGTCACCAGCCTGACCTTGATCCAGCAATTTGCGGAACATCTCAACGCCGGTACAAGTTGTCTTGATAGTTGGAACAATACCAACGATCTCGATCTCTTCACCCACTTTAACGATACCGCGCTCTACACGACCAGTAACCACAGTACCACGACCTGAAATTGAGAACACGTCCTCAACTGGCATCAGGAATGTACCGTCAACTGCGCGTTCTGGCAGAGGAATGTAAGTATCCAAAGCTTCAGCCAAGCGGAAGATTGCTGGCTCGCCGTATTCGCCTTGATCGCCTTCCAGTGCAGCACGTGCTGAACCAGTGATGATTGGAGTGTCATCGCCCGGGAAGTCATATTTAGACAACAGATCACGAACTTCCATCTCAACCAGTTCCAACAACTCAGCGTCGTCAACCAGGTCAGCTTTGTTCATGAATACGATGATGTATGGAACACCAACCTGACGAGACAACAAGATGTGCTCGCGAGTTTGTGGCATAGGACCATCAGCAGCAGAAACCACCAATACCGCGCCATCCATCTGAGCCGCACCGGTAATCATGTTTTTTACATAATCCGCGTGACCTGGACAATCTACGTGAGCGTAGTGACGAGTTTCAGTTTCGTATTCAACGTGAGCAGTATTGATGGTAATACCACGTGCTTTTTCTTCTGGCGCGCTATCGATCTGTGAGTAGTCTTTAGCTTCACCACCAAACTTGCGAGTCAACACAGTTGTAATCGCTGCAGTCAGGGTAGTCTTACCGTGGTCAACGTGACCGATTGTACCAACGTTAACGTGCGGCTTGGTCCGCGTAAACTTTTCTTTAGCCATTTTTCCAAATTCCTATTAAATTATTTCTTAGCCATAATTGCGTCAGCAATATGCTTAGGCGCGATTGAGTAGTGCTTGAATTCCATAGAGTAAGTAGCGCGACCTTGCGACATTGAACGCAGAGTAGTCGAGTAACCAAACATCTCAGACAACGGAACTTCGGCTTTAACCATCTTGCCACCAGCAGGATTATCATCCATACCTTGCAAAATGCCACGACGAGACGAGATATCACCCATGATATCGCCCATGTAGTCTTCTGGAGTCTCGATCTCAACAGCCATCATTGGCTCAAGAATCACCGGACCCGCACGACGCATAGCTTCTTTAAATGCCAACGAACCTGCCAACTCAAACGCGATCTGCGATGAGTCAACATCATGGTAAGAACCAAACGTCAAACGAACCTTAACGTCAACTACAGGGAAGCCGGCCAACACACCTGATTTCAGTGTATTTTGAATACCTTTATCAACCGAAGGAATGAATTCACGAGGAATTACACCACCTTTAATTTCATCAATAAAGCTATAGCCATTACCTTCACCAGCTGGCTCGATGGTAATCGTACAATCACCGTACTGACCTTTACCACCAGACTGCTTAGCATGCTTACCTTGCACGTCCGCAGCGATTTGGGTAATCGTCTCACGATAGGCAACCTGAGGCGCACCTACGTTAGCTTCAACACCGAATTCGCGCTTCATACGGTCAACCAAGATCTCGAGGTGCAACTCACCCATACCAGACATGATGGTCTGGCCAGTCTCTTCGTCTGTACGCACACGGAAAGAAGGATCTTCTTTCGCCAAACGACCCAAAGCCAAGCCCATTTTTTCTTGGTCAGCTTTAGTTTTTGGCTCAACAGCTACGTGAATTACCGGCTCAGGGAATACCATGCGCTCCAAAATGATTGGATTTGCAGGGTCACACAAAGTCTCACCTGTTGTTACATCTTTCAAACCAATCGCAGCAGCAATATCGCCAGCACGAACTTCTTCGATCTCTTTACGATCATTGGCATGCATCTGCACGATACGACCAATACGCTCTTTCTTATCCTTAACCGAGTTAAGAACAGAATCACCTGAATTCAAAACACCTGAATAGACACGGAAGAAGGTCAACTGACCAACGTACGGATCATTCATCAATTTGAACGCAAGAGCAGAGAATGGCGCAGCATCAGAAGCAGGACGGGTAGCCTCTTGCTCACGATCATCGACACCCTTCACATCATCAATATCAAGCGGCGATGGCAGGAACTCAATGACCGCATCCAGCATGCGCTGAACACCTTTGTTCTTGAACGCTGAACCGCACAGCACCGGCTGAATTTCACAAGCCAAAGTGCGGGTGCGCAAAGCTGCAATAATCTCTTCTTCTGACAGCTCGCCAGTTTCAAGATATTTATTCATCAGGTCTTCACTAGCTTCAGCAGCAGTTTCAACCATCTTTTCGCGCCACTCCTGAGCAACTGATACTAAATCTGCAGGAATGTCACCATACTCAAATTTCATACCCTGAGATGCATCATCCCAGATAATTGCCTTCATTTTGAGCAGGTCAACAACACCTTCAAACTTATCTTCAGCACCGATAGGCACAACAACTGGGACTGGGTTAGCTTTCAAGCGAATTTTCATTTGCTCGACAGCACGGAAGAAGTTGGCACCCGAACGGTCCATCTTATTCACAAACGCCAGACGTGGAACATTGTACTTATTAGCTTGACGCCATACGGTTTCCGACTGGGGCTGAACACCACCCACAGCACAATAAACCATACAAGCACCATCCAATACACGCATAGAGCGCTCAACTTCAATCGTGAAGTCAACGTGCCCTGGAGTATCAATAATATTTACCAAGTGCTCCTGAAACTGCATACCCATACCTTTCCAGTATGTAGTAGTTGCAGCAGAAGTGATGGTGATACCACGTTCTTGCTCTTGCTCCATCCAGTCCATAGTGGCTGCGCCATCATGAACCTCACCGATTTTGTGATTTACACCGGTGTAGAACAAAATACGTTCAGTCGTAGTAGTCTTACCTGCATCGATATGAGCAGAAATACCGATATTACGGTAACGCTCAATGGGGGTTTTACGTGCCACGGCTTAATCCTTATTCGGAGTACGCAATTAGAAGCGGAAGTGAGCAAACGCTTTGTTTGCATCAGCCATACGATGTACTTCATCGCGTTTTTTCATTGCGCCGCCACGGCCTTCAGCAGCATCAAGAAGCTCACCTGCCAGACGCAGATCCATTGATTTTTCACCACGCTTGCGCGCCGCTTCGCGGACCCAACGCATCGCCAATGCCAGACGACGACTTGGGCGTACTTCTACTGGTACTTGGTAGTTAGCACCACCGACACGACGGCTTTTAACCTCAACAGCTGGCTTAACATTGCCAATTGCCGTGTTGAAAATTTCTACTGCATCCTTACCCGTCTTTTTCTCGATCTGGGCCAATGCACCATAAACAATGCGCTCTGCAACGGCTTTCTTGCCATCCAGCATTACAACGTTCATGAATTTCGCGAGTTCTGTACTGCCGAATTTTGGATCCGGCAAGACGTCGCGTTTCGGTACTTCTCTGCGTCTTGGCATAATTTACTTCCTTAATGTGACATTCAGTTGGGGACTAACCCCTGGGACGCCCAATGGGACGGCCACTTACTTGACAGCTTTTGCTCTGCGCTGCCGCACAGACTGCACCAATTACGCCTTAGGACGTTTAGCACCGTACTTAGAGCGAGACTGCTTACGATTTTTCACGCCAGCCAAGTCAAGGGAGCCGCGTACGCAGTGATAGCGAACACCTGGCAAATCTTTAACACGACCGCCGCGCAACAACACAACACTGTGCTCTTGCAGATTATGGCCTTCACCGCCGATGTACGAAATCACTTCGAAACCGTTGGTCAAGCGAACTTTACAAACTTTACGCAATGCAGAGTTTGGTTTTTTTGGAGTGGTTGTATATACGCGAGTGCATACACCACGCTTTTGCGGGCAAGCTTCCAGAGCAGGTACTTTGCTCTTGAAAGTTTCCGCAACACGGCCTTTACGGACGAGTTGGTTGATAGTTGGCATTGTTTTAACATCCTACCACGTTAAAAAAAACCAGCCTGAACATCAGGCAGGCTATAAGTTTCCACAATGGAAACACTGCGGGAAGCGATTAATTTCGCTTCCCGCAGCAAAAGACTTTGAATTATAAGGAAATCAAAGCATTGGAGTCAATGGAAACCGACAAAAGTCAGCCTCCATCAATTACTCCGACACCTCTCCTGAAGATTCGGCCATCACCTCAGCAGCGACTTCGGCAAAAGGCAGCAATGATTCTACCTTGCTTTGCAGACGCTTACGGTTTTTGTGATAAGCCAAACCTGTACCAGCTGGGATCAAGCGACCGACGATCACGTTTTCTTTCAAACCACGCAGATCATCCACTTTACCCATAATGGCAGCTTCGGTCAGAACGCGAGTTGTTTCCTGGAACGAAGCAGCTGAAATGAACGAATCGGTCGACAACGATGCTTTCGTGATACCCAGCAAGATATTGTCGTACTTGGCCAACTCTTTACCTTCAGCAGCCAATTTGTCATTGGCAATCAGCACTTCAGCACGCTCAACCTGCTCACCCAAGATGAAATCTGAACCACCAGAGTCAGAAATCACAACACGGCGCAACATCTGACGCACAATTACTTCAATGTGCTTGTCATTAATCTTCACACCCTGCAAGCGGTAAACCTCTTGCACT
The DNA here is from genome assembly GCF_040047665.1 of Chitinibacter sp. FCG-7. Taxonomy (NCBI): domain Bacteria; kingdom Pseudomonadati; phylum Pseudomonadota; class Betaproteobacteria; order Neisseriales; family Chitinibacteraceae; genus Chitinibacter; species Chitinibacter mangrovi. Next base: position 1,227,924 of record NZ_CP157355.1, read on the forward strand.
TCATGAACGATATAACGCGCCAGAGCTTCAATACCTTGCAGACGCAAGATATCGTGCGGATCAATCGGGCCGTCAACAATCGTCTCACCACGATTCACCACCTGACCATCGTGCACCATCACATGCTTATCTTTGGAGATCAGATACTCATGGGCTACGCCTTCCAGATCAGTCAATACGAGACGCTGCTTACCTTTGGTATCTTTACCAAAGCTTGCAGTACCAGTGACTTCGGCCAGCATACCCGCGTCTTTTGGTGAGCGAGCTTCAAACAGCTCAGCCACACGTGGCAGACCACCAGTAATATCACGAGTCTTAGCTGATTCCTGTGGAATACGAGCCAATACATCACCCACACCAACTTGCTGGCCATCTTTCACAGTAATAATCGAGCCAACCTGGAACGAAATTGTTACTGGCGTATCAGTACCAGCCAGCTTCATTTCATTGCCAAATTCATCGATCAATTTCACCAATGGACGCAGACCTTTGCTTGAAGTTACTTTCGCTTTAGAAGCAATAACCACCAACGTCGACAAACCTGTTACATCATCGACTTGCTTAACAACGGTCATGCCTTCTTCAACGTTTTCAAACTTCACTGTACCTGAGTACTCAGTAATGATTGGACGCGAGTGAGGATCCCAAGTACCCAACACAGTACCAGCCTTGATGACATCGCCGTCTTTTACTGTCAGCGTTGCACCATAAGGTACTTTATGCGTTTCACGTTCGCGACCATTGTCATCCAAGATCAGCACTTCGGCCGAACGAGCGATAACAACAGGCTCACCTTTCGCATTGGTCACATAGCGCATGTTGGAGCTATAAGCGATATTACCGCTAGATTTAGCTTCAACCTGATTGGCCGCTGCAGCTCGAGATGCCGCACCACCGATGTGGAAGGTACGCATCGTCAACTGAGTACCAGGCTCACCGATTGACTGAGCAGCAATAACACCCACTGCTTCACCACTATTAACCAGATGACCACGACCCAGATCGCGGCCATAACACTTGGCGCACAGGCCATAGCGGGTTTCACACGACAGCGGCGTACGTACAACCACCTCATCAACACCACGCAGTTCGATTTCATCTACCGCGTCTTCATTGAGCAGGTAGCCCGCTTCAAACAATGTTTCTTGTGACGATGGATCAACCACGTCTTTAACCACTACACGACCCAAGATACGCTCGCGCAAGGCTTCAACAACGTCACCACCTTGAACCACAGCTTTCATCGCTACACCGTTCTTCGTGCCGCAATCATCTTCGATCACCACCAAGTCTTGCGTCACATCGACCAGACGACGAGTCAGGTAACCCGAGTTCGCTGTCTTCAATGCCGTATCCGCCAGACCTTTACGTGCACCGTGTGTTGAGATGAAGTACTGAAGTACCGTCAAACCTTCACGGAAGTTGGTCGTAATCGGCATCTCGATAATCGAGCCATCAGGCTTAGCCATCAGACCACGCATACCAGCCAACTGACGAATCTGCGCTGCCGAACCACGGGCACCTGAGTCAGCCATCATGTAAATCGAGTTGAACGACTCTTGCTCATCTTGCTTGCCATTGGCGTCAAGTACTGGCTCTTTACCTAGTTGATCCATCATCGCTTTCGCGATCTGATCACCGGCACGGCCCCAGATATCGACAACCTTATTGTAACGCTCGCCCTGAGTTACCAGACCTGAGCTGTATTGCTGCTCGATCTCTTTCACTTCAGATTGCGCAGCCGCCAGCAACTCAACTTTCTTCGCAGGAACCAACATATCATCGACGCAAATCGAGATACCGCCACGCGTAGAGTATGAGAAACCGGTGTACATCAATTGGTCAGCAAATACGACTGTATCTTTCAAACCGCAGCGGCGGAAAGAGGCATTGATCAGCTTACCAATTTCTTTTTTCTTCAATGACTTGTCGATATGCGAGAAATCCAGACCTTTTGGCAGGATTTCAGACAAGATCGCGCGGCCAACCGTCGTATCACGACGAACCATCTTGCTTTCCCATTCGCCAGATTCATTTTTGAACCATTCTTTCAGGCGAATTGAAACACGAGTTTGCAGTGTTACATCTTTGTTAGCGTATGCGCGCAAGGCTTCAGACACGTTAGAGAAGATAGTCAGACGCTGACCATCGTCGTTCAAACGCTCGCCTTTGGCGTATTTCGCTTCGCGAGTCATGTAGTACAGACCCAAGACGATGTCCTGCGACGGTACGATGATTGGCTCGCCATTGGCTGGTGCCAATACGTTATTCGACGCCAACATCAGCGTACGCGCTTCCATTTGCGCTTCCAGCGACAATGGAACGTGAACCGCCATCTGGTCACCGTCAAAGTCGGCATTGAATGCCGCACAAACCAGCGGGTGCAACTGAATCGCTTTACCTTCGATCAGCGTCGGTTCAAACGCTTGAATACCCAAACGGTGCAGCGTTGGCGCACGGTTGAGCAGAACCGGATGCTCGCGGATCACGTCTTCCAAGATATCCCAAACTACCGGCTCTTGGCTTTCAACCATTTTCTTCGCGGCTTTAATCGTCGTTGCTAGACCCATCACTTCCAATTTATGGAAAATGAACGGTTTGAACAATTCCAATGCCATTAACTTTGGCAGGCCGCACTGATGCAGGCGCAAAGTTGGGCCTACGGTAATCACCGAACGACCTGAGTAGTCAACACGTTTACCCAGCAAGTTCTGACGGAAACGACCGCCCTTACCTTTGATCATGTCAGCCAGTGACTTCAGCGGACGCTTGTTCGCGCCAGTCATCGCTTTACCGCGACGGCCGTTATCGAGCAATGAGTCAACCGACTCTTGCAACATACGCTTTTCGTTGCGAACGATGATTTCAGGCGCGCGCAATTCGAGCAGACGTTTCAGACGGTTATTACGGTTAATCACGCGGCGATACAGATCATTCAGATCGGAAGTCGCAAAACGACCGCCATCCAATGGCACCAAGGGACGCAATTCTGGCGGCAAGACTGGCAATACTTCCAAAATCATCCACTCAGGTTTGATACCTGAACGCTCAAACGCTTCCAATACTTTCAAGCGTTTCGCAATTTTCTTGATCTTAGTTTCAGAGCCGGTGCTTTCCAACTCAGAACGCAGACGGCTGATCTCTTGATCAACGTCCATCGACTTGAGCAATTCGCGAACCGCTTCAGCGCCCATCATTGCGACAAATTCATCGCCGTATTCTTCGACTTTAGAGAAGTAGTCTTCTTCAGTCAGCAATTGGCCACGCTGCAGCGGCGTCATGCCTGGCTCGATCACGATGAACGCTTCGAAATACAGTACACGCTCGATATCGCGCAAAGCGATATCCAATACCATACCCAAACGAGATGGCAATGACTTCAGGAACCAGATGTGCGCAACTGGACTAGCCAGCTCAATGTGACCCATGCGTTCGCGACGGACTTTAGACAAAGTCACCTCAACGCCACATTTTTCACAAATCACGCCACGGTGTTTCAGACGTTTGTACTTACCGCACAAACATTCGTAATCTTTAATTGGGCCAAAAATACGAGCACAAAATAGACCATCACGCTCAGGCTTGAACGTACGATAGTTGATGGTTTCTGGCTTCTTCACTTCGCCAAAAGACCAAGAACGGATTTTCTCAGGCGATGCGAGCCCGATTTTAATCGCGTCAAATTCTTCGTCTTGTGCGACTTGCTTGAAGAGTTCGAGTAAGCCTTTCATTCCAATATTCTCCAGTGAGGGCAATCAGGGTATTAGCTGCAAGGCCAGATTAAATCTGGCCTTGCAGCCCTATACCTCACAGCAATCAATAGGTTTCCAGATCGATATCGATACCGAGCGAGCGGATTTCCTTAACCAATACATTGAATGACTCTGGCATGCCAGCATCAATGCGGTGATCACCCTTCACAATGTTTTCGTATACTTTGGTACGACCATTCACGTCGTCGGACTTCACAGTCAACATCTCTTGCAAGGTGTACGCTGCGCCGTAAGCTTCCAGTGCCCAAACCTCCATCTCACCGAAACGCTGACCACCGAACTGAGCTTTACCGCCCAATGGTTGTTGCGTTACCAGAGAGTATGGCCCCGTCGAACGCGCGTGCATCTTGTCATCCACCAAGTGGTGCAGTTTCAAGTAATGCATTACACCCACAGTGACTTTACGTTCAAACGGCTCACCCGTGCGGCCATCAAACAGCTGCATCTGGGTCTTGCTGGAGTTAAACGCCAGTTGCTGCGTACGCGCATCTGAATCTGGATAAGCCAGATCGAGCATTTCACCGATTTCGCTTTCTTTCGCGCCGTCAAATACCGGGCTCGCAAAAGTCATACCGGTGCTCAGACCTTTGGCCAACTCCAACACTTCGCCATCATCCAGACCTGCGATGTCTTCTGACTTGCCATTGGTGTTGTAGATTTTCTCAAGGTAAGCGCGCACTTCGGCGGTGTTTTGCTGTTCGCGCAACATCGCATTAATGCGTTGACCAATTCCTTTCGCCGCCCAACCGAGGTGAACTTCCAAGATCTGACCAATATTCATACGTGATGGAACGCCCAATGGGTTCAACACGATATCCACTGGCGTACCGTCGGCCATGTGTGGCAAGTCTTCAACTGGCAGGATCTTCGATACCACACCCTTGTTACCGTGACGACCGGCCATCTTATCGCCGGGTTGCAGACGACGTTTCACCGCAACGTAAACTTTAACCATTTTGATCACGCCTGGTGGCAATTCGTCACCTTGCGTCAATTTACGTTTTTTATCTTCGAAACGCAGTTCAAACTCGGCTTTAGTCTGGGCGATCAGGTCTTTATTCGCTTCAAGCTGTCGTGCGCTTTCTTCGTCAGACAAACGGATATCAAACCAGTCATGCTTGCTTGGCAAATCTGCCAAGTAGTCAGCAGTCACCGTCGCACCTTTAGCGAGTTTTTTCGGGCCGCCGTTGGCTACTTTACCAACCAGCATCTCTTCAATACGCTTGAACAAGTCGGCTTCAACGATACGCAACTGGTCATTCAAGTCTTGGCGGTAACGACGCAATTGCTCTTCGATAATCGCTTGAGCACGTTTATCACGCTCAATCCCTTCACGGGTAAATACTTGAACGTCGATCACCGTACCGGTCATGCCTGATGGCACGCGCAGCGACGTGTCTTTCACGTCAGACGCTTTTTCACCGAAGATCGCACGCAGCAGTTTTTCTTCTGGCGTAAGTTGAGTTTCGCCTTTAGGCGTTACTTTACCAACCAGAACATCACCAGCTTCAACTTCAGCACCGATGTAAACCACACCTGCATCATCCAAACGACCCAGCATACGCTCAGACAAGTTTGAAATATCGCGGGTAATTTCTTCAGGGCCCAGCTTGGTGTCACGCGCCATCACGTTCAATTCTTCGATGTGGATCGAAGTGTAACGATCATCAGCAATGACCTTCTCGGAGATCAGAATCGAATCCTCGAAGTTGTAACCATTCCAAGGCATGAAGGCGATGGTCATATTTTGACCCAGCGCCAATTCACCCAGGTCAGTTGACGCGCCGTCAGCAACCACATCACCTTTAGCCAGCAAATCGCCTTTCTTCACGATTGGACGCTGGTTGGTGTTGGTATTCTGATTAGAGCGGGTAAATTTAACCAAGTTGTAGATATCTACACCGGCTTCACCCGCAATCACTTCGTCATTGTTTACACGAACAACGATACGAGTCGCATCAACGTAATCAACCACGCCGCCGCGCAAAGCAGTGACCGCCGTGCCTGAGTCAGTCGCACATGTGCGCTCGATACCGGTACCCACGAATGGTTTTTCTGCACGCAAGCAAGGTACTGCCTGACGCTGCATGTTGGCGCCCATCAATGCACGGTTGGCGTCATCGTGTTCCAGGAATGGAATCAATGAAGCGGCAACCGATACGATCTGGCTAGGCGCAACGTCCATGAATTGAACGCGATCTGGCGTCGCCACAATCGTTTCGCCCGCTTCACGGCAAGTGACCAATTCGTCAGTCAGATTGTTTTCGTCATCAGTCTGGGCATTGGCCTGAGCAATAACGTATTTACCTTCCTGAATCGCCGACAGGTATTCGATTTCAGCGGTTACCTTGCCGTCAACCACTTTGCGGTATGGCGTTTCAAGGAAACCATATTCATTAGTACGTGCGTAGCAAGACAGAGAGTTGATCAAACCAATGTTTGGACCCTCTGGTGTCTCAATCGGACATACGCGACCGTAGTGCGTTGGATGTACGTCACGAACCTCAAAGCCTGCGCGTTCGCGCGTCAAACCGCCTGGACCCAGAGCAGAAACACGACGTTTGTGCGTGATTTCAGACAATGGATTCGTTTGGTCCATAAATTGCGACAGCTGTGACGAACCAAAGAACTCTTTCACTGCTGCTGATACAGGTTTGGCATTGATCAGATCATGTGGCATTAGGTTGTCTGATTCAGCTTGCGACAGACGCTCTTTCACTGCACGCTCAACACGAACCAGACCAGCGCGGAATTGGTTCTCAGCCAACTCACCGACCGAACGCACACGACGGTTACCCAAGTGATCGATGTCATCGACTTCGCCACGGCTATTACGCAGCTCAAGCAAGATACCGATTACAGCAATGATGTCTTCAGTCGACAGAATGCCTGGGCCAGTAATGCCTTTGCCACCTACGCGCTCGTAGAAACGACGCTGCCAGCCCGGCGCTTTTTCATCCAGACGATCCGGATAAGCACGGCTGTTAAATTTCATGCGGCCAACTGCAGACAGATCGTAACGATCTTCCGAGAAGAACAAACCATTGAACAAGGCTTGTACTGCGTCTTCAGTTGGCGGCTCGCCTGGACGCATCATGCGATAGATCGCCACACGGGCTTGCCATTGATCTTGCGTATCATCGGTACGCAAAGTCGAAGAAATGAAGCCACCTTGGTCGAGGTCATTGATGTACAACGTCGTGATTTCTTTCACTTCGTTGGCATCCAACTTCACCAGCAAGTCTTCAGTAATTTCTTCATTGGCCTTAGCGACCACTTCACCCGTTTCCGGGCTAATCACATCTTTAGCCAATACACGGCCATACGTGTAATCAAGCGGAACTTGAACACGCGTCATGCCGGCATTGTTGATATCACGAATGGTTTTAGCTGTGATGCGCTTGTCTTTTTGTGCCAGAACTTTGCCATCGTCAGCAACGATATCAAACTTGGCCACTTCGCCACGCAAGCGATCAGACTGCAAATGCCAGAACACACCATCTTCAGTTAGGTAGAAGGTATCTGTGTCAAAGAATTCAGCCAGAATCTGTTCAGGCGTATACCCCAGTGCTTTGAGCAGGATAGACACCGGCATTTTGCGACGGCGGTCGATACGGAAGAACAGCAAATCTTTCGGATCAAACTCGAAATCCAGCCATGAACCACGGTAAGGAATAATACGAGCCGAGAACAGCAATTTACCCGAGCTGTGGGTTTTACCCTTGTCATGCTCGAAGAACACACCCGGAGAGCGGTGCAACTGAGACACAATCACACGCTCGGTACCGTTGATCACGAACGAGCCGTTACGTGTCATCAACGGAATTTCACCGAAATACACGTCCTGCTCTTTCACTTCCTTGATCGTTGGTTTTGAGGATTCGCGATCCATAATCACCAGACGAACACGGGCGCGCAAAGGCGCGGCAAACGTGATACCACGTTGCTGACATTCCTTCACGTCAAAGGCAGGTTCACCCAATGAGTAATGCACAAACTCAAGGCGTGCATATTCGTTGTGCGAAACAATCGGGAAAATTGAGTTAAACGCAGCCTGCAGACCAATTTCACGACGCGCCTCAATCGGCACGCCTAGTTGCAGGTATTCGGAATAAGAGTCGATCTGAGTAGCCAACAGAAACGGCACTTCAAGGACACTTGCCCGCTTCGCAAAACTCTTGCGAATGCGTTTCTTCTCAGTGAACGAGTATTTCATACTCATAAACTCTCCATGGGTGGGGCGCAATGGACAAACCGCAAAACGCCCGCTAACAATTAGTTGTGAGCGGTTTCTGGTTTGTCTGCTGCAAATTCTAGACTTACTTGCCAAAATATTTTGTAAGCAAGCCGCAGTATACAAACGCAAAAGGGCAGACGGATTGCTCCGTCTGCCTGTACTACTTAGCTAGCTAAAGATTACTTAACTTCAGCAGTTGCGCCAGCTTCGATCAATTTCTTAGCGATAGCGTCAGCGTCAGCTTTAGAAACGCCTTCTTTAACTGGTTTTGGTGCGCCGTCAACCAAGTCTTTAGCTTCTTTCAAGCCCAGACCAGTTACTTCACGAACAACTTTAATCACGCCAACTTTCTGAGCGCCAGCGCCAGTCAGGATAACGTCGAATTCAGTTTTTTCTTCAGCAGCAGCAGCAGCGCCGCCAGCAGCTGGGCCAGCTACAGCAACAGCAGCAGCAGAAACACCAAATTTTTCTTCGAATGCTTTTACCAAGTCATTCAGTTCCAGAACAGTCAAAGCACCTACTGCGTCAAGGATATCTTCTTTAGATACGGCCATTTGTTAATACTCCTGAAAATCTTATCTGATTAATACAATTTAGATACGAAAAATTAAGCTTCTGTCGCTTCTGCTGGAGCCGCTTCGGCTGCAGGAGCGGCTGAGCCCTCGCCTTTCTTCTCTGCCAGAGCTGCCAGGCCGCGGACAAAGCCAGCCACCGGTGCTTGCATAACGTAGAGAAGTTTCGAGAGCAATTCTTCGCGGCTTGGTACTGATGCCAAGGCAGCAACTGCTGCAGCATCCATAACTTTGCCATCATAAGAACCCGCTTTCAGAACGATTTTGTCGTCTTTTTTCGCGAATGTGTGCAGCAACTTAGCAGCAGCAACTGGGTCTTCGGAAATACCGTAAACCAAAGGACCGACCATTTGATCAGCCAATTCGGCAAACGGAGTTCCTTGTACCGCACGACGTGCCAGCGTGTTTTTCAAAACACGCAGGTAAACGCCTGACTCACGCGCTTGTTTGCGCAGTTCAGTCATGCTGGAAACCTCGATACCACGATATTCAGCGATCACGATGGTTTGAGCATTTGCAACTACTGCTGCAATCTCAGCCACTACCGCTTTTTTGTCGTCAAGATTTAGACTCAAGGTCAACCTCCATTAGTTAAGTTCAGCATGTTTTCACATGCCACCCAATCAAACGGCGACCAATATTCAGGAGACTTTTACCAAACAAGGGTGTTTAGTGAGAAGCCTGCATTGGGAGCACCGTCTGCGTAGGCTGGTGTTTGGGCACCTTGATTAAGCCAGCCAAAGGCTGGCACCTACGGTCTTTGACTATCTGAAGCACCGATACAAATCGGCGCTCCAGCCCAAAGTCAGATTACAGGACAGACGAAGTGTCTACGCGAACACCCAGGCCCATCGTGCTTGAAACTGCGATTTTCTTGAAGTACACGCCTTTTGAGCTTGCTGGTTTAGCTTTTTGCAAAGCATCAACCAGAGCGGCCAAGTTTTCGCGCAGATCAGCAGCTTCAAAAGAAGCGCGACCCAATGTAGCGTGAACGATACCGCCTTTGTCAGTACGGTATTGAACCTGACCTGCTTTCGCATTTTTAACTGCTTCAGCAACGTTAGGCGTTACAGTACCTACTTTTGGGTTTGGCATCAGGCCGCGTGGACCCAAGATTTGACCCAAAGTACCAACGATACGCATAGCATCTGGAGACGCGATCACCACGTCAAAATCCATATTGCCAGCTTTAACTTGTTCAGCCAGATCTTCAAAACCAACTACGTCTGCACCAGCAGCTTTGGCCGCCTCTGCATTAGCACCTTGTGTAAACACAGCAACGCGTACTGATTTACCGGTACCTTTAGGCAAAACTACAGCACCACGAACAACCTGGTCAGATTTACGTGGATCAACGCCCAAATTGAACGAAACATCGATAGATTCGTTAAATTTGGCAGTCGCTGCACCTTTTACCAAAGCAATTGCTTCGTCGATTGCGTACAGTTTGTTGCTATCAACAGTTGCGCGCAATGCTGCAAGACGTTTAGAAACCTTAGCCATTTACACGCCCTCCACTTCGATACCAATCGAACGAGCTGAACCAGCAATCGTACGAACAGCAGCATCCAAATCGCCACCAGTCAAATCAGCTTGCTTGGTTTTTACGATTTCTTCGAGTTGAGCGCGAGTCACTTTACCTACTTTATCGGTATGTGGCTTTGGCGAGCCTTTAGTAATGCCCGCCGCTTTTTTCAGCAAGATAGTTGCTGGAGGCGATTTCATTACAAAAGTGAATGATTTGTCTGCAAAGGCAGTAATCACAACTGGAATTGGCAAGCCTGGCTCAACGCCTTGAGTTGCAGCGTTGAACGCTTTACAAAATTCCATGATGTTCAAGCCGCGCTGACCCAGAGCTGGACCAATTGGAGGCGATGGATTTGCTTTACCAGCTGGCACTTGCAGCTTGATGTAGCCAATGATTTTTTTTGCCACAGTACTACTCCTAAAAATGGGTCAAACGCTAGCCAGAACAGCTAGCTCCCCTACCAATAACGCCAGCACCGAGGTGCCAACGCCTCTACACGCAGATTAGGTTTTTTCAACCTGCGAGAATTCCAAATCTACTGGTGTTGCACGACCAAAGATCGACACAGTCACTTTCAAACGGTTCTTGTCGTAATCAACGTCTTGCACGGTCGCAGTAAAATCAGCAAACGGACCATCAGTAACCCGCAGAGTCTCGCCAACTTCAAACAGGATTTTGTGGCGAGGCTTATCAGCGCCATCCTGCACCTGCTGCATCATGCGCTCGACTTCTTTCACTGGAATCGGCATCGGCTTCGTACCTGAGCCACCGATAAAACCAGTTACTTTTGGCGTACTTTTCACCAAATGCCAGCTATCGTCAGTCATATCCATTTCAACAAAAACATAACCTGGATAGAATTTACGCTCAGTTAATGCCTTGCGACCGGCCTTTACTTCCATTACTTCTTCGACTGGAACAAGAATCTGACCAAACAGATGCCCCATTTCCAAGCGACCAATTTTCTCGATTAACGCCTTCTGTACGCTTTTTTCAAAGCCTGAGTACGCGTGAACTACATACCAACGCATTGCCATGCTCGATTCCCCGACTGATTAACCGCGACCCAGCACGATATCGTAAAACAACCAAGCCAAGCCAGAATCAACCACCCACATAAACAGGGCTAACACAGCTACAAACAAGAATACAACGCCAGTCACTTGCCACGTTTCTTTCTTGCTTGGCCAAACAACCTTCTGAGCTTCCTTTACCGAGTCGCGGGCATAATCGACAAAAGAGCGCCCCAACTCACTAAACCAAAGCACAACCCCTGCAGCCAGCAAACCGGCCACAACAGAGAGAGAGCCAACAAAAGACTGCCCAGCAGGCACCAAATAAAAACCAGCAACACCCAAAGCCACGAGGGCCAGAGCTGCCATTACTTTCAGTCGTTCTATGCTTTGCATTACGTTTCCGGCGACCCATAAAACAAAGCCGCCCCAGATTAGATCTGGAACGGCTCCGCTGATAATGTGGCAGGCGAGGAGGGCTTCGAACCCGCAACCCCCGGTTTTGGAGACCGGTACTCTACCAATTGAGCTACTCGCCTGGGGAGACCAAAACTATAAACTAGCTTTGATCATTTTGCAACAATTTTATTCAAGAACTTTAGCAACAACACCAGCACCAACCGTACGACCACCTTCACGAATCGCAAAGCGCAGACCTTGCTCCATCGCGATCGGGCAGATCAACGTTACAGTGATAGATACGTTATCACCTGGCATTACCATTTCAGTACCTTCTGGCAACGCGATCGCGCCAGTCACGTCCGTTGTACGGAAGTAGAACTGTGGACGGTAGTTGCTGAAGAATGGCGTGTGACGACCACCCTCTTCTTTCGACAGAACGTAGATTTCTGAAGTGAACTTAGTATGCGGCGTGATTGAACCTGGTTTAGCCAATACTTGACCACGCTGAACGTCTTCACGCTTAGTACCGCGCAACAACGCACCAATGTTGTCACCAGCCTGACCTTGATCCAGCAATTTGCGGAACATCTCAACGCCGGTACAAGTTGTCTTGATAGTTGGCACAATACCAACGATCTCGATCTCTTCACCCACTTTAACGATACCGCGCTCTACACGACCTGTTACTACAGTACCACGACCAGAAATTGAGAACACGTCCTCAACTGGCATCAGGAATGTACCGTCAACTGCGCGCTCTGGCAGAGGAATGTAAGTATCCAAAGCTTCAGCCAAGCGGAAGATTGCTGGCTCGCCGTATTCGCCTTGATCACCTTCCAGTGCAGCACGCGCTGAACCAGTGATGATTGGAGTGTCATCACCCGGGAAGTCATATTTAGACAACAGGTCACGAACTTCCATCTCAACCAGTTCCAACAACTCAGCGTCGTCAACCAGGTCAGCTTTGTTCATGAATACGATGATGTATGGAACACCAACCTGACGAGACAACAAGATGTGCTCGCGAGTTTGTGGCATAGGACCATCAGCGGCAGACACAACCAGAATCGCGCCATCCATCTGAGCCGCACCGGTAATCATGTTTTTTACATAATCCGCGTGACCTGGACAATCTACGTGAGCGTAGTGGCGAGATTCAGTTTCGTATTCAACGTGCGCAGTATTAATCGTAATACCACGTGCTTTTTCTTCTGGTGCGCTATCGATCTGTGAATAGTCTTTAGCTTCACCACCAAACTTGCGAGTCAACACAGTTGTGATCGCTGCAGTCAGGGTAGTTTTACCGTGGTCAACGTGACCGATTGTACCAACGTTAACGTGCGGCTTGGTCCGCGTAAACTTTTCCTTAGCCATCGCTTTATTTCCTTCTCGAGAACTTGAAATAACAGAATAATGACACTACGAATTGGTGCTGATGGGGGGAATTGAACCCCCGACCTCTCCCTTACCAAGGGAGTGCTCTACCCCTGAGCTACATCAGCATTTGATTCTGGAGCGGGTGAAGGGAATCGAACCCTCGTCGTAAGCTTGGAAGGCTTCTGCTCTACCATTGAGCTACACCCGCGCTTAGTACTTAAAATTCGTTTCTACCAAAACCCGCAACATATGGGTGTTTGGTGGGGGGAGAAGGATTCGAACCTTCGAAGGCTGAGCCGCCGGATTTACAGTCCGGACCCGTTGACCGCTGGGGTAATCCCCCCCTTTAGAGACCCGCATTATGGAGAGGATGGACAACATCGTCAAACATTTTCCACCCTAGCGCCATTTTTTTTCAATAAAGGCTTATTTCAAAAAGACAATTAGGCCGCAACCGGTGATGAATTCTGTTTTGAAGCCCACCAATAGAGCAGCAAACCAGCCGTAATCATCGGCAAGCTAAGCAATTGCCCCATCGATAGATTCATCGCCAAGAGGCCCAGATAATCATCAGGCTCACGGGCAAATTCAGCAACAAAGCGGAAGAAACCATAGCCCAACAGGAATAAGCCGGAAGTCTGCCCCGCTTTGCGCGGCTTAGCTGAGTACATCCATAAAACGATATACAGCAATACTCCCTCTAACGCGAACTGATACAGCTGCGATGGATGACGTGGCAAGCCATCGTGCGCCTGCGGAAAAACCATTGCCCACGGCATAGTGGCATCAGTTACTCGCCCCCACAGCTCACCATTAATAAAGTTGCCAATCCGGCCTGCAGCCAAACCCAAAGGCACCAAAGGCGCAATAAAATCAGTTACCTGTAAAAAGCTGCGGCCTGTTTTGCGAGCAAACAGATACATCGCCAGCAAAACGCCAAGAAACCCACCATGAAAAGCCATACCACCTTTCCAGACCATCAGCACTTCAGCAGGATTGGCCAGATAGTAATCAAATTTGTAAAACAGCATATAACCTAGGCGCCCACCCAGAATTACCCCCAGCACACCATAGAACAGCAAATCATCCATCTCACTGGTTTGCCAGCCTACAGGTTGCCCGCGCCGAATGCGCCAGCGCCCCATCAGCAGGAACATGACAAAGGCCAACAGGTACATCAGACCGTACCAGTGAACGCCAAATGAGCCGTAAACATAAAAGGCTACGGGATCAAACTGCGGATGAACTAACATGGCTTTCTGCTTTCGGTATCCAAGGTGGCTGCGATTATATCCGGCAATCCGCCCAATCACCCACCCTTGAGTACAAATTACAATTTACAAGCGCAGCGAAGCATGAAAGCCAAAGCAGGTTTTTTTGTTACAATTGCCACACAGCTTCAGCCACTTAGAGAAAACATCATGCCTGTATACCGCTCCCGCACCACCACCCACGGTCGCAATATGGCCGGCGCTCGCGCTCTCTGGCGCGCCACCGGCATGAAAGACGGTGACTTTGACAAACCCATCATCGCAATCTGCAACTCGTTCACCCAGTTCGTCCCCGGCCACGTTCACTTGCAAAACCTGGGTCAGCTGGTGGCACGCGAAGTCGAAAAAGCAGGCGGTGTAGCGAAAGAATTCAACACCATTGCTGTTGATGACGGTATCGCGATGGGGCACGGCGGCATGCTGTATAGCCTGCCTAGCCGCGATCTGATCGCCGACTCGGTCGAATACATGGTCAACGCACACTGTGCTGACGCCATGGTCTGCATTTCCAATTGCGACAAAATCACCCCCGGCATGCTGATGGCCGCCTTGCGCCTCAATATTCCGGTGATTTTCGTTTCTGGCGGCCCAATGGAAGCGGGCAAAGTGAACTGGCACGGCGAAACACGCAAGCTTGATCTGGTTGACGCCATGGTGGAAGCCGCCAACCCCAACGTGTCTGATGAAGAAGTTGACGCCGTTGAACGCAGCGCCTGCCCGACCTGTGGCTCGTGCTCGGGTATGTTTACCGCCAACTCGATGAACTGCCTAACCGAAGCACTGGGGCTATCATTGCCGGGGAATGGCTCACTTCTAGCCACTCACGGTGACCGCAAGCAATTATTCCTGCAAGCAGGTCGCACGATTGTTGAATTGGCCAAGCGTTACTACGAAGGCGAAGATACTTCGGTATTGCCGCGCAATATCGCCACCTTCGAAGCCTTTGAAAACGCGATTGCACTTGATATCGCCATGGGCGGCTCGACCAATACCGTTTTGCACCTGCTGGCTGCAGCCAACGAAGCCGGCGTTGATTTCAAGATGCAAGACATCGACCGCATGAGTCGCAAAGTGCCTTGCCTATCAAAAGTAGCGCCAGCAACACAGAAATACCACATGGAAGACGTGCATCGCGCTGGCGGCGTCATCGGCATTCTGGCCGAGCTTGACCGTGCAGGCCTGATTCACCGCGATGTACCGACGGTTCACGCCAAAACCCTGGGCGAAGGACTGGATCAGTGGGATATTGTTAAAAACTCAGCCGACAGCCTAGCGCACCTACTCTACCGCGCAGCTCCTGGCGGCGTCGCTACCACGATCGCCTTTAGCCAGAGCATGCGCTGGCCAGAGCTGGATCTGGATCGCGAAAACGGCTGCATCCGCAGCAAAGAACACGCGTACTCGCAAGATGGCGGCATTGCCGTGCTGTACGGCAATATCGCCGAGCGCGGTTGTATTGTTAAAACCGCTGGCGTTGACGAATCCATCCTGAAGTTCACCGGCCGCGTGCGTATTTTTGAAAGTCAGGACGACGCAGTAGCTGGTATTCTGGCCGATCAGGTGGTTGCCGGTGATCTGGTATTGATCCGCTATGAAGGCCCGAAAGGCGGCCCGGGCATGCAGGAAATGCTCTACCCAACGTCTTATCTGAAATCAAAAGGCCTAGGCAAAGAATGCGCCCTGTTGACTGACGGACGCTTCTCGGGCGGCACTTCCGGCCTGTCGATCGGCCACGTTTCACCAGAAGCCGCCGAAGGTGGCGCAATTGGCCTAGCGCAGGAAGGCGATCAGCTTGAAATCGACATTCCAAACCGCACGATCAACCTGCTGGTTAGCGATGAAGAACTGGCAGCGCGTCGCGCAGAAATGGAAAGCCGCGGTAAGAACGCATGGAAACCCGTTGATCGTCAGCGCTATGTGAGCGCTGCGCTGCGCGCCTATGCCGCAATGACCACCAGCGCCGACACCGGCGCGGTACGCGATGTATCGCAGGTCGAGCGCAAAGACTGATACCTGCAACACAAAACACAAAGCGGCCTGCGGGCCGCTTTTTTATTGCCTAGGTATTGCCCTACAGGGCAATTAGATATTGGCCTATAGAGTAATACCCTGCATAAATTCTAAAATCTGCGCAATAAAAAACCCAGCCTAAGCTGGGTCCTGAGCATCAGAGTCTGTAGTAAATTACAGAGGCTGAATGTTTGAAGCTTGCTGGCCTTTAGGGCCGTTAGTCACTTCAAAGCTAACTTTCTGGCCTTCTTGCAGTGTTTTGAAACCGCTAGTAGTAATTGCCGAGAAGTGGGCAAACAAGTCTTCGCCGCCTTGATCAGGAGTAATGAAACCGAAGCCTTTTGCATCGTTGAACCACTTAACTGTACCAGTTGCCATCTTTAATTTACCTTAAACTATAAAATTGAGCAGTCGCTCAAGTCCTACATCATACACAACTATCCATGTCGTGCTCGGTAAAAATTGGTTTTATTTCTATTTTTGTCGGCAAACGCAGCGCAAAGCCCGATAAATATTGACTTTGATGCCAGAAAAAACAGCCAGACGGTCGATATTTGTGCCACAAATCCGCTCAGCAAAGCCAAAAACGCGGCAAGTGCGCATTGAGCAATGATTTAAATCAACATCAACCACCATTTATCTGCCCCGCCTCAGCTTTGCGTCTATTCACCCGATAAGCTACTCAATACCCTCATGAGGCCACTATCATGTCCTTACTTCCAGCACTCAGCACTCGCGATCTATTCGCCCAAAGTAGCAATCACATCGGCGAGCTTCAACGCAGCAATAAAGCTGCCGAGGGGAAAATCGACAAAACCGACAAAATCGAACAGCGCGTTGCCTTATTGCAAAAAGACACGCTCAAACTGGCCCAGGATTTCCTAGGACAATTTGCCAGCCAGCTGTTTGGCGACGCCGCCAAGGGGATGCAAATCAGCTTTGATCAGCTCGAACTGAGCGCCAGCAGCGAGGCAAGCATGAGTTTGTCGCGCAGCAGCGACGGCACCAGCAGCACCCGCTCCGCTAGCTTCAGCCTAAACGATAGCAGCAGCTTTACCGGGCGCGGCACCATTCGCACGACGGACGGGCGACAATTTGAGTTCGAACTCTCGGTGACTTATGAATCACGCCAGCAGATGAGCTACACAGAGCAATCTACACGCAATAGCAGTCCAAATAGGGCAACACAGCCTGCGGATACCAGCACCGCACGCGGCATGGATTTCCAGGGCACAGCTGATGAACTACTAGATAGCATCAGCGCAATACCCGTGCAGCTACCCTTCAAACTCAAAGATCAAAATGGCGAAGAGCAAGTCATGGGTGATCTGGTATTGAAACTACTTAACCTTAGCGGTGGCGACCGCTTCTACGACTGGTTTGGCAACAAGGAGGCTAGAATCGACCAGAGCGCTTAATTGCGCCGCTTTGAGCTACCGGATAAGCCAATCCAAATGAAAAAGGCGCTCCAAAGAGCGCCCAAAAATGACTCCAGCATTGTGTAGCTTGAAATCACAGCAGCTTGGAACTGATTTATTTTCCAATCAGATTCATTTGCCAATCGCCGCACTAGCAATCAAATCATCCAGCAGCAGCAGCACCATCGGGCCGCTCATCTCAAACGGGTTGAATTCATTGCGCGCCGAATATTTCAGCAGCAGCGCATGATTGACCTTGGAAATATTCACCTGGCCCATCGTCCAGTCGGCAAAATGGCGTTCGCTGATTTCTTCAAAATTGAGCAGCTCGACATGCTCGTGGCGCGGGTCGCGGATAATCACATTGTAAAGCGACGATACCGCACTGCGGCTCCCTTCCAGCACCTGCACAAACATACCGGCGCTGTAACACAAGACGCCGGTAATGCCGATGGCCGGATTATTCTGGCGCGAACTGCGCAACAAGGCATCGAGCAACTCCGCGTTTACCTCACCTGCGGCCCGGCTGGCATAAATCAAACGGACAAGCATGCGAAACCTCTTTAACGTTGATTGTTAATCAGGGACAAAAACTCGCGGCGCAAATGCGTATCTTTCAAGAACAGGCCACGCATCACGCTATTGATCATTTTGGAATCGGAATCCTTCACACCACGCCAGTGCATGCAGAAGTGATCAGCTTCCATCACAATTGCCAAACCATCTGGATTGACCTTGCTTTGCAGCAGATCAGCCACCTGCGTGACAGCCTCCTCCTGAATTTGCGGACGCGACATCACCCACTCGGCCAAGCGGGCATATTTTGACAGGCCAATCAGGTTGGAATGTTGATTGGGCAAAATACCGATCCACAATTTGCCGATAATCGGGCAGAAATGATGTGAACATGCGCTGCGTACCGTAATCGGGCCGACAATCATCAATTCATTGAGGTGCTCGACGTTCGGAAACTCAGTCACCGCCGGTTGTTTAACGTAGCGACCACGAAACACTTCATTCAAATACATCTTGGCCACACGACGTGCGGTGTCCTGCGTATTGTGGTCGTGCTCAGTATCAATCACCAGGCTTTGCAGCACGCCCATCATTTTTTCCTGCACTTCATCGAGCAATTGGGCCATTTCGCCTTCCTCGATAAAATCTGCAATATTGTCATTGGCGTGAAAACGTCGCTGCGCCTGATGCAGGCGATAGCGAATTCGCTGTGATACGGGGATCGTTGTTGGGGCAGTCGAATCAGATTGACTCACAATAAAATCCTTGGCTGGGCACAGAGCGTGACAAAAAAACACTACGACACGGAATGAAATAAAGAAGTAGAGCAATGCTACTGATCAGTAGCGTACCATAAACTCGCGTGTTTGCTGAGCTTAATCGGCCTTGATGCGGTACAAGCGGCAATAAAAAAGCCCGCTCAATGAGCGGGCTTTAAAATTTGTGGTGGCCAATCGCGGAATCGAACCACGGACACGCGGATTTTCAATCCGCTGCTCTACCAACTGAGCTAATTGGCCACTTTCTCACCGACGCAGGTCAGCGAGAAGCAGAATTAAACACCAGAGCGCGCGGTGCGTCAAATGTTTCAATTCAGATAAATTCATTAATTTGCCTAGTTCACTGATTTGATTCAGATAATATTTCCGAACATTTTAATGGGCTCTAGGTCAAAATGGACTCTTATTGATTGAAAAGGCAATTGGGCATGGATGCAATTTGGTGGGTTTTAAGTATCGGTCTGATGCTGATGGGCGTGGCAGGGATTATTTTGCCGGTGCTGCCATCAACGCCGCTGGTCTTTGCTGGCATGTTGATTATTGCCTGGCAGCAGGATTTTCAAACCGTCAGTGGGTACACCATGCTGGCGCTGGCGGCACTCGCTCTGATTGCCAGCGCACTGGACTATATCGCCGGGGCCATGGGCGCCAAGGCCGCCGGAGCGAGCAAGCAGGCCATCTGGGGGGCGACGATAGGCGCTTTGCTGGGGATTTTTGCCGGGCCATTCGGGCTGATTTTCGGGCCTTTATTCGGCGCAGCGGCGGGTGAGTTTTATGCGACACGCGCTGCGCTGCAAGCCGGTAAAGTCGGGCTTGCCAGCTGGATTGGCATGCTGGTTGGTACCATTGCCAAGGTAGGGATTGTCTTTGTGATGTTTGGCCTGTTCTGGCTGGCTTACCTGATCTAAGCGCACCACGGGTATAAGGCTGTAAAGCATACCCAAAAAGGCCTACAGCGCTATACCCATCAGACCGGATTAATCCAGCGCCTAGACCAGAAGAACCAGCCCAAACTACCACCGAGCAAACCCATGACGCCCAGCACGGCAAAATACGCCCACGACCAGCGTAGTTCGGGCATGTAATCAAAATTCATGCCGTAGATCCCGGCAATCAGCGTCAATGGGCTGAAAATAATCGTGAACACCGTGAGCGTGCGCATTTGTGTATTCATGGTTTGCGATTGCAGTGCCAGATAAATATCCTGCAAGCCCGATACAGCTTCACGCAGCGCTTCAACGCTTTCGATCAGTTGCACCGTATGGTCGTACACATCACGCAGATACAGCTGTGTTTCGTCCTTAAAAAAATCGGCATCGTCGCGTTGCAGCACATTGATCACCTCGCGCAAAGGCCACAAACCGCGCTTGAGCGATTGCAGCGAACGGCGTAAATGCTGCACTTCCTGCATCTGATCGGGATTTAACTGCTCGATGATTTCGTCTTCCAGCTCATCAACGCGCTCGCCGATTTGCTCAAGCACCGAGAAATAGCGATCAACCACTTTATCGAGCAAGGCGTACACCAGATAGTCGCTGCCAAACTTGCGCAGCTGCGATTCGCCATTGCGAAGCGAGTCACGAATGCTGGCAAACGTACCGGTTGGTTTTTCCTGAAAAGTCAGCAAAAAATTACGCCCGACCACCAGACTGATCTGTTCCGAATCAACCGAGCCAAATTCATCCAGAAACATCAGCCGCGCGGTGATAAACAGATAACCGGGGTAGCTTTCAATCTTGGGGCGCTGCTGGGTATTGAGAATGTCTTCGAGCACCAAGGGATGCAAATGAAAGCGCTTGCCGATCAGCTGCAGTTGCGCCAGATCTTCCAGCCCGTGCAGATTGAGCCAGTAATTGCTATAGGTAGGCTGAAAGTCGCGGCCTTGCTCCAGCGCGGTAAAGCGGGTTTCCAGAAATTCACCGTCATTCTGGCCAAATTCAATCAGCGTCGCCAACGTGGGCAGCGGGTCTGCGGCACCGACGTATTGCAGCGAGCCTGGCGCAAGGCCAGCCTTGCTGGATTTAAGATGCGCCTTTATTCGGCGGCGATGGCCTGCACTTGTAGCGTCACGCCGATGTTTTGCCATGCAGTCGTTTCCTCAGTAAGCGCAAATGCAGTCAGCGGGTGCGCATTCAGCCAGAGCGCATCAATGGTCAGCGTATAGCCTTCACTCTGGCGCACCAGCTCGAATTCGGGCGGGGTTTCGTCCAGCCGCGAACGATAAAACAGCACGGCCAGCCGCAAAGCCAGAATGGCGTCCCATTCGGCAGCGCTGACGCTCTCGCCCGATAGCTTGGTCAAGCTGCCAGCATGCGCCAGCACCAGACGCGACAACCAAAGCTGCTCACGGCGGGAAAAACCCGGCATGTCGGCATGCTGCAAAATATACGCCGAATGTTTGTGATAGCTGGCGTGGGCGATTGAGCGCCCCACTTCGTGCAATAAAGCCGCCATATGCAGATGACGGGCCAGCACAGCGTCGTCCGGCACGGCTTCGCCGCGCAAGGCCTCGAATAATTGCATCGCCATCGCGGTAACCCGGTTGGCTTGCAAGCCATCGACATGGTAGCGGCGCTGGAAAAAATCGACGGTGCGGTCGCGCACATCATATTGGGTCTGGCGCTGCATCAGATCGTAGAGCACCCCATCGCGCAAAGCGCCATAGGTGATATTCATCCGCTCGATGCCCAGCATGTCAAATGCCGCCTGCATAATGGCAAAACCCCCTGCCACCACAGCGCGTCTATCGTCACGCAAGCCGTTGAGCACCAGCTTGTCCACATGCCCGGCGGCCAGCATTTTCTCACGTAGGGCGGCCATGCCGGAACGGGTGATACCCAGGGGGGATAAATCGTTCAACTCAAGGATATCCGCCAGCGAGCGGGCAGTACCCGAGGTGCCAATCGCCCGCTGCCACTCGCTGGTGTGAAAATCGGGTACCAGCGGCAAAAATGCGCCCCGCGCCGCCAGCTCAGCCGTTTCCAGCCGCTCGCGGGTGATCACGCCATCAGGGAAGTAACGCATGCTCCAGCCCACGCAACCGAGCTGGATACTTTCAGTGCGGAAAGAGCGATATTGGCTACCAATAATCAGCTCGGTCGAGCCGCCGCCTATATCAACCACCAAGCGGCGCTCGCGCGTATTGGGCAGGCTGTGCGCGGCACCGATATAAATCAGCCGTGCTTCTTCACGGCCAGCAATAATCTCGATCGGAAAACCCAGCGCCGCTTCGGCCAGGGGGAGGAAATAGGCCGAATTGCGCGCCACACGAAACGTATTGGTCGCGACCGCCCGCACGCATTGCGGCGGCAAGCCCGCTAGCCGCTCGCCAAAGCGTGATAAAGCGGCGATCAGCTCGGCAATTGCCGCCTCGCTCAGGCAGCCCTGCGCATCAAGCCCGGCGCCAAGGCGCACGGTCTCTTTCAGCGAATCGAGCGGGAATAAAGAGCCCTCAACCACACGGGCCACTTGCAGGCGAAAACTGTTCGAGCCAAGATCAACGGCAGCGATGATCGAGTGATCGCTCATGAAGGGGGTTGCTCCAAAATCTCAACAAATCGCCAGCATCTGCAGGCCAGAGCTGGCCAATGCTGAACAATTTCTGGATTATTTATTCTTTAGGTGCGTCAATTTACCGTAATCAGGCAAAAAAAACACGAAAAAAAGGGGCAATCAGCTTGCCCCTTTTTTTACTGCAACACCTGATTCAGATCAGGCTTTGGCAATCGCATCGACTTCGGCTTGCGATTTGTGGCGTACATCACGCCCTTTCACCAGATACACCACATGCTCGGCCACATTGACCGCCAAATCGCCGATACGCTCGGTGGCTTTGGCAATCCACAGAATATCGAGCGTCAGCGAAATCGAGCGCGGGTCTTCCATCATCACGGTAATCAGCTGGCGTTGCAGCGCGCGGTATTCCTGATCAAGTTGCTCATCAGCGGCAATCACTTCTGCGGCTGAGGCCGAATCCAGACGGGCAAAGGCATCCAGTGCGCGCGTCAGCATGTCCAGCGCCAAGGTGGCGATGTGATTGACTTCCTGGAATTTGGGCACCTGCATCTTGCCGCTATCAAAAATCGACTTGGCGCGCAGACAGATTTTGTGCGCCTTGTCGCCAATGCTTTCCAGATCTTCAACCGACTTGATCACCGTCATCACCAGGCGCAAATCCGATGCCGCAGGCTGGCGGCGGGCGATCATGTGCACGCACATATCGTCCAGCTCCAGGTGCATGGCATTGACCTTCTGCTCTTGCGCGATCACCAGATTGATAATGCCCATATCGCCAGAAGCCAGCGCCTTCATGGACAGGCGAACCTGCTCTTCCACCAGGCCGGCCATCGCCATCACCTGGGTACGAATCGCGTTCAGATCCGCGTCAAACTGGGTAGAAATGTGTTCCGAGAAATGTTCAGGCATGCGCAATAACTCCAAGATAATTGTCCAACACCTTAGCAGCTAAAGATGACAAAAATATTTCATTTCATCGCCCTACCCGCATTCCGGTGTGCAACTGCACAAAAGCTTCGCCTTTACCAAAGGCGCGAGCGAAAACTTTTGTCTTGCCGCTTGATGCGCTCAATTGTAGTGCCGAATGCCTTACTTGATGGTTTTTACGCCGCTGGCCGTACCCAGTAGCAACACATCGGCGCGACGATGCGCAAAAATGCCATTGGTCACCACGCCGACGATTTGATTGAGCTTGCTTTCCAGCTCATTGGCTTGCGTAATTTTCAGGCCATGCACATCGATAATGATATTGCCATTGTCGGTCACCACGCCTTCGCGGTAGGCCGGATAGCCGCCGAGTTTGACAATTTCGCGCGCCACATACGAGCGCGCCATTGGAATCACTTCCACCGGCAAGGGGAATGCACCCAGTACGTCAACCAGCTTGGACTCGTCGGCGATACAGATAAATTGCTCCGCCACCGCCGCCACGATTTTTTCGCGTGTCAGCGCTGCGCCGCCGCCTTTGATCATTTGCAGCTGATGGTTGATTTCATCTGCGCCATCAACGTACACCGGCAGCTCGTCGATGGTATTGAGCTCGTACACCGGAATACCATGCGATTTCAGCCGCGCCACGCTGGCTTCGGATGACGAGACCGCACCTTTGATACGGCCTTTGATTTCGGCCAGAGCGTCAATGAAGTAGTTGGCCGTCGAGCCGGTGCCCACGCCCACAATACAATCATCAGGAATATACGCAATGGCCGCACGGCCTACTGCTTCTTTGAGTTCATTTTGAGTCATGGCAGCTCCTAGGTGAATGCCCGCAATTATATATCGCCGATACCGATTACGTACCAGCAGCATCATGACGCCGATTGTGCCGCCGTAGTGGCCTGAGTAACTTGCTGCGCATCAACTCTGCCGCAATTAGACTGCGGCCATGTGCCTCAGCGCCAACTACGTGCTGCTGACGCCGAACATACCCATTGATGTATATGCGTAAAAGACAATACATACATAGACTACAAGCATATACCCATAGGCCAATGCAATTGTGTACCTTGATCAGAGACTGAACTGTTGCTGTTGCCGCTGATTGGGCCTCGTTATACTAAATAGCCAATCTACCGAGCCGCCATCATGAATTCAGGCCTACTCTCCGCCACGCTGGCCTATCTGCTCTGGGGTCTTTTTCCGCTGTATTTCAAAACCATCCAATTTATGCCAGCGGGCGAAATTGTTTTGCACCGCATCGTCTGGGCGCTGGCTTTTTTGCTGGGGATACTGGCTCTGCGCAAGCAATGGGCCTGGCTTGGGCAGCTGAAAAATCGCCGCTTGCTGGGTGGGTTTGCGCTGAGCGCCGTGCTGCTGTCGATTAACTGGCTGGTATATATCTGGGCGGCGAATTCAGGGCGTGTAGTGGACGCCAGCCTGGGCTATTTTATTAATCCGCTGATTAATGTGCTGCTGGGCGTGCTGATTCTGCACGAGCGGCTGCGCCCGGTGCAGTGGCTCAGTATTGGAATTGCGGCAGCCGGTGTAGCCTGGCTCACCGTGGCAGCGGGTCAGCTGCCTTGGGTGGCGCTCACCGTCGCGACCACTTTCGGCATTTATGGCTTGCTGCGCAAAACGGCCAGCCTGGGTGCACTGGAGGGGCTCACACTGGAAACGGCAATTCTATTTCCGGTGGCGGTGTTGGGACTGCTGTTTCTGAGCGCCAGCGGCGGCAATCATTTCAACCATGCCCCATTAGGTATACAGATCAACGTCATGCTAGCCGGGCCCATTACGGCAATACCCCTGTTACTCTTTGCTGCTGCAGCGCGAAAAATCAGCATGACGCAATTGGGTTTATTGCAATATCTGGCACCGACCGTGCAGCTGATTCTAGCCATCTGGCTATGGCACGAACCCTTCGGGCCTGAACGGATGGTGGGATTTGGCCTGATCTGGATTGCCCTGATCATCTTTAGCGGCGAAAGCCTCTGGCAGCGGCAGGCCAGAATCGTTGCTTAAGTTTAAAGTCCAGCCAGATAAGTCTTGATGCCATCGAGCAGCATTTGCACGGCAATCGCGGTCAGGATCAGACCCATCAGCCGTTCAAATGCCGTGGTCACCTGCTCGCCGAGTACTTGGGAGATTTTTTCGGAAAAAGCCAGCGTTAAGGCGCACACCAGCATGGTCAGCGCCAGCGCGCCCACCCAGAGCCAGATACGCTCCGGGTCACGCGACACCAGCAGCAATACCGTGGCCAATGCCGAGGGGCCAGCCAGCAGCGGAATTGCCAGCGGCACAATATAAGGCTCGCCCTGCTGCGCATCGCCAAACACACCATCGGGATGTGGGAAAACCATGCGCAGCGCAATCAGGAACAAAATTACCCCGCCTGCAATGCCCAGCGATGTTTGCGAGAGATGCATGACCTGCAGAAACTGGCGGCCAAACACCATAAACAGCAGCAAAACCCCAAAGGCCACGCTGACTTCACGAATAATCATGCGCCAGCGCCGCTCTTTGGGCACCTGCTTCATCAGCGAGACAAAAAGCGGAATGCCGCCGAGCGGGTCGGTCACCAGCAGCAGCAAAATAAAAGCAGAAAGAAAAGTCGGGCTATCCATGCCACGAGTTTAACGACAGCGCCCGGTTCGCCATATACGGGAAATCGGCGAGTGATGCGGCCATTACAAGCCGAGTTGTGAGCCGACCAGACGTATCTGGCTGCGACTCATCAATTGCTGGATCTGGCGTAGCTGTGCAACCGACATTTTGCTACTCGCCTGCTGCTGATCATGCAGCAGATCGCTGTAATACGGCAGCGTCGCCGAAAGATTGCCCTGCTGCAGATACCAGCCGAGCAAGGCCTGATTGCAGCGGCGCTCCAGTGCGGCCTGACTGCCTTGCCGCGCCAGTTGCAAAGCTTTGAGCAAAACCTGCTCGGCGCTGGCATCGCCCATCTTGAACAACACTTCGCCCAAGGCAGTGAGCGCGTGCGATTTGCCCCATAGATTGTCATTCTGCACGTTCAGCTCGTAAGCCGTTTCCAGCTCGATCCGGGCTTGTGCATAGTGATGCTGGGCACCGTGCACCAAACCACGGTAATACACCACCTCGGCTGACCAGATTTTGTTGGTAATGGTGGCTTCAAGCAGTTTTTCTGCTTCGTCGATGCACTGCATGGTGTAGCTGTAACGCTGCAGCCGGAAGGCGTCGCTGGCGATATTGAGCAGCGCTTCGCAGCGGCGCTCGTCGTGATTGATTCTGCGCGCCATTTCCAGCGCCAGCTCGTTGAATTTCAGCGCCGAGTGATAGTCGCCAAAGCCGATATACACCTGGCCTATTCCCAGATAAACCCGAATGCACAATTCGCGATCATTGATCTTGCGCGCGATCTGCAGCGCAGATGACCAGTGATCCAGCGCGAGCAAGGGTTCACCGGATAGCAGGTGCGATGTGCCTAGCAGAATCATGGCCTCGGTTTCATCGTGCGGAGCAGGCACTTTGCGAAATTCGGCAATCGCCGTTGAAAACGCCATCTGCGCCTTGTGATGTTCGCTGATATGCTGCCAAGCATGCCCCAGAATCACCGAGGCCAGCGCCATTGCCCGCACATTGCCGTGCGCCGATTTAAGCAATTCCAGCGCAACAAAAGGCGATGGTGGCGAGCCGCAATGAGACTCTCTGGCAATGGTTTCCAGCTCCAGAATCAAACGCTCATCGACCGACATTAGAGTTCTCCATCCCAGCTGATTTCATTCATTTCCTTGCGCTGTGCCAGAAATAGCGCCAGATTGGCCCGCAGCTGGAAAATATCACGCGTTTCTCCAGGCTGATAATACGCCCCGCCAATACTAATGCCCAAAGGCTCGGGCAAATGCCCCTGCTCCAGCGTGCTCATATGCTGCTGCACCCGCGCCATCATCTCTTCGATCTGCTGCTTGGGCATATCCAGAACCAGCAGCTCGAATGCGCCGGTGCCCGATGTCATCAAAATGGCGTCAGCCGGGCATTCGGCCTGCAAAATCTGGGCAATCTGGATATATATCAGCAGTGCCGCTTCCTTGCCCAATACCTCGCTGATGCTGGCATACAGATCAATCCCGATGCTCAATAGGCACACGGGTTTGCCGCCTTCGGCCTGCCGCAGTAAAGCATCCCAGCGCATCGAGAAATAACGGGGGTTATACAGGCCAGTAATTTCATCCCGGAAACCCACGGTTTCCAGCTGCTGCACCTGCTGATGCTGAGCCGCATTTTTCTCGCGCAGCAGCTCGATCTCGATTTCATTGGTGATTTGCTGCAATTTGAATTCGATTGCCGATAGTCGGCGTGGTTTGTGCTGAGTGGGCAGGGCACCACCAGCCAGCGCCAGTGCTTGCCCGAAATAATCAGCGGCCTGTGCTTCGTGCCCCACAATTCGACAGGCGCGCCCCAGCTCGATCAGCATTTGCTGGCGATCACCTTCGAGCAGGTGCAAATGTCGACAGGCAATCTCGATGGCGCGCACCAGGCGCTCATCCTCAACAGCAGGTCGCTGGGCATACAGTTGCAGCAAAGCCAAGCTGCAATGCGCCTGCGCCAGATCATCATCGGCATACAGCTCGATAGCCAGCTCAAGCGCCACACGCGCCTGCGCATAATCGCCCAGATGCGCATGAATCTGGCTAATCAGCTCTTGCAAAATAGGGCAGCAGGCAATATCGGGAAAATCATGCGCCTTGTGCAAGGCACGCAGCGCCAGATCGGGCTGCGACAAATCAATCAGATCAAGGCCAAGGTGCAATTGCAGCAGGCTTTGCAAATACCGGTCATTAGCCGATAGCTGTAGCGCATGCGTATGCATCGCCAGAGCTTGCTCGATTTGGCCAGCCTGCCGAATCTGCGCGCCCAGCACGGCCCAGTATTGCACTTCTTCATACAGGCTTGCTGCTGCTTGCAAGCCAGCCAGCCAAACCTTGACCGCACTTTTCAAATGCCCCTTCCGCGCCAAGGCCAGACCTTTGTCCAATTGTTGCTGCTGATTCACGCTACACCTTTCAGTTCTCATAAAAAAAGCCCCGCGAGCGGGGCTTTTCTTACACACAGATGATTACCACTCGCCCAAGTACGCAAGTATACCCTCTGCGGCGTTACGACCTTCATAAACTGCACGCACAACGAGATCTGCGCCACGCACCTGATCGCCGCCCGCAAAAATTTTCGGGTTAGACGTCTGATGTTTGAAGGCTTGCTTCTCTGCGGCAATCGTGCGACCCCAGTCATCGGTTTTAACGCCTTGCGCGTCAAACCAAGACTCTGGCTCGACCGAGAAACCAAAGGCCACGATCACATGATCGCATTCGATCACACGCTCAGAACCAGCCACCAATTCTGGACGACGACGGCCTTTCTCATCTGGCGCGCCCAATTGCGTTGAAACCAGCGTCAGCGCCAAGCTGCCATCGGCATTCTTTTCAATTTTCACCGGTTGGCTGTTCCACGCAAATTCAACGCCTTCTTCTTTGGCATTAGCGACTTCACGTTTCGAGCCCGGCATGTTTTCTTCATCACGACGGTAA
Organism: Chitinibacter sp. FCG-7; assembly: GCF_040047665.1. NCBI lineage: Bacteria > Pseudomonadati > Pseudomonadota > Betaproteobacteria > Neisseriales > Chitinibacteraceae > Chitinibacter > Chitinibacter mangrovi. The sequence goes on from NZ_CP157355.1 coordinate 1,256,836, forward strand.
GCACAGATTACGCTGGCTGCACCTTGGCGAATTGAAGTGCGGTTGCAATCCATCGCGGTATCGCCACCACCCAGCACGACAACACGTTTGCCTTGCATTGAAACGAAGGCTTCACCTTCCAATGTCCCCATGCTGTTACGCACGTTGTTCACCAAGAATGGCAAAGCTTCCAGCACGCCAGGCAGCTCTTCACCGGCAATACCGCCTTTCATGTATTTGTATGCGCCCATGCCCATGAATACGGCATCGTAATCAGCAAGCAGGGTTTCGATTGTCACGTCTTTGCCGATTTCGGTATTCAGACGGAATTCAACGCCCATCTCTTCCATGATCTTGCGACGCGTCACGATGACATCTTTTTCCAGTTTGAATTCTGGAATACCAAAAGTCAGCAAGCCGCCGATTTCTTCGTAGCGATCAAACACCACTGGCGTTACACCGTTGCGCACCAGCATGTCGGCACAACCCAGACCTGCTGGGCCAGCACCGATCACGGCCACTTTTTTACCAGTCTGAATCACGCCAGACATGTCTGGGCGCCAGCCGGCCTTGAAGGCTTCGTCGGTAATGTATTTTTCGACCGAACCGATTGAAACCGCGCCAGCATCAACCTGGTTCAGCGTACACGCACCTTCACACAGGCGGTCTTGCGGGCAAACGCGACCGCAGATTTCTGGCAATGAATTGGTTTTGTGGCTCAATTCAGCCGCTTCAAACAGCTTGCCTTCTTCAACCAGTTTCAACCAGTGCGGAATGTGGTTGTGCACTGGGCACTCCCACGAGCAGTAGGGATTACCACAGGACAGGCAACGACCAGCTTGCTCGCCAGACGTTACTTTATCCAATGGGCTGTAGATTTCTTTAAATACGAATTTGCGCTTTTCAACGGCGACTTTCTCGCCTGGGTTGCGCGCAACATTCAGAAACTGAAACACGTCTGACATGGGTATACCTCGGTAAGGAGTGAGGAGCAAGGCGTAAGGGGCAATACCCCCGAATACTCACTATCTCATCCTGAATTCTTACCGTGTGAGGAGGAGCGGGCTGTTACACCTCACACCTCACACCTCACACCTCACATAAATCAATCTTTCAACAAGGCATCGAGCTTGGCGACTTTTGGTTTTACCAACCAGAAGTAATCCACGGCTTCGTCAAAGTTCGCCAGCAGCTCAGCCGCTTTGCTAGAACCTGTCAGATCAGCGTGCGCTTTGATCTTGTCTTTCAAGAACGCACGGATCGCGCCGTAGGCTTCGCCATTGATCAGATTGGTATCAATCAGCTCGTTGTTGTAGCGATAAGCGAATTTCTGCGTTGGATCGTAAACCAGTGCAAAACCACCCGTCATACCCGCGCCGAAGTTGTAACCGGTTTCACCCAGTACCACCACGCAGCCGCCCGTCATGTATTCACAACCGTGATCGCCCACGCCTTCAACAATCGCTGTCGCGCCCGAGTTCCGCACCGCGAAACGCTCACCGGCCATACCTGCAGCGTACAACTCACCACCGGTCGCGCCGTATAGACACGTGTTACCAACAATGGTGGCTTCGTGTGAAGCAAACCCGCTGCCTTTTGGTGGGTAGATGACGACTTTACCGCCGTTCATACCTTTACCGACGTAGTCGTTCGCGTCACCGGCCAACTCAATCGTCAGACCTTTAGCATTCCAAACGCCGAGCGATTGACCCGCAGAGCCGTTCAGTTTGATGTGCAATGAGCCATCCGGCAGACCCGCTGCACCGTGTGCTTTAGCGATCTCGCCTGACAAACGTGCACCAATCGAGCGATGGATATTGCGTACATCGTATTCAAAGCTTTGCTTAGTACCGGCTTTGATACCTGCCAATGCGTCACGCACCATTTCTTCCGCCAACTCGCCTTTATCGAAAGACGGGTTGCTCGCTTCAACGCAGAAACGCGGAACTGAATCAGGCGTCGTGCCTTGGCTAAGCAAGGCATTCATCGCCAATTTTTTCTGCTTCTCGGTTGCGCCTTCGATCAGACCCAAGAGTTCAGTGCGGCCAACCAGATCTTCGAATTTACGAATACCCAGGCTTGCCATCAACTCGCGAGTTTCTTGTGCGATGAAGGTGAAGTAATTGACGACCATTTCTGGCAAGCCGATGAAGTATTTGCTGCGCAGTTTGATTTCTTGCGTTGCAACGCCGGTCGCGCAGTTGTTCAAGTGGCAAATCCGCAAGAACTTACAACCCAAGGCCACCATCGGGCCAGTACCAAAGCCGAAGCTCTCAGCACCCATGATCGCCGCTTTCACAACGTCCAGACCGGTTTTCAAACCACCGTCGGCTTGAACGCGAACGCGGCCGCGCAGACCATTGGCACGTAATACTTGCTGCGCTTCGGTCAGACCTAACTCGAACGGCGAACCTGCGTATTTTACAGAGGCCAGAGGCGACGCGGCAGTACCACCGTCGTAACCAGAAATCGTGATCAAGTCAGCGTAGGCTTTCGCTACACCGGCGGCAATCGTACCCACGCCTGGTTCGGCAACCAACTTGACCGAAACCAGGGCAGCAGGGTTGACCTGTTTCAAGTCAAAAATCAGCTGCGCCAAATCTTCAATCGAGTAAATATCGTGGTGCGGTGGTGGCGAAATCAGGCTGATGCCTGGTTTGCTGTGACGCAGTTTCGCGATCAATGGCGATACTTTATCGCCTGGCAGCTGGCCGCCTTCACCCGGTTTTGCACCTTGGGCCACTTTAATCTGCAGCACTTCAGCGTTCACGAGGTAGTGCGGTGTAACACCGAAACGACCTGAAGCTACCTGCTTGATTTTCGACATTTTCGGCGTGCCGTAGCGAGCTTCATCCTCACCACCTTCACCCGAGTTCGAGCGCGCGCCCAAACGGTGCATCCCTTCGGCCAAGGCTTCGTGCGCTTCTGGGCTCAAGGCACCCAGCGACATACCGGCCGAATCAAAACGCTTCACAATGCTTTCGAGCGGCTCAACTTCATCAATCGAGATTGATTTCGCTGGATCGATCTGTAGCTCCATCAAGTCGCGCAACATCGCGACTGGGCGTTTGTTTACCAAGTCGGCGTATTGTTTGTACGCTTTGTAGTCGCCGTTCTGGACTGCTTTTTGCAGCGCCATCACCACGTCTGGGTTGTAAGCGTGGTATTCCTCGCCGAACACGTACTTGAGCAAACCACCTTGCGCCAATGGACGCATTGGGTTGAATGCCAGCTTGTTCAATTTAGCTTGGTCTTCTTGGAAATCGCCGAAGTTCGCACCAGAAATACGCGAAACGGTGCCGGTTAAGCACAGATCGATGACTTCTTCACCAATACCCACGCCTTCAAACAATTGCGAACCACGGTAAGAAGCAACGGTCGAAATACCCATCTTCGACAAGATCTTCATCAGACCTTTGTTGATCCCTTTGCGGAAATTGTTCGCTGCTTTTTCGAGTGTCGACTCGATTTGACCCATATCGATCAATTCTTTGATCGTTTGGTAAGCGAGGTACGGTACAACCGCCGTCGCGCCGTAGCCGATCAAACACGCAAAGTGGTGTGGATCGCGCGTGGTCGCGGTTTCAACGATGATATTGGTTTTGCAACGCAGGCCAGCGTTGATCAAGCCATGGTGAACTGCACCGACGGCAAACAATGCAGGAATCGGCAAGCGACCTTTGGCAATGTTTTTATCCGACAGCACCACAATCACCGTGCCGTTATTCACGCTAGCCAGCACGTCGGCAGTCAATTGCTCAATTGCAGCTTTCAGTGTGGTCGTTGCGGCGTCAAAACAGATTTCAAAACGTGCTGATTTGAAGTCCGGATCGTTTTGACCAACGATGGCGTCGAACTTATCGGTCGACAACACTGGCGACGTCACTTCCAAGCGCTTCGCGTGGCTTGGGCCGTCTTCAAACAGATTGCGCTCTGGGCCGAAACACGTATTCAGCGACATCACGATCGCTTCACGGATCGGGTCGATCGGCGGATTTGTTACTTGCGCAAATTGCTGGCGCAGGTAATCGAATGGTGAACGTACTTTTTCGCTCAACACAGCCATTGGCGTGTCGTCACCCATCGAGCCAATTGCTTCCTGACCATCCGCAGCCAAGACGCGCAAGATCTGATCGCGCTCTTCAAACGACAACTGGAATTGTTTCTGGTAGGTCAACAGCGTTGCCTTATCCATTTCTTCCAGTGGTTTGTTGTCCTCAGCCATTTCCAAGTGTGTCGCATGCTCTTTGAGCCATGCGCGGTAGGGCTGCGCCGATTTCAGGTTGTTATCGATGGTTTCGGTATCGATAAACTCGCCGGTTTTCAGGTTAACGGCAACGATCTGACCTGGTTTCACGCGGCCTTTTTTCGCCACTTCTTCCGGTTTGTAGCCCCAAACGCCGATTTCGGAGGCGATGGTGATATGACGATCTTTGGTGATGACATAACGCGCAGGACGCAGGCCATTGCGGTCGAGCGCACAACCGGCGTAGTCGCCAGCGGCCCAAACGATACCGGCCGGGCCATCCCATGGTTCCATGTGCAGCGAGTTGTATTCGTAAAATGCACGCAGATCGCGGTCGTTCGAATCCACATTCTGCCAAGCTGGTGGCACCAGCAAACGGAAGGCGCGGAACACGTCAACGCCGCCGAGTACCAGGCTTTCGAGCATATTGTCCAGACTCATCGAGTCCGAACCGTTGGTTTGCACGATAGGACGAATCGCGTCCATATCGAGTTGTTCGCTGCGCATGATCGCTTCGCGCGCTTTAGCCCACGCACGGTTACCGGTCAGCGTGTTGATCTCGCCGTTGTGCGCGAGGAAGCGGAATGGCTGCGCCAGTTTCCATTGTGGCCAGGTATTGGTCGAGAAACGCTGATGGTAAACCGCCAGACTTGAAGCGAAACGCTCGTCTTTCAAGTCGAGGTAAAACACTGGCAAGTTGTCTGGCGTAACCAGACCTTTGTAGGACATCACGTACGGGTTCAGCGTCGGGATGTAGAAATCTTTGTCGCCCGCATTGGCTTTTTCAGCCAAGCGACGCGCTTGATAGAGTTTGCGGGCAAATTCGATCTCGGCCAAACCGGCTGGCGCATTAACGAAAATCTGCTTAATCGATGGCAATGAAGCCATCGCCGCTTCGCCGAGCGCATCCAGATTCACTGGAACGTCACGTACGCCTGCTACAGTCAGGCCTTGGCTCTCTACTGCGGCCACCAGATTGGCGATTGATTTTGCACAGGTATCTGCATCCAGCCCAGAAAAAACAAGGCCTGCAGTAAATTGCTCTGCCAGGGTATAGCCATTGTCTGCGGCGACTGCTTGCAAAAAGCCAGTTGGCTTGCGGAACAATAACCCGCAGCCGTCACCTGACTTGCCATCGGCGGCTACGGCACCGCGGTGAGTCAAACAGGCCAGAGAATTAATCGCAGTCGATACCAGCCAATGCGACGGTTTATCATCCATCTGCGCGATCAAACCGAAGCCGCAGCTATCTTGCTCGAACTCTGGGCGGTACAACGTGCCTTCTAACCAGCTTTGTCTATCCATCACAACGGAACCCTTAAAAGCCAAAAAACAAACCCACTAGGGATTGACCCTAGTCAAGCGAAAGGGCTTGATTCTAGCTTTTAAGGGTGCTAAACGCAACCCAAGACCCCGCCTGCTAGACAATCGGGGATATCCCTGAAAGCAAAAATTACCAAGGCTTCACGCCAAGTAAGCCAGATTTAAACGCGTCTTAAAGTTCACCCTGCTCACAGCACTCTTGTGGCGCATTCAAACGCAAACACAGCATCGCAGGCGATCGCTCTGTGCATTGATGAAATTGCAAAAAACAGACTGCATATCATGATCAGCACTGCACATCGTCAGCGCCCGATACGAAAGTCGCATACACGCGGATTGATCTTATCTACGATGGAAATACAGGAAACGACTTGACGCAGGGGGTTAATATGCAAACCCACCAAATCATCATGGTATGCAGCTGTGCAGCCCTGAGTGCCTGCACCTCGCTCTTGCCGCACACTGAATCACAAAGCCGCGCGCCCTGGCCTGACTACCCGAGCGCCGAGCTGGCTTTTTCCCGCGTTGACACGGAAAAAACGACGCTCACACAACTACACGAGATGGGGATAGATCCGAAAAAAACGCCCAATATCCTGCTATTGAGCCATGCGGACTTAATGCGCAGACTGGCACTCAGCGGCGGAGGCGACCCCACTTTGCTTGCCCCGCAAATCCAGAATTGCATTAAGCAGCCGACGGCCTGCTTTGCTTATGAAATCGAGCAGCGCAGCATCAATCGCCAGCGCGATGGCAATTTTTTGCTCGATTTTCTTGGTTTCAAACGCAGAACCGCTATCTCGGGCTGGCAATTTAACGCCATCTTTATCATCCAAGGCGATTTGGTTGTCTACAAGCTCTGGAGCGGCACGCCCAGCATTGAAAGTGTCGAACAGGAAACAACACCGCTAGGGCCTTTGCAAAACTTCAGTCCATCCATCTTGGGTTTTTGAGCGTACAAAACAAAGCCCGCATTTGCAGGCTCGGATTGATGACAAACCCCACTCGCGAAGCGAGGCTCCCCTCAAGGAGGGGACGGGAGGGGTGGAATAAAACATAAAGGCTGCAAGTACAAGGCCTTATTTCTTAGGCTCGGCTTTGCCGAGACTTGAAAATCGTGCCCTCCCCACTTTGTCAGCAGCCTGAGCCCGCATTTGCGGGCTTTTCATTAGCGTCGTTTCGACGCTTCACTACGCTCGATGGCAATCGCAATCAAATAATGCACCAAATCCCTATCGTGACCGATCACTTCAACGCAGGCGTGACGCAGACGATCAACCAGGAATTTCTCCGGTGAGTCAATCACGCGCTTAAAGCGGTTATATTTAAATTTTGCATCACCCACGATTTCTTCCAGCTGCGCCAAACGCTCGGGCTGATTATTGCGCAAACGATAGAGCTTGCTTTTGGCCGCCACTTTGCGGTCGTGATTCGGACGCAAGATAACGTGCCAGTCTGCGGGTACTTCGGGGTTTACTTGCTCGCTCATCTTCAATCCTTCGTCATCCAGCCAATTCAATCGTCCGATTATACGGCTAATTAAGGCGCGTGCCTTGGCAATAAAAAAAGCCGGCAGGATTGCCGGCTTTTTTACCCGATCCAAAACTAGTCGCTTAGCGCGGCAAAGTACTAGTGCCCATCAGATAGGCATCCACTTCACGCGCAGCTTGGCGGCCTTCGCGGATCGCCCAGACGACCAAAGATTGACCGCGGCGTACGTCACCGGCTGCAAACACTTTGGCGACGCTGGTTTGGTAGCAACCCGCACCATCGGTCGTCGCCTTGGCATTGCCGCGGGCATCTTTTTCGACACCGAAGCTGTCGAGCAAGCTGGCCACTGGATTGGTGAAACCCATCGCCAAGAATACCAGATCAGCTTTCAGCTCAAACTCGCTACCCGCAACCGGGGTAGGCTTGCCGTCAACCCAATCCAATCGCACCAGTTTCACCGCTTTAAGCACGCCGTTTTCGCCGACGAACTCTTGCGTTTGCACCGCGAAATCGCGCTCAACGCCTTCTTCGTGACTGCTCGACGTACGCAGCTTGACCGGCCAGTAAGGCCAAACCAGCGGTTTGTCTTCGACTTCCGGCGGGATCGGCATCAGTTCGAGCTGAGTCACACTCGCCGCGCCATGACGGTTACTGGTCCCCACGCAATCGCTGCCTGTATCGCCGCCGCCGATGACGACCACATGCTTGTCCTTGGCATTGATCGGGTTAGCTGCGCCACCGACGTTTTGCTTGTTTTGTGCGATCAACAATTCCAACGCGAAATGCACGCCTTTGAGCTCACGCCCCGGCACAGGCAAATCGCGCGGCACTTCGGCGCCACCGGCCAAAATCACCGCGTCGAACGCTGCTTCAAGCTCGGCTGGCGTGACAACGGTTTTCGCGTCATTAACAATACCTTTAGGTATATCACTAGAGCCAATGACTGTATTGGTCTTGAAGGCAATACCCTCGAACTGCATTTGCTCCAGACGGCGATCAATCACTTCAGCTTCGAGTTTGAAATCAGGAATACCGTAACGCAGCAAGCCACCCGCCGCGTCATTTTTCTCGAATACGGTCACCGAGTGACCCACGCGAGCGAGCTGTTGTGCAGCGGCCAGACCCGCCGGGCCAGAGCCAACAATGGCAACCTTCTTGCCCGTTTTGACTTTGGCAGGCTGTGGCACGACCCAACCGTTATCCCAGCCTTTGTCGATGATTGCGCGCTCGATGGACTTAATACCGACCGGATCAGCATTAATACCCAGCGTACAGGCTGCTTCGCACGGCGCAGGGCACACGCGGCCAGTAAACTCGGGGAAGTTATTGGTCGAGTGCAATACAGTCAGCGCGTTTTGCCAGTCTTGCTGGTACACCAGATCGTTAAAATCGGGGATCACATTATTGACTGGGCAGCCGTTATTGCAGAATGGAATACCGCAATCCATGCAGCGCGCGCCTTGCAATTTGGCTGCAGCGTCATCGAGTGCAGGTACAAACTCGCGGTAATGCGTTAAGCGTTGCGCCACTGGCTCGTAGCTATCTTTGACGCGCTCGATTTCTAGAAAACCTGTTGGCTTACCCATTATGCGATCTCCTTCTGGGCAGTTTGCACTTTGGCTGCCGCCATTTCTTTCAGTGCACGACGATATTCGTTCGGGAATACTTTTACGAAAGCAGCACGGCTTGCTGACCAATTTGCCAAAATCTCGGCGGCGCGCACGCTGCCAGTCAAGGCAGCGTGTTTTTCGATCAAGGCTTTGAGCTGAACTTCATCAGCCACGCCATTGTGGAATGGAGACTGCTCGATGTTCTTGGCTTGCTCATCGCTCGCCACGACTTGCTCCAACGCCACTTGCGCCATATTGCAGCGGCTAGCAAATACGCCTTCCGGGTCGTAAACATAAGCAATCCCGCCCGACATCCCCGCCGCGAAGTTGCGGCCAGTATTGCCCAGCACCACCACCGTCCCGCCAGTCATGTATTCGCAACCGTGGTCGCCTGTTCCTTCAACGACTGCGGTTGCACCGGAATTACGCACCGCGAAACGCTCGCCGCCAACGCCAGCGAAGAACGCTTCACCGGCAATCGCACCAAACAGCACGGTATTGCCGACGATAATGTTTTCCCATGTTTTACCGACAAAGCTGGCGTCAGGACGAATCACAATTCGACCACCCGACAGGCCTTTACCGACGTAATCATTGCCTTCGCCAGTCAGCGTTATTGTGATACCCCGGGCGAGGAATGCCCCGAAGCTCTGTCCTGCCGTGCCTTGCAGAGCAATACCTATGGTATTTTCTGGCAACCCGGCATGACCATAGCGGCGCGCCACTTCACCCGACAGCATCGCGCCCACGGTACGGTTGATGTTTTTCACTGGCAGGCTGATTTGCGTAACTTCACCGCGCTCAAGCGCCGGTGCAGCTTGTTTAATCAGCTCTTGGTCAAGGGCTTTATTCAGGCCGTGATCTTGCACTTCAGCGTGCAGGCGAGCCACTTCGGCAGGTGCTTTGGGCTGGTAGAAAATCTTGCTGAAATCAAGACCCTTGGCTTTCCAGTGCTCAACGCCAGCTTGTTTATCGAGCAAATCAGAGCGACCAATCAAATCGTCAAACTTGCGGATCCCCATTTGCGCCATGATCTGGCGTGCTTCTTCGGCGACGAAGAAGAAGTAATTCACCACATGTTCAGGCTGACCTGAGAAGCGTTGGCGCAGGACTGGATCTTGCGTTGCCACCCCGACCGGACACGTATTGAGGTGACACTTGCGCATCATAATGCAACCCTCAACGACCAGCGGCGCAGTCGCAAAACCGAACTCATCGGCCCCGAGCAAGGCGCCAATCACGACGTCGCGACCCGTTTTCATTTGGCCATCGACCTGCACACGAATCCGACCACGCAATTTATTCAGCACCAGCGTTTGCTGGGTTTCAGCCAAACCGAGTTCCCACGGCCCGCCTGCGTGCTTGATCGACGATTGCGGCGAAGCGCCAGTGCCGCCGTCATGACCGGCAATGACCAGATGATCGGCTTTGGCTTTGGAAACACCTGCCGCCACGGTACCCACCCCCACTTCGGCAACCAGCTTGACCGAAATCGAAGCAACAGGATTGACGTTTTTCAGATCGTGAATCAGCTGCGCCAAATCTTCGATCGAGTAAATATCGTGGTGCGGTGGTGGAGAAATCAGGCCAACACCCGGCACCGAGTGACGCAACTTACCGATGTACTCGGAAACCTTGTGACCTGGCAGCTGGCCACCCTCACCCGGCTTCGCGCCTTGTGCCATCTTGATCTGGATTTGATCGGCATTAACCAAGTATTCAGTCGTCACGCCAAAGCGACCCGAAGCAACCTGCTTAATCGCTGAGCGCAGGCTATCGCCTTCTTTGAAGGTATAGTCACGCTCAATGCGGTTTTTACCGATCACTTCAGACAGCGTTTGTCCGGCCTGCAGCGGTTTGAAGCGCGTTGCATCTTCACCACCTTCACCGGTATTTGATTTACCGCCAATGCGGTTCATCGCAATTGCCAGCGTTGAATGCGCTTCGGTCGAAATCGAGCCGAGCGACATCGCGCCGGTGGCAAAACGTTTCACGATGTCAGCGGCAGATTCAACTTCTTCGAGTGGTACTGGTGCGCCGGCCGATTTAATTTCAAACAGGCCACGCAAAGTCAGATGACGTTTGCTCTGATCATTAATCAGTGCGGCATATTCTTTGTACGTTGAGTATGAATTGCTGCGCGTTGCGTGTTGCAACTTGGCGATGGAATCCGGCGTCCACAAATGGTCTTCGCCGCGGGTGCGGAAGGCGTATTCGCCACCGGCGTCGAGCATATTGGCCAGCACTGGATCGCTACCAAACGCAGCGGTATGCAGGCGCACGGCCTCTTCGGCCACTTCAAACAGACCGATACCCTCAACATTGCTCGCGGTGCCGGTGAAGTATTTCTTAACAAAGGCTTTTTGCAGACCGATCGCTTCGAAAATCTGCGCGCCGGTGTAGGACATGTAAGTCGAAATACCCATTTTCGACATCACTTTCAGCAAGCCTTTGCCTACGCCTTTGATGAAGTTTTTCTGGTATTTGCTAGCCAGTTCAGCATCACCGCCATTTGAAGAAGCCAGATCAGCCAAGGTTGCGAGCGTGAGGTAAGGGTAAACCGCTTCCGCGCCATAACCGCCGAGCAGCGCAAAGTGGTGCGTTTCGCGCGCCGAGCCGGTTTCAACCACCAGACCGGTGCTGGTGCGCAAGCCGCGTTTGACCAGATGCTGGTGTACTGCAGAAGTTGCCAGCAGCGCGGGGATCGCCACGTGTTCGGCATCCATTTTGCGATCGGACACAATCAGGATATTCGCGCCGGACTTCACTGCATCCTCGGCTTCAGCCACCAAGGATGCCAAACGCGCTTCAACGCCGTTTTTGCCCCAAGCGGCGGGGTAGCAAATATCCAGCTCGTGCGAGTAGAACTTACCGCTGGTGTATTGGCCGATATTGCGGATTTTCTCGAATTGCTTGGTGCTTAAAATTGGCTGCGCCACTTCCAGACGGATCGGTGGATTGATGTCGGTTGTACCGAGCAAGTTCGGTTTCGGGCCGATAAACGACACCAGCGACATCACCATATCTTCGCGGATTGGATCGATTGGCGGGTTGGTTACCTGCGCAAACAATTGCTTGAAGTAGTTGTACAGCGGCTTGTCTTTGCGCGACAACACGGTCAACGCCGCGTCGTTGCCCATCGAGCCGGTGGGTTCTTCGCCATTCTTGGCCATTGGCTCAAGAATGAATTTGATGTCTTCTTGCGTGTAGCCAAACGCTTGCTGCTGATCAAGCAAGGCGTGAGAAGTAAGGTGTGAGGCGGGAGTGAGCTCGTCACCTTCAATGTCATCCAATTTGACGCGAATTTTGTCGATCCATTCGCGATACGGCTTGGCGTTGGACAGACTGTCTTTCAGCTCTTTGTCGTCGATGATACGGCCTTGCTCCAAGTCGATCAGGAACATTTTGCCCGGTTGTAGGCGCCATTTTTTATTGATGCGATCTTCTGAAATTGGCAACACACCAGATTCAGATGCCATCACGACCAGATCGTCGTTCGTGACGAGATAACGTGCTGGGCGCAGGCCATTACGATCGAGCGTCGCGCCGATTTGACGACCATCGGTGAACGCAACGGCAGCCGGGCCATCCCATGGCTCCATCATTGCAGCGTGATATTCGTAGAAGGCGCGACGTTTTTCGTCCATTTCGCTGTTCTTTTCCCATGCTTCAGGGATCATCATCATCATCGCTTGCGCGAGTGAATAGCCGCCCATCACCAGTAATTCGAGCGCATTATCAAAAGACGCCGAATCGGATTGATTTGGATAAATCAGCGGCCAGATTTTATCGATGTCTTTGCCGAGCACAGGCGAGCTAATCGCTTTTTCACGCGCGCGAATCCAGTTCACATTGCCGCGCAGTGTGTTGATCTCGCCGTTGTGCGCGATATAGCGGAATGGATGCGCCAGATCCCAGGTCGGGAAGGTATTGGTCGAGAAGCGTTGATGCACCAAGGCCAGCGCCGAGATACAGGCAGGGTCTTGCAGATCGAGGTAATACTCACCGACTTGATCAGCCAGCAACAAGCCTTTGTAGTTCAGCGTACGCGCCGAACAAGACGGAATGTAATACTCGCCACCGTGCTTGAGTTTCAGCGCGCGAATCGCGTGCGAAGCGCGTTTGCGGATGATGTAGAGCTTGCGTTCCAGCGCATCGGTAACCAGCACATCATTGCCGCGACCGATGAACAGCTGACGAATCACCGGCTCGGTAGCTTTAATCAGCGGCGACATTGGCATCTCGCGATTCACCGGCACATCGCGCCAGCCCAACACAACTTGTTTTTCCGCGCGGGCTGCGCGCTCGATTTCTTCTTCACAGGCGGCACGGGCGGCAGGCTCTTGCGGCAGAAAACACATCGCCACGCCGTAATCACCCACTGGCGGCAACACAATACCCTGGGTAAGCATCTCTCTGCGCAGCAATGCATCCGGGATCTGGATCAAGATACCTGCACCATCACCTGCCAATGCATCGGCACCGACGGCACCACGGTGATCGATGTTTTTTAAAATAAGCAAACCTTGCTCAATGATGCTGTGGCTCTTCTGGCCTTTGATATGAGCGACAAAGCCCACACCACAGGCGTCGTGTTCGTTGGCGGGATCGTACATCCCCTGCATCGTTTCCATGACTCATCCCTTTGAAAATCGCTCAAAAACCAAGTGCTTTTATGTCGCGGCTAGTTTGCCAGATTTAGGTGATTACCCGTACAAAACTTCCAGAAACCTTAATTTAAATCAGGCTCGGCTACTTTTTGGCAACGATGGACCAGCCCGAATCAGCGACAGTTTCGCAGAAAAAGCTGACATCTGCTGACATCTTATTTCGCCATGACAATTGATTGTTCATGTCTTATACAGATACAGGCTTGCAGCTTTTATGCATGTCGGCGAAAGCATGCGCGATGGTACAAAAAACCAACACAAGTCGCTGATCGCAATTCGCCGTTGAGCACCCAACAGTAAATTAGAGAATACTAATTATGCTGCGCAAATAATTACAGGAGAGGGGACAGCGTGAAAACAGATCAAATTCGTCAGCTTGGCATCGGGATACTCAATCTGATTGCCGTGGCTTTGCTGGCATCAACATGGTGGCATGGCCTGATACTGGGGGCGATTATCCTGCTGCTCCTTTTAGCATTTACTCCCAGCTCAACCAAAGAAGAAGACATTGTTCGCATCGAGCACGCCCCTGTGCCCCCCATCCACAGTGATTTACCTCCGCTGATGGTCGATGTACTACCGCTCTGGAAAAGAAATCTATCCCTCGCCCGTTCGCAAAGCCAGGAAGCCATCGACTCGCTCGCTATGCGTTTTGGCAATATCAATCACGGGCTAAATGAAACATTGCAACTGGCATCGGGCAGCAGTGGCGGTCAGGTCATCACAACCATCCAGAAGGCCGAACAGGGTCTGGGCGGAATTGTCTCGGCGCTGGAGCAAATATTGAAGGACAGGGAAACACTGCTCAGCGAGATCGAAGGTCTGGGACAATTCAATACCGAACTCAAACAGATGGCCACGTCGGTCGCAGAAATTGCCGCACAAACCAATCTGCTCGCGCTTAATGCCGCCATTGAGGCCGCCCGCGCTGGCGAGGCCGGACGGGGGTTTGCCGTGGTCGCCGATGAAGTACGCAAACTCTCGACCCAATCGGGCGAAACCGGCAAGCACATCAGCAGCAAAGTTGAATCGATCAACGCCACCATTCAGGGCGCATTGGCTTCGGCGCAAAGGCTGTCGCACAGCGAAGCACAAATGATAGGCAACTCCAAAACAACAATCAGCGAAGTCATTGCCGATTTTCATCAGGTGGCAGTCGAGCTGGGCACCACCATCGAGCAGCTCACCAATGAAGGGCGCGCGGTTGAACATGAAGTGCAGGATGTGATTATCAATCTGCAATTTCAGGATCGCGTTAGCCAGATCATGGATCACATCGAACGCGATATCGAAAAACTGGCCGATCTACTGGCCCGCCAGCAGGCGCTACCCGATCGCCAGCAATGGCTGAACGAGCTGCATAAAACCTACACCACCAGCGAGCAACGCCAGGCACATACCGGGCAAAAAGCGGCAGCCACCACCACTTCAATCGACTTTTTCTAACCTCAGCCACTTATTCAGGAATAGCGAACATGGCCAAGACCATTCTTATTGTTGACGATTCATTCAGCATGCGACAAACCGTCAGTATCGCGCTCAAGGGCGCGGGTTACGAGGTAGTAGAGGCCAGCGATGGCAAAGATGCACTGAGCAAACTGGATGGCCGCAAATACAATCTGATCATCTCCGATGTGAACATGCCCAATATGGATGGCATCAGCTTTGTCAAAGCAGCCAAGCTGCTGCCCAATTACAAATTCACACCCATCATCATGCTCACCACCGAAGGTGACGACAGCAAAAAACAGGAAGGCAAAGCAGCTGGCGTACGCGCCTGGGTGCTCAAGCCTTTTCAGCCCCCGGCACTGCTCGACGCGATCTCCAAGCTCATCATGGCCTAACGGGTATATTCATACAAACCAATAATAATAAGTCATAGCGACATATACCCACAGGAGCGAGAATGAGTACGCCATCCAGCCCGCCCCCAGAAACGGCCGCGATTCAGGCCAATCACAGTTTGACTATTTTTGAAGCCGCAGAGCAGAAAACCGCGCTCCTTACTGCGTTATCAAATAGCAGCGAGAGCCTGGAAGTCAATCTTTCCGGTGTTGATGACATTGACAGCACCGGTATCCAGCTCTTGCTCTTTCTCAAACAGGAAGCGCAACGCCAGCAAAAAACCATGGTGTACACGCACCACAGCCCGACAGTACTGGGCGTCATTGAATTGCTCAATCTGGCAGCTCAACTGGGCGACCCCCTACTGATGCCCCGAGGAGAAACAGCATGAATCTGGACGCGGCTCGCGCAGCGCTGGTCGAAGAAGCGCGTGAACTCCTGGTAGCGATGGAAGACGCCTTGCTGCAAATCGAGGCTGGCACGGGAGGGCCGGACGGCATCAACGCCATTTTTCGCGCCGCACACACCATCAAAGGCTCGGCCGGCCTGTTTGCTTTTGACAATGTCGTCAGCTTTACGCATATCGTTGAAAGCGTGCTTGATCGGGTTCGCAATGGCAAGCTGGAAATCGACGAAGCCATGCTCTCGCTGCTGCTGAAGTCGGGCGACTATATTGCGACGCTCGTCGACGCCATCGAGCGCAATACCGAACAGGAAGAGCCCAATCCGGCGCTACGCTCAAAACTGGAAGCCGAGCTTAAAAGCTACCTGGATACGCCACCCGTAGCGCAAACCGCACTGGAAGCGGCCGAGCCAGAACCTGCCGCCCAGTTCGAAATCGACGAAGGCGAGCGTGTGAGCAGCGACAACTGGCATTTGTCGCTGCGCTTTAATGAAGATGTACTGCGACAGGGACTCGACCCGCTGTCGTTTATCCGCTACCTGTGTACGCTGGGCCAGATTGTCCATTTGCACACCATCAGCGAGCAAATTCCCGACGCTGAGCATTACGATGCAGAAAGCAGCTATCTGGGTTACGAAATCGATTTTGAATCGGACGCGACCCGCAGCCAGATCGAGGGCGTCTTTGAATTTGTCCGCGAAGAAAGCCAGATCCGCATTTTGCCGCCGCACAGCAAAATTGATGAATATATCCAGCTGATCGACAGCCTGGCCGAGCCTGCCGGGCGGCTCGGCGAAATCCTGATTCATGGCGGTGCGCTCAGTGAAAGCGAGCTGGAACGGGTGCTCAATCAGCAGCAGGAGCAAGACAGGCCACCGCCGCTCGGCACCATGCTGGTCGAACAGCAAATGGTGCCGCCCAATGTGGTTTCAGCCGCGCTGAGCAAACAAAAGCAAAGCGAAGAGAAACGCAGCCACGAGCAGAAATTTATCAAGGTTGAAGTTGGCAAACTTGATCAACTGATCGATCTGGTTGGCGAGCTGGTCATTGCCGGCGCGGGTGCCAATCTGGTTGCCAAGCAAAAATCGGTCAATGCCTTTGAAGAAGCTGCGCAATCGGTATCGGTACTGGTTGAGCAAATTCGCGACGCGGCGCTCACCTTGCGCATGGTGCCGATTGGCGAAGTATTCCAGCGTTTTCCTCGGGTGGTGCGCGAGGTGTCGCGCGATCTGGGCAAGGAAATCGAGCTGGTCATTACCGGCGCAGAGACCGAGCTGGATAAATCCATGGTCGAAAAATTGTCCGACCCCTTGATGCATATCGTGCGCAATGCCATGGATCACGGGCTGGAATCAACCGAAGACCGCATTTTGCTGGGCAAACCTTCGTGCGGGATTATGCGGCTGAATGCCTTTCATGATTCGGGCAGCATCGTGATTGAAGTCTCCGACGATGGTCGCGGGCTCAATCGCGAACGCATACTGGCCAAAGCCATCGAACGTGGGCTGATTACCGCCGAGCAGCACTTGTCGGACAACGAAATCTACCGCCTGATTTTCGAGCCGGGTTTTTCTACCGCAGAAAAAGTCACCAATCTGTCGGGGCGTGGCGTCGGGATGGATGTCGTCAAAAAGAATATCGAAGCACTTCGAGGCGAAGTTGAAGTCGATAGCACGCCTGGACACGGCGCAACCATCCGTATCCGGCTGCCGCTGACACTGGCGATCATTGATGGCTTCCAGGTCATGGTCAATGGCTCGGTCTACGTGATTCCGCTGGAGATGGTGATTGAATGCGTGGACCTCGTGCATCAGGATTACCGGCACAACATCATCAAACTGCGCGGTGAACCGCTGCCCTTTATCCGTTTGCGCTCGCTATTTGGCCACCCGCCTTCAGCAGCACAGCAGAGAGAAAGTCTGGTCGTTGTTCAATACGGTTCACAAAGAGCAGGACTGGTCGTCGATCAGCTACTAGGCGAATTTCAGGCTGTCATCAAACCACTGGGGCTGTTATTTCAGCATATGAAGGGCATTGGCGGCTCCACCATTCTGGGTAACGGGCAGGTTTCGCTGATTCTGGATATTCCGCACCTGATCCATATGACCAGCCAGCGGGAAATGCCTCCAGTGCTCGCTGCAAGCAACACCGAAGTATCAGAAAAAATCAATCATTAGAATTCAAAACATTTGTGGGGGAATTGAACATGCAATGGTTTTATCAGCTACGCCTTAATACAAAACTGGTCAGCACGTTTTTAATCGTAGCCGCACTGACCTTGATTCTGGGCGCTTACGCTTATGTGCAAATTGACAAAATAAGCGGCATGCTCAGCTCGACGTATAACGATCGCCTGATTCCGATTCGTGATCTGGGGGAAGTCAAAAGCTATCAAATTCAAAACTATCGTCGACTTTATGTGGCAGTGGCACTGAATGAAGCTGAGTCAATTGCAGACCAGAAAGAGAAAATTGCACTCGACAAGAAAAATAGTGACGAGTTATTTGCCACTTATAAAAAAACGCTACTAGCCCCCGAAGAAGCTCAACTGATTCCTGTTTTTGAGCAGCAATACAGCAAGGTCAATGCGGCTACAGATAAAACACTGGAGCTACTGGCTGCTGGCCAACATGCCGAAGCAATCCACCTGATGCGGACAGAAACCAAGCCCCAGTTTGACCAGATGCTGGTGACACTGCAAAACCTGATCAAAATCAACACCGACGTTGCCGATCAGACCAACAAAGCCAGTGAAGCAATTACCGCCAGCATCAGCAAAACCATGATTATCATGATGTTGTGCGCTTTTGCGCTGGCCATCGTGATCGGGCTGTGGATTACCCGCCTGATTGTCAAACAGATCGGTGGCGAGCCTGCTCTGGTCGTCGATACCTTGAAAAAAATCTCCGAAGGCGATTTAACGGTGCAAATCCAGCTGCGTCCGAATGATCAAAGCAGCTTGCTATTCAATACCCAGCAAATGGTCAGCAAGCTGACCAGCGTGATGGGTGAAGTGAGCGATACGGCCAATGCTCTGGCTTCGGCGTCCGAAGAAGTTTCTGCCTCGGCGCAATCGCTAAGCCAGAACGCCTCCGAGCAAGCGGCCAGCGTGGAACAAACCAGCGCGGCAGTCGAAGAAATTTCTTCAACCGTTTCGCAAAACTCGGACAACGCCCGCGTCACCGATGGCATGGCGAGCAAATCATCCAACGATGCCGTCGAAGGTGGTGAGGCAGTCAAAGAAACTGTGGCGGCCATGCGGCAAATTGCCAAAAAAATCGGTATTGTTGACGACATCGCCTATCAGACCAATCTGCTGGCGCTCAATGCAGCGATTGAGGCTGCGCGTGCTGGCGAACACGGCAAAGGCTTTGCGGTTGTTGCCGCCGAAGTACGCAAGCTGGCCGAGCGCAGCCAGATTGCCGCACAGGAGATTTCCGAAGTGGCCAGCAGCAGCGTAACCCTGGCCGAAAGAGCAGGCACGCTGCTGGATCAAATGGTACCGGCAATTCGCAAAACGGCCGATCTGGTGCAGGAAATCAGCGCTGCATCGCGCGAACAAACCAATGGCCTTGACCAGATCAACTCTGCCGTTGGTCAACTGGCCAATACCACGCAAATGAACGCAGCAGCCTCGGAGCAACTTTCGTCCACTTCGGAGGAAATGAGTGCGCAAGCCATCCAGCTGCAGGAAATGATCCGCTTTTTCCGTCTGAACAATGCCGCACACAAGCGGGTATTGCCATCCAAACAGAACGTAGCTCGCAGCAGCGTTGGCGGAGGCCGGGTTTCCATGCTGGACTCTGGTCATGACGCGGTGGATGAAGCGAATTTCTCGCGCTTTTGATTGGAGAGCATGATGGGCAGCTTACTAACGCAAAGCATGGCAAGATCCACAGTCCGTGCAGAAGAAACACCGCAGGGCAAACAATTTCTGACCTTGACGCTGGGTGGTGAAATATTTGCCATCCCGATCGAGAATATTCGCGAAATCATCGAGTTTTCCGGCCTGACCGAAATCCCGCTGATGCCTGATTTTCTGCGCGGCGTGATTAATTTGCGCGGCTCGGTCGTGCCGGTGATTGATCTGGCTGCGCGCTTTGGCCGCAGCAATACACAGATTTCTCGCCGTACCTGCATCGTCATTCTGGAAGTCAGTCAGGAAGAAAACGTACTGGCGCTAGGAGTCATGGTGGATGCAGTCAATGAAGTGCTGAGTATCGAGCCCAGCCAGATCGAACCTGCGCCCAATTTTGGCGCGCAGATTCGCGCCGATTTTATTGATGGCATGATCAGTCTGGGTGAGCGCTTTGTAATTGCGCTCGATATCCAGCGTGTGCTGGCTGTTGACGAAATGTCCAGCCTGATTGGATTGGCGGGCAGCTCGTCGCCTGACAATGCGGTGACTGCTACATGATTTTAAGCCCGATGAAAACAACGCGCCAAACCGCCAAAGTAGCAACAAGTCAGCAAACCCTTGACGTAAGCGATGCTGAAATGGCGCTTTTTCGTGATTTTTTCCAGCAAAAAATCGGTATCTATCTCAGTAGCAGCAAAAAGTCATTGCTCACCAGCAGGCTGGCATCGCGGGTTCACGAATTGGCGTTACCCAGCCTGCGCGCTTACCACGAATTTCTGCTCAGCCCAGGTCAAGAGGCCGAGCAGCAAAGAGCGATTGATCTGATCACCACCAATGAAACTTACTTTTTTCGCGAAGAGGAGCATTTTAGGTATCTGGCCCAGCATATTCTGCCGCGCAAAGCCGCCCAGAACGATTTTCGGATCTGGTCTGCCGCCAGCTCGACAGGCGAAGAGGCCTACTCGATTGCCATGCTGCTTCACGCACAGCGCAATCCGCAGCCGTGGCATATCGAGGCTTCCGACATCAGCACCCGTGTTCTGGCTTACGCCAAACGCGGGCTTTACCCTTTGCACCGGGGACAAAAAATCCCGCCGGATTACCTGAAAAACTATTGTCTGCGTGGCAGTGATGCCTACGAAGGGCATCTGCTGGTCCAGCAAGCGGTGCGGGATAGCGTGCATTTTTCGCAAAAAAACCTGCTCAACTTGCCCAAAAGCACGGGTTTGTTTGATGTCATTTTCCTGCGCAACGTACTGATCTACTTTGACCCGCCCACCAAGGCACAGGTTATCCAGAATGTTTGTCGGCATCTGAAACCCGGCGGCTGGCTGTTGATCGGCCATGCGGAAACGCTCAATGGTCTGGATGGCAATCTGCAGCTCAAGGCATGCGGCCCTTCCATCTATCAGATCGGGCCATGAGCGCGCGTCGACTGATTTTGAATGTGGGCGACTGGTATCTGGGTCGGGAGTATGACTTTATTGAAACGCTGCTCGGTTCTTGCGTTGCCGTCACGTTCTGGCACCCGCAAGCACGACTGGGCGGCATGTGCCACTACCTGCTGCCCCGCCGCCCAAAGGAGCACAGCGGACAGCTTGCAGATACCAGGTACGGCGATGAAACTCTGCAACTGATGCTAAAACGGATCAAAGCGCTGGGTTTTCATTGGCCCGATTTTGAAATCGGGCTCTACGGTGGTGGCCGCATTTTCCCGGCCGAACCGGCGACAGAATCGATAGGACGGCAGAACACGCAATTTGCGCTGGATTACTTCAAGCAACTCAAGCTGGGTATTGCCCGCAAAGACATTAATGGCAAAGGCTACAGGTATATACGTCTGAATGTATACAAGGGAACGATAGACATGCTGCGCGACAAGAAATTACTGGGCTCAAGCCATGCAGCCGCCAAAGAGTCAGAACAATGAAACCGCATTTACGCAGCCTAGGCCTGCTCGCCAGCGCTCAGCACAACAAAAAAACCATCGCCCGCAAAGAGGCACAGACATGACCATCAAAGTAATGATCGTAGACGACTCATCGGTGGTGCGTCAGGTCATGCAGGACTTGTTGCTCAAGCATCGCGATATTGAAGTGATCGGCACGGCGCCCGACCCGATTTTTGCCATGAGCAAAATGCAGAACCAGTGGCCCGACGTCATCTTGCTGGATATTGAAATGCCCAGGATGGACGGTATTACCTTTTTAAAACAGATCATGAGTACACGGCCAACACCGGTGGTAATTTGCTCAACGCTAACAGAACGCGGAGCCGACATTACCATTGAGGCAATGGCCGCTGGCGCGATCAGCATCATTACCAAGCCCACACTGGGCTTGCGCGATTTTCTGCAGGAAAGCGCCAATCAGCTCACCTCGGCCATTCGCGAAGCAGCAATGGCCAAAGTAGGCATTGCACGCGCTCGCCCCAGCACCAGCGCAATCAGCCAGGAAAGAATGAACGCCCCCAAGCTGACCGCCGACGCGATTATGGACGCGCCAGTGAACAGCCAGCATCTACCCACCACCGAGAAAATTATCGCCCTGGGCACGTCAACCGGCGGCACGCAAGCGCTAGAGCAAGTTCTTACCGCTCTGCCCGCCACCTGCCCGGGCTTGGTTATCGTTCAGCATATGCCGGAAAAATTCACGCAAAGCTTTGCCAATCGCCTCAACAACCTGTGTGCGATTGAAGTATTTGAAGCCAAAAACAACGACCGGATTGTGCCTGGCCGTGCTCTGATCGCCCCCGGCGGCAAGCATATGCTGGTCAAGCGCAGCGGCGCGCAGTATTACGTTGAGGTCATTGATGGCCCACTGGTATCGCGTCATCGCCCATCGGTCGATGTGCTGTTTCGCTCAGTAGCCAAAAACGCAGGTAAAAATGCCATCGGCATCATCATGACCGGCATGGGCGACGACGGCGCGCGCGGCATCAAGGAAATGCACGACACCGGCGCAGTCACGTATGCGCAGGACGAAGCCAGCTGCGTGGTATTTGGTATGCCCAAAGAAGCCATTGCGCTGGGCGGCATCAAGCAAATCGTCAGCCTAGACAAAATTTCACAGGTTATTGAGCAATATGGCCGCTAATACCGAGTTGTCGAACAAAAGCATTCTGATCGTCGACGATAGCCCGCTGCAACGCAGCTTTGCCGTCGAAATGTGCGAGAAGCTGGGTATTCGTTTGATTTTTCAGGCGGGCAACGGCCTTGAGGCACTAGAGCTACTGGCACTGCTGAAAAAGCAACCCGACATCATGATGGTCGATCTGGAAATGCCGGATATGGATGGCGTCGAACTGATCCAGAAATTGCAGGAATTGCATTACCAGATTCCGCTGATTATCGCGTCAAGCCGCGAAGAAAGTCTGATCAGCAGCGTCAGCACCATGATTACCACATTGGGGCAACCCTTGCTTGGCAGTCTGCGAAAACCAATCAACCCGGCACAATTGCTCGCCAGCTTGAATGGTTTAAGCCAGCTGCAACGGCAACCGCATCACAAGCATTCGCCGATCACCGCGCAGCTTCGGCAGGAAGACCTGATCGAAGCCATTGCACATGGCCAGATTGTTCCTTTTTTTCAACCCAAAGTCGATGTTGCAACAGGGCTGATCAAAGGTGTCGAAGCGCTCGCGCGCTGGCAGCACCCCGAGCTGGGTCTGATTGCACCGGACTTTTTCATTCCGCTGGCAGAAAAGTCCGATCACATCATCCGCCTGCTTACGCTAGCGATTGCCGAACAAACCATCCGGCAATGCGCAGCGTGGAATCAGCGCAGCCTGCATTTAAGCTACGCCATCAATCTGTCGCCGCGCCTGCTCAGCTCGATCAATTTTTTCCAGGAAATCACCAAAATCCCGGCGCTGCATGGGATATCGAACGAACAGATTACCTGGGAAGTCACCGAAAGTTCGGTCGTCAATAATCTCGCCGCTGCATTGGGCACATTGGCCAGACTCAGGCTAAAAGGCTTTGGCCTGTCGATTGACGACTACGGCACGGGTTTTTCATCCATGCAGCAACTGGCACGCATCCCGTTTACCGAGCTCAAAATTGACCGCTCGTTTGTCAACGGCGCTTGCCAGCAGCAAAACCTGTCGATCATTTTGCAATCGGCCATCGACATGGCGAACCGGCTGGGCATGTCGACCGTCGCTGAAGGCGTTGAAACGCAGCAAGACTGGCGTTTATTACAACAATTTGGCTGCGAAATTGCCCAAGGTTACTTTATTGCCAAACCCATGCCGGCAGCCGAATTGTTTACCTGGCTCAAAGGGCACAATCAACGCCTCTCGGAGTTGAGAGCACCAAGCCATGTCGGCAAACCCGCCTAGCCAGGCCTGCCATGTTGCGAAAAGCGGCAAAAAACAGCAATCTGGAGCTCATCATCATCACGATCCTGGTGGTGAGCGCAGTCTTGTCAGCCACCGGGTTTTATAACTACACCCAGAAAAAAACCGCACTGCTCAATGAAAGAGCGATTGCCAGCAACAGCATCCTGAATCGCCTGTCCATCTCCCTGCCTAGCGCGATCTGGGGTTTTGACGAAAAAACTGCACGTGGCATTACGCTATCGGAAATGGACAACCATTTTGTCGATTCAATCGCCATCGATACCGATTCATTCAAGATGATAGAGCTGACCCGTAGCGCCGACGGCAAGATCCGGGATGGCTTCGGGCACATCGGCGCAGCCAAGCAGCTCAAGACATTTGAAATCACCTCTACGGCTTACGGCACGATAGGCACGATCCGCTTACTGATCAATAACGCCGACATTGAGCAAAAGCTGGGTGAAGAAGCCAAATTTGTTATCGTGCAAATGCTGGCGCTCAATCTGCTGCTGATTTTCTTTTTGGGTATTGCCTACTATTTTCGCCGCAACAGCCAATTGGCTGAAGACGCCAATCAGGCCAAAAGCGCCTTTCTGGCCAATATGAGCCATGAAATCCGCACCCCGATGAATGCCATTATCGGTTTGGCCAATCTGGCATTACGCAGCGATTTAAGCCCGCAGCAGCGCGACTATCTGCAAAAAATCCATTCAGCTGGCCTCTCCTTGCTCGGCCTGCTCAATGACGTGCTCGATTTATCCAAAATCGAAGCCGGTAAAATGCCGATCGAGAATATCAGTTTTAATCTGGACGACGTGATGGCTCACGTCGCAACGATGACGCAAAACAAGGCCAACGAAAAAAATCTGGAATACCTGTTACAGATTCAGGCCGACGTGCCAACGACCTTATATGGAGACCCAACCCGTTTGGGGCAGGTACTGATCAATCTGGTCAGTAACGCCATTAAATTTACCGAGCAAGGCGAAGTTCACATTAGCTGCAGCGCCCGCTTTCCCGCCCCCAATCAGGTCAAACTGCGGTTTACTGTCCGTGATACCGGCGTTGGCATGAGTACCGAGCAATGCGCCAGACTATTCAGACCGTTTAGCCAGGCCGATGAATCAACAACCCGCCGTTTTGGTGGCACAGGGCTGGGTTTATCGATTTGCAAGCGACTGGTAGAACTGATGGGCGGCGATATCTGGGTCGAGAGCCATCCCGGACAAGGTTCAACCTTCAGCTTTGACTGCACTTTTGGCGTTGCCGAGCAACAGACGTCCATCCTCGGCTTACCCGGTAATCTGGATGGCATGCGTATTCTGGTGGTTGACGACAATGCCGCAGCCCGCGAAATTTTGTCCACCGCACTGCGCGCCTACTCCTGCCGCGTTGATACGGTGGCTTCAGCCTGCGAAGCGCTGGCGGCCATCAAGATGGCCGAACAGACAGCGCCGTATTCGCTGGTTTTTACCGACTGGATCATGCCGCAAATGGATGGTATTGAATTGATCAGGCAGATCAAATCAGGGTTTGGCGCAGCGCCAAAAACGGTACTGGTCACCGCTTACGATACCAGCACCATGCACAATAGCGTCGATCAGGCCGATGCCATTTTGCCCAAACCGGTGAACCCGTCTGCACTATTCAATACGCTGCTCAGCCTGCTACACACGCCAAACCAGCCTGCCCCGCCTATTAGCGAGCAGCTACCCAATCTGTCTGGCGCGCATATCCTGCTGGTAGAAGACAACGACATCAACCGGCAAATCGCCACCGAATTGCTGCAGGCCAGCAGAGCTCAAGTCAGCATTGCCCACCATGGACAAGAAGCGCTAGATAAAATCCGTACCGCTGCACCAGATTATTACAGTCTGGTGCTGATGGATTTGCAGATGCCGGTTATGGACGGGCATCAGGCCAGCCAGCTGATACGGCAGGATCACGCCTACGATCATTTGCCGATTATTGCGATGACCGCGCATGCCTTTGCCGACGAAAAAGAGCGCTGCCTCAAAGAGGGCATGAATGATCATCTGTCCAAACCCATAGACCCCGAGCGCATGTTCCGGGTACTACAGCAATGGCTCAAGTTCTCGCCGTCCCAGCACCAGCCCGGCCTGCAGCTCGAGGCAGCGCCAGCATGGCTCAATCGCTTAACCCAGCTCGATACCGAGCGGGCGCTGGAGCGTGTCGCGGCTAATCACGGGCTGTATCTGGATTTGCTGCAGCGCTTTGCACGCACCCAGCTCAATAGCGCCGCCGAGATACGCCAAGCCTTGGCCAGCCACGACACATCATCTGCCTTGCGCCTGGCACATACCCTGAAAGGCGTGGCTGGCAATATTGGTGCCGGGCACGTCCAGAAACAAGCGCAGCGGATCGAGGAGCGCTTGCGCCAGCATGGTACAGAGACCCGACTCGAGGCTGATCTGGAAGCCGAACTGGAATCTTTTCTAGAAGCCGAACTGGCAGAGCTGGAGGCACGACTTGGCGCACTGGCTCAAGACATGCTTGGCCTGCCAGCCAACGAAGCATTGCAATGGGATCACCGCACGGAGGAAGAGACCATCGGCATTTTGCAGCAGCTTGCAAGCATGCTGGAGCGGCAAGACGGCGAATCGGGCGATTACTTCAGATCAATCGAAGCCAGGCTGGGGCTGTTATCAGCCGACACAGTGGCCCAAATACATCACTATATTGAACAATACCAATTTAAAGCCGCGCTGACGCTCGTTATTAGTGCGCAGGACAACCTCTCTAATTACGATGGAAAGGCACAAGAATGAGCAATACGCTAGAGAGACAGACCATTCTGATTGTCGATGACACGCCCGATGTCCTGAGCTTGCTAACGGCCTTGCTGAAAGACAATTACAAAACCCAGATTGCGACCAATGGCGTGAATGCACTGGAAATACTCACCAAACCGCCCTACCCCGACCTGATTCTGATGGATGTGCTGATGCCGGAAATGGGCGGCTATGAAACCTGCCAGCGGATTCGGGAAACGCCCAGTCTGGCCGATATTCCAATTATTTTTCTCAGTAGCATTTCGGAAAATCAGGACGTTGCGATGGGGCTGGCACTGGGCGCGACCGATTTCATTGTCAAACCCATTTTTCCGGCGATCCTGCTCTCGCGCGTCGCGGTACACCTGAGTCTGCGACGGAAAATCCAGCTGCTTGAAGCCGAAAACCAGCAATTGCGCGCCAGCCTTGACGTCGCATCGGGTTCAGCCAATGAAGCAGCCAGGACAATAGAAGATGAAGCGATCACGCCTACCACACCAGCTCTGGCTGAGCCAGCCAGCGCCAATAGCCCGATTGCCTTGCTGCGCCAGTTTGCCCGCCTGCTTGATCAGCAAGACGCGCTGGCAGATGAATTTCTCACCCAGTACCAAAAACCACTGGCACAAATCATTCCGTCCATTGTGCTGGAACAGGTTTTACTGCATCTTGCTGCAGGTGCCCCGCTCAAGGCCAAAGCACAATTGAACGAGCTATTTCATTTGCCTTGAAATACCTTAAAGCCAATCGCGATGCGGCAAGAAATCGGTGTATAGCGCAGCCTCCGGGCTGCCCGCCTCGGGGTGATAGTCGTAGCGCCAGTTGGCCACTGGCGGCATCGACATCAGGATAGATTCGGTGCGCCCACCGGATTGCAGGCCAAACAAAGTACCGCGATCCCAGACCAGATTAAATTCGACATAACGGCCACGGCGATAAGCTTGCCAATCACGTTCACGCTCACCATATTCGCAATCGCGCCGACGCTCGACAATCGGCACATAGGCTTTCAAAAAAGCGTCGCCCACCGATTGCAGCATTGCCAGCGAGCCGTCAAAGCCCAACTCGGAAAAATCATCAAAGAAAATGCCGCCGACACCGCGTGCTTCATTGCGGTGCTTCAAGAAGAAGTATTTATCGCACCAGTCTTTGAATTTGGGATACAGCTCACCACCAAATGGATCAAGCGCGTCTTTGCAGCTTTGGTGGAAATGTCGCGCATCATCTTCGTGACCGTAATAAGGCGTGAGATCCATGCCACCACCAAACCAAAAAACCGGCTGCGATTGCGGGTCTGCGCCTTCGTTGGTTTCGTCGCGTGCTCCTTGCGGTACTTCCTTGTACCGTTGCGTCGCACTCTCCTCACCGCCTTGGCTCGATCCCGCACTCTTTGCCGGTTCATTTTCAATCGGCTTGGCGATAAAGAAACGCACATTCATATGCACCGTCGGGATGTAGGGATTGCGCGGATGCAGCACCAGCGACACCCCCATTGCCTCCCAAGCACGGCCTGCCAGCTCGGGGCGATGTGCGCTGGCCGATGGCGGCAGTTGCGCGCCCATCACATGCGAAAAGTTCACCCCGCCGCGCTCGAATAATGCACCGCCTTCAATCAGACGGCTAATCCCGCCGCCGCCCTCCGGGCGATCCCAGCTGTCGGTACGAAAGCATTGACCATCGAGGTTTTCCAAGGTGGCCACAATGTTTTGCTGCAAGGTCAGCAAATAGTCTTTCACAGCAGTGATATTCATAGCGTTTGTCCGCAGGCAACGATCGAAGGTGGCAGCATGATACCTGCCGCATCGTTCGCGCTCCAGCCTTGCGCTGTTGTACAAAAAAATGAAGCGACGTATTGCCCGCAAATCAAAGCCCGATCTGGCCCGCATGGCCATACCGCGGCTGGTATTTTGAATACCCCTTCTTTCTGATTGCCTATTTTTTAGTCAGGCGGTACAATCCGCGCCTTCCCTGATTCCCCCATGAAAGCGAGCGTCAAATCGGCCCGAAAGACCCCTCTTTCCTGACGTTTTGGTGTGCACCCCGACTATGCAAATTGGCCCCTATCAGCTCAAAAATAATCTGATCGTCGCGCCGATGGCCGGGGTGACGGATAAGCCATTTCGCCAGCTTTGCAAAAAATTTGGCGCGGGCCATGCCGTCTCCGAAATGATCACCAGCGATCAATCGCTGCGTGCAGCCAAAAAATCGCTCAATCGTGCCAATTTTGATGGCGAGCTCGCGCCGATTTCCGCTCAAATCGCCGGCTCTGATCCTGCCGCGTTGGCCGAGGCCGCGCGCTATCAAGTCGCCAATGGTGCGCAAATCATCGACATTAATATGGGCTGCCCGGTGAAAAAGGTCTGCAATAAGCTCGCCGGCTCGGCGCTATTACAGGATGAAAAGCTGGTCGGCGAGATTCTTGATGCCGTCGTCGACGCGGTAGAAGTCCCTGTCACGCTTAAAACCCGGCTTGGCTTTGCCAATGGCGCCGAAAATATCATCCGCGTCGCCCAACGCGCCGAGCAAGCTGGCATCGCCGCCTTGGCGATTCATGGCCGCACGCGCGAAGACATGTATAACGGCGATGCGCGTTACGAGCTAATCCGCGCCGTCAAACAAACGATTTCAATCCCAGTAATCGCCAACGGCGACATCGATAGCCCGCAAAAAGCGGCGCACGTCCTCAACACCACCGGTGCTGACGCCATTATGATTGGCCGCGCTGCGCAAGGCCGCCCGTGGATTTTCCGCGAAATCGCGCATTACCTTGCCACAGGGGAAGAACTCCCCGCGCCGCAAGTGATCGAGATTCGCGATGTATTGCTCGGGCATCTGGACGATTTATACAAGTTTTACGGTGAATACTCGGGCTGCCGCATCGCCCGCAAGCATATTGCCTGGTACACCAAAGGCCTGCACGGCAGTAATGAATTTCGGCAGGCGATGTATGCCGAGGACAGCACCGCTGCGCAAGCGGCATTTACCCGCCAATTTTTTGACCACTTGCTGCAGTTTGGTGACCGATTGCAATACAACTCAGGCTTGCAATACCAAGAAATTAGCGCTGTCGTTGACGCGCAATAAAAAAACAAAAATAGGAAGTTTTATGAATGCATCCACCGATGTGATTGCAATCGCGATTAAAGAATCGCTGGCGCAATACTTCAACGATCTTGATGGTGAGCCACCGAGCGCCTTGTACGACATGGTGCTGGGCCGGATGGAAAAGCCTTTGCTGATCGAAGTACTGGAACGGGTTGGGGGTAATCAGACCCAGGCCGCAGAAATGCTGGGCATTAACCGCAATACCCTGCGTAAAAAATTACAAACCTACGACTTGCTGTGAGGCGTGAGGAAAGAGGTGTGAGGTGTAAAAACCGCCACGCCTTACTCCTTACCCCTCACTCCTCACATTCAACAAGGAAAAACGATGAGCAAAATCACTCGTGCGCTGATTAGCGTATCTGACAAAACTGGTGTTCTTGAATTCGCCCAGGCGCTGGCTGCGCAAGGCGTTGAAATTCTATCAACTGGCGGTACCGCCAAATTGTTCGCCGACAACGGCGTTCCGGTAATTGAAGTCGCCGATTACACCGGCTTTCCAGAAATGCTCGATGGCCGCGTGAAAACGCTGCACCCAAAAATCCACGGCGGCATCTTGGGCCGTCGCGATCTGGACAGCCACGTTGACACGATGAAAGAGCACGGTATCGGCAATATCGATCTGGTGTGCGTGAATCTGTACCCATTCGAAGCGACGATCGCTAAACCAAATTGCAGCTACGAAGACGCGATCGAAAACATCGACATCGGTGGCCCAGCCATGGTGCGCTCGGCAGCGAAAAACCACGCTCATGTGGCGATCGTGACCGATGCGGCTGACTACAGCGAGCTGATCGCTGAAATGCAAGCCAACGACGGCGGCTTAACTTTAGCAACGCGTAAAAACTTGGCGAAAAAAGCCTTCAGCCACACTGCAGCCTACGATGGCGCAATTTCAAACTACCTCACCGCTTTGACTGCCGACGGCGAAAAAGCGGCTTACCCTAACCGCCTGAACTTGCAATTCGAAAAAGTGCAAGACATGCGTTACGGCGAAAACCCACACCAGTCTGCTGCGTTCTACCGCGACCTCGATCCAGCTGCGGGCAGCTTGGCCAACTACAAGCAACACCAAGGTAAGGAATTGTCTTACAACAATATCGCTGACTCGGACGCCGCTTGGGAATGCGTGAAGCAATTTGAAGAGCCAGCTTGTGTGATCGTCAAACACGCCAACCCATGTGGCGTGGCGGTAGCGAAAGACCTTTACACCGCGTATCGCACGGCATTTACCACCGACACGACCAGCGCTTTCGGCGGCATTATTGCGTTCAACAAGGTCGTTGACGTTGACACACTTGAAGCTGTTTCGGCGCAGTTCCTCGAAGTGCTGATCGCACCGGGCTACACGCCGGAAGCGTTGGCACTGGTAGCGAAAAAACAGAACGTGCGCGTATTGGAAGTGGCGATTGAAAGCGGCGAAAACCGTTTTGATCTGAAACGAGTGGGTGGTGGTTTGCTGGTACAAACCCCAGACGTACACGCTTTGACTTTGGCCGACTTGAAAGTGGTGACCAAGTTGCACCCGAACGATCAACAATTGAAAGACCTGCTGTTCGCCTGGAACGTGGCGAAATTTGTAAAATCGAACGCGATTGTGTTCTGCGGTAAAGGCCAAACGCTCGGCATTGGCGCGGGCCAAATGAGCCGTGTGGATTCAACCAAAATCGCTGCGATCAAAGCGCGCAGCGCTGGTTTGGAATTGCGTGGCTCGGTAGCGGCGTCAGACGCCTTCTTCCCGTTCCGCGACGGCGTGGATGTAATCGCTGAGAACGGTGTTTCGGCGATTATCCAACCGGGCGGCTCTTTGCGTGATGAAGAAGTGATTGCAGCAGCGGATGAGCATGGCATTGCCATGGTGATGACCGGCATTCGTCACTTCCGCCACTAAAATTATCGGCTGCAATGCGTTTGGACTTCGTCATCGGATCGCTCGTGTACTCGACGTACACGTCGCAATCCGATTCCTTGCCCATCCGCATTTCGCTCGCTAATTAAGATTTTTGGCTGCGCGCCGCGCTGGCTTTGTCGCTACGCGGCTCGTGTACAGTATGTGCACGTCGCCACTAGCTTCGCACCAGCACAGCGCTCGCTCAAGAATTTAAATGGAAATAAATGCGTTTGGGCATCGCCCTCGGATCGCTCGTGTACTTAGAGTACACGTCGCAATCCGGTTCCTTGCCTGTACGCATCTCGCTCGCTAATTGATTTGGCTACGCGTTAGAAATCTAAATCATTTAATTGGCTTGTGCGTGTCGAGCTGCGGGGTTTTCACCTCACACCTCACACCTCACACCTCACAGGAAAAACCATGAATATTCTGGTCATCGGCTCTGGCGGCCGCGAACACGCGCTGGCGTGGAAGCTGGCGCAATCGGAACGCGCGAGCAAAGTTTTTGTTGCGCCGGGCAATGCGGGCACTGCGCTCGACAAAACGCTCACCAACGTCAATATCACCGATATTGCGGCGCTGGTGGAGTTTGCCAAAACCGAAAACATTGTGCTCACCGTGGTTGGCCCGGAAGCGCCCTTGTCGCAAGGCGTGGTCGATGCTTTCCGCGCCGCAGGCCTGAAAATCTTTGGCCCGACGCAAGCCGGTGCACAGCTTGAATCATCCAAAGACTTTGCCAAAGCGTTTATGAAACGCCACGGCATTCCCACTGCCGATTACGAAACCTTTGCCGATGCGGCTAAAGCACACGCCTACATCGACGCCAAAGGCGCGCCGATTGTGATCAAGGCCGACGGTCTGGCGGCTGGTAAAGGCGTGGTCGTGGCCATGACTTTGACCGAGGCACACGACGCCGTTGATGCGATGTTGTCCGACAACAAGCTCGGCGACGCTGGCGCGCGCGTGGTAATTGAAGAATTCCTCACCGGCGAAGAAGCCAGCTTTATCGTGATGGTTGACGGCAAAAACGTGCTGGCGATGGCATCAAGTCAGGATCACAAACGCCTGCTTGATGGCGACGAAGGCCCGAACACCGGGGGTATGGGCGCGTATAGCCCGGCGCCAGTGGTGACGCCGGAGATACATGCCCGGGCATTGCGCGAAGTGATTATTCCTACCGTACAAGGCATGGCCAAAGACGGCATCGAATACACGGGCTTTTTGTACGCTGGCCTGATGGTGTCTGAAGATGGCAGCCTGAAAACACTGGAATTTAACTGCCGCTTTGGCGACCCGGAAACGCAGCCGATTATGTTGCGTTTGAAATCCGATTTCGTCACGCTGATCGAACACGGCGTGAATGGCACGCTCGATCAGATCGAATGCGAGTGGGATCGACGCGTTGCACTGGGCATTGTGATGGCCGCGGCCAATTATCCGGAAACACCGCGCAAAGGCGATGTCATTACTGGCTTGCCGGGCGAGCTGGAAGACGGCCACGTTTTCCACGCTGGTACAGCGCTGAACGCCGATGGCCAGCCTGTCACCAGCGGTGGCCGCGTACTGTGTGTGACCGCCTTTGGCGACAGCTACAAAATGGCGCAGAAACGCGCGTATGAGATTCTGGAAGGCATCCATTTTGACGGTGCACAATATCGCAGCGACATCGCGTGGCGCGCCATCAACCGCAAATAATGCATTTAGCAACATCCATCAAAGCGGCCTCGGCCGCTTTTTTTATGTCTGCCATTCACGCACAACGTGACACAAGCAGCAAATCTTAATCCAGATCAAACCTGCGCAAAACAAGATTGATTTTCAATTAGCACAGGTAGATGATTTGCAGACTTAATGAAAATCAGTCTCGCTTATCATGAATCTCGCTCAACTCCCCCACGGCCAATATGCTCAGGTTTGCGCTTTGAATCTTCCCCCCGAGCTGGCACAACGCCTTGCGGCGCTGGGCTTGCGGCTCGATAGCACGGTGACAGTGCTGCGCCGGGGCTGGCTGGGTGGCCCCTTGCAATTACGCGTTGGCGGCACCGAGCTGATGCTGCGCCGCGATGCTGCGCAAGGCATTGAAGTTCAACTTTTGAATCGTAATGTACCGCTGGGCGTGATTGCCGAGGTGGCAGCATGAAACGCATCGCGCTGGTTGGCATGCCCAATACGGGCAAATCGACTTTATTTAATCGCCTGACCGGCGGAACGGCACGCGTCGCCAACTGGCCGGGGCTCACCGTTGAGTTGGCTTCAAGCCGGATTCTGCTCGGCGCGCAAATGGTGCAGGTGTTCGATCTGCCGGGTATTTATGATCTGACCGGCGGCGCGGAGGACGAGCAAGTTGCGCAGCGTTTTTTAAGCGAGGCCAAACTCGACGCCGTGGTGCTGGTACTCAACGCCTGCCAGCTTGATCGTCAGCTGGCGCTGGCTTTGCAGCTCAAAGCACTTGGCGCGCCACTGATCATTTGCCTGAATATGCATGATGAGGCCAAACGCGCTGGAATCAGCATCGACGTCGCCACACTGAGTACAGCGCTGGGGGCGCCAGTGCAATTGCTCAGCGCCAAATATGGCCAAGGCCTTGCCGAGAGCAAGAAAGCCATTGAGGGTATATTCAGCCAGGTAGCAGAACAAATAGACTTCAACCATATACCCCATACAAACGATTCAAGCATCTTGCACGCACAGGAAAAGCAGCTGTTTGATCGCTGCGTGCAGCAAGCGCCGACACTCAACGAGAGCGCAACGGCCAGACTGGATCGCTTCGTCTTGCATCCATGGCTGGGTTTGCCGCTGTTTGTACTGATGATGCTGACCTTGTTCCAGCTCACCTACGCCATCGGTACGCCATTGCAAGATTTGCTCGAA
Source organism: Chitinibacter sp. FCG-7 (assembly GCF_040047665.1). Lineage (NCBI taxonomy): Bacteria > Pseudomonadati > Pseudomonadota > Betaproteobacteria > Neisseriales > Chitinibacteraceae > Chitinibacter > Chitinibacter mangrovi. The sequence continues at coordinate 1,291,256 of NZ_CP157355.1, forward strand.
GCGGGCCTCACCTGGTTTAAAGACAATGCACTCGTTCCCGCCACCGCGAGCCTGCCTTCATTCTGGCAAGGCGTTATCATCAGTGGGCTGTTTGACGGCGTGAGCACGGTGCTGACCTTTGCGCCGATTATCTTTTTATTCTTCTGCCTGATGTCGGTCATCGAAGATTCGGGCTATTTCGCCCGCGCCGCTTTTATGATGGACGGGCTGATGAGCCGGATGGGGCTCGATGGCCGTGGCTTTGTCATGCTGATGATGGGTTTTGGTTGCAATGTGCCGGCAATTATGGGAACGCGCGTCATCCGTGATCACAAGGCGCGACTGCTGACGATGCTGACAATTCCATTCTCACTGTGCTCGGCGCGGCTACAGATTTTCCTGTTTTTAAGCGGCGCGCTCTTTAGCCCGACACATGCGCCGTGGGTCGTGCTCTCGCTGTATCTGGCCAGTATCCTGATCGCGATGTTCACTGCGGTGCTGTTCAAATCAAAATTCAAATCGAGCGAGCCTTTTGCGCTGGAATTACCACCGTATCGCCTGCCGCTGCTGACCCATATCTGGCGGCGCGGCTGGGGCGAAGCACGCGACTTCCTGCGTCTGGCCACAACGATGATCGTACTCGGCGTCGTGCTGGTCTGGCTGCTGACCAATTTCCCCAACCCGCAACACAGCTACGCAGCGATCATTTCCGATTTTCTCGCGCCGGTGCTGCGCCCAATTGGGATTGAATCAACGCTGTCGATTGCGCTGATTTTCGGCTTTGTCGCCAAGGAAGTGGTACTTGGTGCACTGTCGGTCATCACCGGCCACGAAGGTGCCGCGCTGGCCACCCAGCTCTCGCACACACTGGACCCCGTTTCGGCGTACAGTTTTATGCTGTTCTCGCTGATTTATATTCCGTGCGTGTCGGCGATTGCCGCGATCAAGAAAGAATCCAAATCCAGCCTCTACACCGCGTTTTCGATGAGCTGGTCGCTGGGTTTGGCGTGGATGGTGTCGTTTGTGTTTTACCAATCCGCGCGCTTATTGGGGTTCTAAAATGGCTCACACAAAAAGCCCGTTAGTGAATGCTAACGGGCTTTTTGTACTTGATTACTGCTAATATCTGATTGCATCTCTCGATCAAAGCGATGAGTCTACCCAAAAAGAGCGGCCGTTCTTTCCACCCAAAAGGTAAACCAGAATGAGCAAACCATTACACAGAATTGTGATTGTCGGCGGTGGCGCAGGCGGTCTTGAACTGGCCACCAAACTTGGCCGTGAACTCGGTGGCAAGAAAAAGGCCAACATCATTCTGGTCGATGGCTCACCGACGCATATCTGGAAACCGCTGCTGCACGAAGTGGCCACCGGCGCGCTCAATACCGGCGAAGACGAAGTCAATTACTTTGGCCATGCTTACCGTAATGGCTATCAGTTTGAATTTGGCTGGATGCAAGGCGTTGATCGCGAGCGCAAAACCATCACGCTGGCCGCAGTGCGCGATGCGCAGGGCGATATCCTCACCGGCGAGCGCGAAATCTGCTACGACACACTGGTACTGGCATTGGGCGCGATCGCCAACGACTTTGGCACGCCAGGCGCGCAGGAACACTGCATGTTCCTGAATACGCCCAGCGATGCCGAGCGCTTGCGGCGCCGGATTCTGGATTTGTCATTTGCCGTCGGCGCCAGCGGCCACGGTGCAAGCAAGCTGACCATCGGCATTGTCGGCGGCGGCGCCACCGGTGTCGAGCTGGCCGCCGAAATCGACCACACCATCCGCGAGATGCATAACTACGGCGCCAATCTAAGCCCGGCGCAGCTGGAAATCACCATTATTGAAGGCGCGCCACGCATTCTGTCCGGCGCGCCCGAATCACTATCACACTACGCCACCGAAGCGCTGGCGCAGCGCGGCATTATGGTCGCGTGCAATGCGCGCGTGGCCGCAGTCTCAGACAGCGGCTTTACGCTGGCCGACGGCCAGCAGCTCAAGGCGATGATCCGCGTCTGGGCCGCTGGCGTTAAAGCAGCAGACTGGTTATCCGGCCTGGGTCTGGCGACCAATCGCAATAATCAAATCGAAGTGACCACCTGCCTGCAAACGCAGACCGACCCGAATGTGTTTGCCATTGGCGACTGCGCCGCGGCCAGCGACGGCGAAGGCGGCCCGCAGCTGGCGGCCACCGCGCAGGTTGCCCACCAGCAAGCCAGCTGGCTGGCTGACGCGCTGATCAGAAAGCTCAATGGCCGCGAGATCACGCCTTTTGTCTTCAAGCCACAAGGCATGATGGTCTCATTGGGCAAGCACACCGCCGTTGGCAGCCTGGCCGCGATTGTCGGCCCGCAGCGCAATTATTATGTCGAAGGCCGCGGTGCAAAGCTGATTTATGCCTCGCTCTACCGCCTGCATCAGGCCGCCGTCCACGGCTGGGTGCTCGCAGGGCTGTTGTGGATAGGCGACAAGCTGCGCCGGGTTGCCCGCCCAACGCTGAAACTGCACTAAGCCCAAAGGGGTAAGGCTTTTGCCGTGACATTCGTCACCAAAGGCCTGATTTCAGGGTAAAATAGCGCTCTTTTGTCTTTCATTTGCTTTGCTATCCGGCTTTTCGGCGGCAAAGCCGATGCACTCTTGCAGCGATTATCCGGCACCATGAATCTCGTCGTTTTAGGGCTTAACTACCAGACTGCGCCTGTCGCAGTACGGGAGCGGCTTGCCTTTAATCCGGACGAGATGAACGTCGCGCTGGCCGAGCTGGTGAGTCTGAAAGGCGTGTTTGAAGCCGCGATTGTCTCTACCTGTAATCGCACCGAGCTGTACTGTCACGCCCGCGATTTGGATGCAGTGAAGTATTGGCTGGCAGAAAATCGCCATCAAGACCTACAGAGCATTACCCCCCACCTGTATATTCATCAAGGCACCGAAGCTGCGCGGCATGCGTATCGCGTCGCCTGTGGACTCGATTCAATGGTGGTGGGCGAAACGCAGATTCTGGGCCAGCTTAAAGACGCCGAGCGCACCGCGCGTGAAGCGGGCACGCTGGGCACGCTACTCAATGGTGTTTTCCAGCGTGCTTTTTCCACCGCCAAGGAAGTCAGAACCCGCACGCGCATCGGTGCGGCCTCCGTCTCGATGGCAGCAGCGTCAGTTCGGCTAGCCGAACGGATTTTCCCGACCATTGCCGAGTGCAAAGTGTTATTTATCGGTGCGGGCGAAATGATCGCGCTCTGCGCCACGCATTTTGCCGCCCAGTCCCCCTGTAAGATGGTAGTTGCCAACCGCACGCTGGAACGCGGCCAGGAATTGGCCAGCGAGCTGGGGGGCGAGGCGATTTTGCTCAGCGATTTACCCGAGCGCATTCACGAATTCGACGTGGTGGTGACATCGACCGCAGCACCGCTGCCTATCGTCGGCAAAGGCATGATCGAGCGCGCACTCAAGCAGCGCCGCCGTCGGCCGATGTTTATCGTCGATCTGGCGGTGCCGCGTGATGTGGAAAGCGAAGTGGGCGAATTGGCCGACGCCTATTTGTACACGGTCGATGATCTGGCGCAGGTGGTACAGGAAGGCATGGCCTCGCGCAGCATGGAAGTGAACAGCGCCGAAACAATGATCAGCGAAAAGGTCAAAGAATTTGACAGCTGGTTAGCCAGCCGCGCCGTGGTGCCCACCATCCGCGATTTGCGTGATCATGCCGACCGCATCGCCCGCAGCGAAGTACAGCGGGCGCAGAAAAAGCTCGCCAATGGCCAGGACCCGCAACTGGTACTGGAGCAGCTGGCGCAGCAGATCAGCAATAAATTCCTGCACGCCCCGCTGGCCGCGCTCAATGGCGCCCCCGCCGACGAACAGGAGGCACTGGTCAATCTGGTGCGCCGCCTGTACCGCCTGCAGGATATTGATTAGATATTGATTAATCAGTGAGGCGTGAGGTGTCAGGATATATCCCCAAGCGCCAACGTCTTGAAGTCATAATTTCGGGTGATGAGCAGGTGATTTGAGGTTTTCTCCTCACACCCACTCCTCACTCCTCACCGGAACAACAATGAAACCATCAATCCTCGCCAAACTGGCGCAATTGGCCGACCGGCTCGAAGAAGTGGGTGGCCTTTTGGCTTCCGAAGAAGCCACCCGCGATATGGATCAATATCGCAAACTGAACCGCGAATTTAGCGAGCTGACGCCGGTGGTCGAGCTATGGCACGAATTTAACCGCATTAACGCTGATCTGGCTGATGCGCAAGAGATGCTGGCCGACCCGGAAATGGCTGAAATGGCGGCCGAAGAAATCAAAGACGGCAAGGCCAGACTAGAGCAACTTGACCTCGATCTGCAAAAAGCCTTGCTGCCGAAAGACCCGAACGACGAGCGCAATATTTTTCTGGAGATCCGCGCTGGCACGGGTGGCGACGAATCGGCGCTGTTTGCCGCCGACCTATTCCGCATGTATAGCCGCTATGCCGAGCGCAACCGCTGGCAGGTGGAAATCATGTCGGCCAATGAATCCGATCTGGGCGGCTACAAGGAAATCATCGCGCGCATCGTCGGCCTTGGCGCGTATTCCAAGCTCAAATTTGAGTCCGGCGGCCACCGTGTACAGCGCGTACCGGCGACCGAAACACAAGGCCGGATTCACACCTCGGCGTGTACCGTGGCGGTGATGCCGGAAGCGGATGAACTGGAAGAGGTGAATATCAACCCGGCCGATTTGCGCATTGATACTTTCCGCGCCAGCGGCGCGGGTGGTCAGCACATTAATAAAACCGATTCGGCCGTACGCGTGGTGCATATCCCGACCGGCATTATCGTCGAGTGTCAGGACGATCGCTCACAGCACAAAAACAAGGCGCGCGCGCTGGCCGTACTGTCGGCACGGATTAAAGATGCGCAACTGCGCGAGATCCAAAGCAAGGAAGCGGCCGAACGTAAATCACTGATCGGCTCGGGTGATCGCTCCGAGCGCATCCGCACCTACAATTTCCCGCAAGGGCGAATGACCGATCACCGGATTAATCTGACGCTGTATAAACTCGACTACATCATGGACGGCGATTTGACTGAGCTGACACAAGCCTTGATCAATGAGCATCAAACCGAGCTACTGGCGCAATTGGGCGACGCGTAATTAACATAGGTATATGGCTAAAAGCCAAATCTGAATTGAGTTTCAGCCATATACCCAATAGCACCTCAATCTGAACCAGATAAAAAAAGCCAAGTCTCAAGACTTGGCTTTTTTATTCAGAAATGCACCGAACTCGCGCCGAATTTGTGCCGAGATACCTGCCGCCCCCCATAGATCGTAGTGCTCGATGGCCAGCTTGAGCATCTGGCGGGCGTGGTGAAAATGGTGCCGCCCCAGCAGAAAGCGACCATAGTGCAGGGCCGCCATGCCGTATTCATGGTGATGCTGGTTCACCCGGGCGGCCTCGATTGCGGCGTGGAAATAGTGCTGCGCCTCGTCGTACTGCTGTCTGGCGCTGGCAAACTGAGCTTGCAGCAAAGCGAGCGGGCTGGCAAACATGCTCGGGTTTTGTGCGGCCCAGCCTTTCAGGCGAGCGATGGCACGCGTGATCTGCCGCCGCCACCACCAGCCCCGCCGACCAGGTTCCAGGCAAAGATTGAGCGCAGACAGATAGCGGTATTGCGCCTCAAGCACCGAGCCCCGAATCGATTCCAGATACGGTCTGGCTTGCGAGAGCGCATCGCTCGCGGCCTCGCTGGCGTGACAAAAGCTCGCCATATACGCCGTAAGCAAATAATAGTTGAACAGATTCAGCGCATCGCGCCGACGATACAGCTCGGTCAGCGAATCGGCAGAAAACTGCCCGCCTTCGCACAACCACGGCTGCGCATCGGCGGCGTGTACCAGATTGTGCAAGCATTGGCGAAACACGGCCGACATCGGCAACAAGTGCTGCTGGCGAGTGTGGCGCAAATCTTCGTCGATTTTGGCCGCTTCTTTTGCCAGATGGGGCAGCGGGCTGCCATTCAGTAGCGAATGCCCGATGTAAAACATATGGGCGTAGCCGGCAAACTCGAAATCACCATAAGAATAGGCATTCTGTTGCCAGCGCCACAGATCGGGCAGCAATTGCTGCAGATTCTGCCGCCAAGGCTGAACCAGCCCCAAATCCAGAATCGGTACGCGGTGCCGCTGCCTTTCGCTAGACTGCGCCTTGGCCATTTGATTGGCTTTTTCTGCGACAGCAAAAGCCGCGTCATACCGGGCAAAAACATTGAGCATCATCGCCGCGCAAATTTGTGCGCCAGCCGTCATCGGCCCTGCCCCATATTGGCGCGAGAGTATCAATTGCTTGAGAGTAATGGCCGCCAGCAGCCGTGGGCGGGCAAAAAAACAGGGGCCAAACAGATCAGCAAAAATTTGCTGCGCGGCTTCGATATTCGGCCTCGCCGCATCGGTATCGGCTTTCTGCTCTACCGGATCATCTGAATCAATACCCGGATCAGCATCGGTTTTTTGCTTGCCAGCAGCGTATTGCCACCATGCCCATTGCAGCAACAGGCTAAGCAGCTGCGGCGTGCTGCCGCTCATCGACATTTTCATGCCCAGCGATTTGAGGCCCAGCTCGGCGGCGGCAAAGGCCAGCGGATAGTCATGCCCCAGCAGCGCCAGACGCAGCTGCGTACTGGCCAGCATGGCCGTGAGGCGCGGGCTGGCTGCGGCAGACAGATTGTTCAGCAGCACGGTAGCGTCTTGCAGTTGCGCGGGCTCTTGCCAGCTGGCACACCAGATTTCGACAATCTGCTCGCTGAGCTGCGGCTGCTCGCTCCAGACCGATTCGCCCAGCAAGGCCAGCAATTGCTCCAAGATCTGCCCAGCGTGCATGGGGCTGCCCTGCTGTACGGCTTGCGCGGCAACGTCGAGCGATTGGTGGGCAAAGCGGATTTTGTCCTGGGGCGTCATCAACTGCCCGGCTTGCTGCGCATGGCGCAGCGCCTGCAGAACAAAATTGGGAAACTTCATCATCCGCTGCGCCAGACGTGCGTGCAGATCGGCTTCGGTTTGCTGCTCGAAAGTATGCTGCGCCAGACGCAGCAGATGCGGGTGCACAAAGCGCCAGATATCGCCTGATAGCACCTCGATCAAGCCCTGCTTTTGCGCCAGATACAGATGCTCCTGTACCGCACTGGTACTCAGATAATCGTGCAAAAGCCGGGCATCAAACTCCATGCCGATCAGGCTGGCGCTTTGCAGGATTTCCAGCCCGGTTTCGGTCAGCGAGAGTAATTGCTCACGAAAATAAGCCTCGGCCTCGGGCGTGCGCAATTGCAGTGAAATCTGCTGGATACGCTGCTGCCATTGCGATTCGGGCACCACGCCCAGCAAATTGTGTGCAGCCAGGCTATCGAGCAAAAAGCGACACAGCTGCAAATTGCCCTGACAGGTTTGCTGCAAAAAAGGCGCAATTTCTGCTGCCAGCCGCGGGTTCAGGTTTTGCTCTTCGATCAGCCAGGCGACGGTATCGCGCACGCTAAACGGCGCCAGCGGAAAGACCTGGCAATGCGGCAAGGCTTTCCAGCGCTGTGTCGCGGGCAAATGCTCATCACGCACACACAACAGAAACATCAGATACGGGCTGCTGCGGTGTTCAATCAGATAATCAAGCAGCGCCAGCGCATCCTGATCGAGCAAATCCACATCGTCGATAATCCAGACCAGTGGCTTGAGTTGCTGGCTGGCATAAACCAGCAGCTCGCCCACCAGCAGATGCAGGTGCAGCGCCAGCGATAAATCAATATCGGTATCAATCTGCTGGATCAGGCCCAGGCGGCGCGACAGCTCCAGCACGGCCTCCTGCCCGCTCAATCCGGGATTACCCAGCTGGCGCGTCAGCGGCTGGCTGAGCTGGCTTAAACCAAGCAGCAGACTATCGAGCGGTTTGCTCCAGTTGAGCGATTCAATCCGGCTTTCAATCAGCATGCCGCCGCGCTGGCGAACAAAGGGCAATAAATCATGCGCCTGCTGGGTTTTACCCGAGCCGGGCTCGCCCACCAGCATCACCAGCTTGCTGCCTCCGGCCGATGTTTCGGCCAGCGCAAAGCGCAGCTCGCTACTCACCACGCGACGATCAAAAAGTCGCGGGGCAGGCTGCGTCTGGGCTGGATGCACCGTGGCGGATTGCGGCTGAACTGACAAGATTAGACATTCTCGAGTTATTTTCGAGATTGTCGCTGATTTAGCCATAATTTGCCATGCTCGGGCGTAAAAACAGCACAAACACCACGCCAGCGTATTGGTCAACCAAACGTCAACAGAGCCCGAGTTTTTAAAACATCAGAGGAATGGCTTTGATATAATTGCCGGTTTTGGCCTTGGCGCAACGGTTGATAATCGCGATGAATGTTTTTTACGAGGAAGATGGCAGCTTTAAAGTCGCCAGCATCAATGATGAGCAGGCTGCCAGCATGCAAGTGGAAGACGCACGCGGCAAACGCAGCAAAATCAAAACCGCCAATGTGCTACTGCGTTTTGATCGCATCAGCCTCGACGATTTTTTCAAATCGGCACAGAGCCTCGCCGCCGAAGTTGATGTCAATTTCCTGTGGGAATGCTGCGGGCAAGATGAATTTGGCTTTGCCGAAATTGCCGCCGAATACTTTGGTGCCAACCCCAGCCTGACCCAGCAAGCCGCCGCGGCCATCGCGCTGCATACCGCGCCGATGTATTTTTATCGCAAAGGCAAAGGCCGCTACAAAGCTGCACCCGAAGAAAACCTGAAAGCGGCGATTGCCGGACTGGAGCGCAAAGCGCGTGAAGCCGAGCAAATGGCTGCGTGGGAAGCTGATCTTCTGGCAGGTATCTTGCCACAAGCCTTGCAGGAAAAGATCTCTAGACTAATACATCGCCCCGACAAAAACAGCCTCGAATACAAAGCACTGGCGCAAGCGGCTGAAAGCGCACAAACATCAACGCTGCGCTTGCTAGAAAAAGTGGGCGCAATTCCCGACGTGGCGCAATATCATCTCGACGGCTTTTTGGTCGAGCATTTCCCCAAAGGTCGTGGCTTTCCGGCGACCGAGCCCGTGTTTGCGCCTGAAGATTTGCCGATTGCCGATGTGCAAGCCTTCTCGATTGACGACGCGAGCACGACCGAAATTGACGACGCATTCAGTTTGAAAAAGCTCGCCAACGGCAACTGGCAAGTCGGTATCCACATCGCCGCACCTGTACTCGGTATTTTGCCAGGCTCAACGCTAGATCAAGTCGTACTCGATCGCTTGTCGACCGTGTATTTCCCCGGCGACAAAATCACCATGCTGCCCGACGACGCAGTCGAAGTATTCACATTGCAAGAAGGCGCGGCGCGCCCGGCGGTGTCGATGTATCTGGAAGTCTCGCTCGGCTACGACATCATCAGCCATCGCTCGCTGATCGAGCGCGTGCCCGTGGTCGCCAATCTGCGCCATCACGATATCGAGCCGTATTTCAATGAAGACACCGTCGGCAAGGAGGGCGAAGACTATCCGTGGAAAGCCGAGCTGACGCTGCTGTGGAATCTGGCTGGCGCGCTCGAAGGCCGTCGCGGCAAAGCCGATCAGCCGCAGCAACAACGCCTTGATTACAGTTTTTATATTGATCGGGAAGAAGGCCAAGCCGAGCGCGTCCGCATCGTACCGCGCAAACGTGGTGCGCCAATGGATAAACTCGTTGCCGAGCTGATGATTCTGGTCAACAGCCTGTGGGGAGCGAATCTACGCGATGCGCAAATCGCCGGCATTTATCGCTCGCAAGGCGGTGGCCGCGTCAAACTATCAACTCAACCGACTGCGCACGCTGGCCTCGGTGTTGATTGCTATATGTGGTCCAGCTCGCCGCTGCGCCGCGCGGTCGATTTCATCAACCAGCAACAACTGGTGGCGATGATACGCAATGAAAAGCCGCGCTATCAGAAAAATGACGCCGAGCTGTTTACCGCAATTTCGTCGTTTGACGCCGCGTACGCCGCTTATGCCGATTTTCAGGACAAAATGGAGCGCTACTGGTGCATCCGTTATCTAGAACAAGAGAATATGCGCGAATTCACCGCGCAAGTGATCAAGGAAAATCTGGTGCGCGTTGATGGCATGCCTCTGGTCTTGCGCGTGGGCGGCCTGCCAGAACTCCCGGCTGGGATGACAGTCTCACTACAGCTGATCAAGGTTGATTATCTGGAGCTGGCCGTCGAAGCCCGGATCGCCACCATTTAAAAAATGTAGGTCGGGTTAGCATAGCGTAACCCGACATTCAGCAGGCCAGCCTGCCATGAAGGACCACCCCATGCAGCCCAATCGTCGCCTTAGCGATTTTCTGCCATTGAAGTTTGCCAACGGGCAGGAAATCAAGCAATTCTCCAAACCCTGCGTTTCCTGCGGCACCATGCTGCACGCCAAAGACATGAATGGCGTTGCGCGGCTGGTTGAAGACCATATTGCCATTGCCGCCAAAGCGCATTGCCATTCCTGCGGCGCTGACTTTGGCGTGGCTTGCGTGATCAATTCGCAAAAGCAGGTCAAACGCGTGGTGTTGCCGCGCCTGCTGTTTAACTGGTATTTGCGCAGCTTGCCGCTGCAAGAGCGCGAAACCGCCCCGCAAGCCATGGTGCGCAATCTGCCTCTGCCTGAGGAGCGGGACGCGCGCGAAGACGCTGCCGAGCTGGCTCGAATGACACCGCCTGCCAGTAGCATGCAGCCGCGCGAGATTATTCGGGCGACAGAAACTCTGGGCCGTTTTCAGGAAAAACCCATTCCGGCCTGGCTGATTCTGGATGGCACCCGCTTTGAATTTGACCGCATCGCGCCAGACGCCAGAACCCAGGAAGGGGAATATTTGCTCGATGGATGTTTGATTTATCGCGCGAGCTGATGCACTTTCGCTTGGCTTTTTGATGCAAAGTTTTATAATCGCGCCTATCTTTTGGGTCACGCCCCAAGCGGGAGAACACCATGCAACGCAATATGCTTAAATCCAAACTGCACCGCGTTACTGCAACGCATGCCGAATTGCACTACGAAGGCTCGTGCGCCATTGACGAAAACCTGCTTGAAGCGGCCAATATCCGCGAATACGAAGCAATTGATATCTGGAATATCAATAATGGCGCCCGTTTTTCGACCTACGCCATTAAAGGCCAACGTGGCTCGGGCATTATTTCGGTCAATGGCTCAGCCGCTCGCCACGCCCAGGTGGGCGACTTGCTGATTATTGCCACGTTTGCCGATTACAGCGATGACGAGCTGCACAATCACAAACCATCGCTGATTTATGTAGACAGCAATAATCGCATTACTCACAGCAGCAACGCGATTGCAACACAAACCATATAAGGTCTTCACCGTACGTCGAAAAACCCGCTTTCAAGCGGGTTTTTTATTGCTTTCAATCTGCAAAAGCAGCGAATAAACAACTGATTTAAATCAGCATTTAAAACTCCAGCCGCTCACGCGTCGCCAGCAAAGGTGATGCAAATAACAAAGCCCGCTTTTGGCACATCACTAATTCCTAATATTTCTGGTAAATTCGCGCTGCTGTATGCCAGACACATGAACAGAAACTTGTGCGCAAACAAAAAATAGCTCTGGAGGAGCAATGAATTTCTTTTCTAAAGCGGGCCTCGTGGCCGCAATCATCGTCCAAGCTGGCGTTGCTCACGCTGCCACAGAATGGAATAACAATACCGTATACGCCGAGCCTGGCCAGATTGTGAGCTATCAGGGGCAACTGTATACCAACGGCTGGTGGACCAAGGGCGAAAACCCGGCCAGCAGCGGGCCATGGGGTGTATGGCGCACAGTCAGCGGCCAAGTCGCTGCAACCAGCGCGCCGACTGCTGCACCAAGCAGCAAACCGACTACGATCCCAACCCTGACAGCCAGCCCTAAACCTACTGCCAGCGCAGCCCCCACCAGTAC